>JAQWTK010000013.1 GCA_029242705.1 Gammaproteobacteria bacterium | reverse complement strand
ACTTTAATAATCCTATTAAACGGGATTCACATTTAGTTGTTTTACGCGGAAATCTCGCGCCAACAGGAGCCGTCGCTAAAATCACAGGAAAAGAAGGATTATCTTTCACGGGTAACGCTAGGGTTTTCGAATCTGAGGAAGATTGCCTGAAAGGAATCTTAAATGGCACGGTGGTAAAAAATGATGTTCTTGTAATCCGTTACGAGGGACCCAAAGGAGCTCCAGGTATGCGCGAAATGCTGTCGCCTACGTCGGCTATAATGGGCAAAGGCTTAGGCGAAGATGTTGCACTAATAACGGACGGTCGTTTTTCAGGCGGCTCACATGGTTTTGTAGTGGGACATGTGACCCCAGAAGCCTGCGAAGGAGGACCGATAGCTGCCGTAGAGAATGGAGATCGCATATCTATAGACGCCGAATCAAATACTATTACTTTAGAACTAGATGATAACGAGATAAAATCTAGATTAACTAGGTGGAAAAAACCAAATGTCCGCTATAACCGTGGAGTACTCGCTAAATACGCTGCTACGGTATCATCTGCATCTGAAGGGGCAGTCACGGATAAACATCTCTAGCCGATAACCAGATAAGCATAATCTATAAAAAAAAGAGGTAGAACCTTGCCAGAATTTTTCACTGGGATTGGCCAATTGATAAGCGGCTCCTTTCTACAAAGCGGCGCGCTTTGGACTCTAACCAACATCCCAGGTTTCCCGCCAATCATCCAAACTGTGCATATTCTAGGTATCGCTGTGGTTATGGGCACGGGTGTATTGCTGAACTTACGCATCCTAGGATTAGCTGTTCCATCTCAGAATATCACGGAAATGACGGATAGAATGGTACCTTATTTGTATATTGCTCTAATTAGTAATTTAGTTTCGGGATCTTTCTTCGTATTTGGAAGACCCACACGGTATTTTAATAACCCTGTATTCGCCTGGAAAATGCTTTTCCTCTTAGGGGCTATTACACTGACCATATACTTCTTTACTAAGCATCGAAGTAAAGTAGGTTACTGGGAACAAGAAAATAAGAAGTGGATTGCTCGCAGTATTGCCATACTCTCGCTTGGGTTTTGGATCATGGTATCACTAGCAGGGAGATGGATAGCTTATCTGGAACACCTCCAATACCCAATGTGGAGTATTTGAAAATTAGTCTAAGGAATTTCCCTTATAAGAACATTCGAGGAACACCGTGATTTCTGATTTTTTAAGATCAACATTTTGGCTAGATGTAGAAGAATGGGAGCTTTCTTGGACCATTGGGGGAACTAATTGGTTTCCACTTTTAGAGTCTATACATGTTATTGCCGCGGCCATGGTGGTAGGGACAATACTTTGGGTGGACTTAAGATTACTAGGACTCGGAGCGATCAAATATCCTATAACCACTCTAAATCGAGAGCTAGTTCCGTGGACTTGGGGCGCATTTATTATTGCCACTATTACGGGTATAGGAATGTTTATAACAAGAGCTGCATCCCATGTATTGAACCCAGCCTTCCAATCAAAAATTGTATTGTTAGTTCTTGCCGGAGCTAATATGGCATATTTCCATTTAATACTTTATAAAGATATCCAACAACATGAAACCGTTATTTCAACATCAATACAACTAAAAATTGCAGGGAGCCTATCTCTCTTTCTTTGGGCGGGAGTAATGTTAGCTGGGCGGTGGATTGGCCACATTATCTAACAAGTAAAGATAGCTCTTTAAGTTTCGTATATTTTCATAATTCGCATAGCTAACTTCCATTAATAAAAACCTAAGATATACTCAAATTATTGAACTAATAACAAACACACATAGAATTCAAATATTACGAAAACCCATAGGAATAAATTCATGGCATTAACCAAATTACTGCAAACCACCGCAATTTTAGCAGGGCTAAGCCTTCTTATTTTACCTCCCGCGTCTTTAGCTCAAACCTCAGAGCGCCCAGAACTTTCGGGGATTTGGTCGAATGCTTCACGCACGTCACTAATCCGTCCTCATGGGGCAGACCTAGTGGTCTCCCCGGAGAGAGCACAAGAAATTGTATCCAGTCTGTCTATCGCTGGAATTTCTCGTGAAAATATAGAAAACGGGCCCGCTATCGACCCAGAAACTGGCGCCCCACCAGCCGGCGCGCAAGATTTTGGATTAAGAGGTTATAACTTGTTCTGGACTGACCCAGGCTCAACCCTAGCGCGTGTCCGAGGGGAGTACCGAACTTCTTTTATAATAGACCCCCCGACTGGCGCAATTCCATTTTTAGAGCAACCCACTTATGACCTAAACCGACCTCAATTTGGCGCACGTTACTTAACAGGTATCGCTGACGCATCTGGCCCCGAAGCAATTCCAATTGCTGAGCGTTGCCTTATAGGATTTGGAAATACAGCAGGACCTGGGATGATGGGAACACTTTACAATAGCAGCTACCAATTTGTGCAAACTGACGACTACCTAATGATAATGGTCGAAATGGTGCACGATGCTAGAATAATTCCATTATTTGATAACGCTGAAATCGCGAGAGAAAACCACCGCCCTTCTCAATTAGACCAGTGGTTAGGAGACTCCGTAGGCTGGTACGAAGGTGATACTTTAGTCATAGAAACAATAAATATAAGCCCTCTACAGATGAGTCAGAGCTCTGTTCCAATCTCTCCCGAAGGTAGAATCATAGAGCGAATGCGTCGCCACGCTGACAACGAGATTAATTATCGATTCACAGTGGAAGATTCTAAGCTTTATAGTCAACCTTGGACCGCTGAACTCAGCTTTTATCCCTTAGAAGGTCGCATCTATGAATACGCTTGTCACGAGGGTAATTACTCAATGCCAGGAATATTAGCTGGTGCTCGACGCCTAGAGAGGGAGCAGACTTCCAATTAACCTAGTTCGAGAAATATTTCAACTTGAAGCTAAATTCCATAATACTGAGTTTGATAACCACCCTGTTTTTTACTAGTTGCAATAGAGAATCGCCTCCTAATACTGGAGCTGAATTAGAAACAAACCCAGAAGTAGAAAGTTTTACCGTACGTAATATAGAAATACGGCAAGACATAATTAACGAGCTGATTGCTCGAAATGTTGAATACTGGATTAATGAAGACAATTCTATTGGTTTTAACTCAAAAGATGCAAAGCAAATAGACGCGATTGGTTTTGAAGCTATAGGAGCTTACGCAGCAAGAAATTAACTAGTATTTATATTTCTTTATTATTTTTTGTGATACTCGACCCCTTTAACATATCGAACCCTTACATAGGACCATTAAAATACAATGGCCAAAATAAATGGCGTTGCCCACATTTCATTAACAGTGTCTGATATTGAGTTGTCAAAGCCCTTTTATCGAAAACTCTTTGAACTACTAGAAATGAAAATAGTGCTCGACAAAAAAGATAGTCTATATGGAGTCGGTGGTAGAACAGGAATAGTCATTAAGCAGTGTCCTAAAGAAAACAAGGATAATAAATTCAATCAATTGAATCCCGGCCTGCATCATCTTTGTTTTCGCACTCTAAATCGCGAAGATGTCGACCAAATATATAACTTCGCGAAGGAAATAGGCGCAAATATTATTCATACCCCTAGGGAAGATGGCTTTGCTCCAGGTTATTATTCTGTCCTATTTGAAGACCCGGATGGGATTCGTTTAGAGGCAAATCATATCCCTGGGAAAGGGATCTTGGCACCAGGATTGAACGAAATAGGAGAGAGAAAAACCTCTTGGGATTCCCTACTCAGATGACTTAGCATCGAGCTTCAACATATACCAAGATTGCATCGAACTGGTCTAGTGGTAGACTATGGAATCTCTGGGACTAAACAAATAGAAGGAGTAAGTATGCTCCCGCGAATAGATATCTTCTGGAAGGGCCTCCTACCCTTGGTAGCAATAGCCCTCACCCTCTCCAATCTTCAAATCTCCGCTGAAGACGCTGGTGCTCTGTATAACACCCCGTACGACGTTAGCTTAGGCGAACGTTATTTTGAAAGGCAGTGCTCGCGTTGCCATGGTTTCGATGCGAAAGGCAATGACGAAACCGGGGCTCCAGACCTAACGGGTCGACTAAATCGCGCGAGTAATGAAGTAGGTATATTTAACATCATTAGAAACGGCGTTCCAGGAACAGCCATGCTCCCAGTAGATGCGGACCTGCCGGACACGCAAGTGTGGCAATTGGTATCGTACATCGAGTCATTGAGATATGACCCAAATTTAGTGCAGCTCGATGGAAATGCCGACTCTGGCCTAGCCTTATTCCAAGGGAAAGGAGATTGTTCTTCTTGCCATATGGTAAGGGGACGTGGGGGACGACTTGGGCCAGACCTTTCACGTGTTGGAGAAAGTACTCGGCCAGAAGATTTGATGGTAGCAATCACAGATCCGCACGAAAATGTTGATCCCCGCTGGTGGACTCTGGAGGTCACGGGCAGAGATGGAGTTACTCGGTCTGGGTTCCGTATGGGCGAAGATAGCTTCTCTGTTCGAATAATGGATAACGACTCAAATCTCTGGTCTTATCAGAAGAATGATATTCAATCCATTGATAGAGTCGAACGATCTACAATGCCAAGCTATGATGAATCAATGTCTGAAAATGAGTTAGACGACTTAGTCGCCTACCTATTTTCTCTGAGACGAGAGGAGAACTAAAATGACCCGCCTTTTTTGTAAATTATTTACGACTTTAATCGCAGCATTTATTTCGCTAGGGTTTGCACAAGAACAAGAGTTTGAAACTGTAATGACGCCTGCTTTCTCCCCCATCACCTGGGATCGATTAGTAAATGCAAAAGATGAACCCCATAATTGGCTCATGTATTCGGGAACACTCGACGCCCAAAGGCATAGCTCGCTAGAAGAAGTTAACGTTGATAACGTTGACGAATTAGAACTTAAGTGGGCTTACCAAATCCCTGAAATAGACCGAGCAGAAACAGTACCTTTAGTAGTAGACGGCATTATGTTTATTACTGAGGCCCCAAGCAATGTCGTGGCTGTAGATGCGAGAACTGGCCGGCAATATTGGCGATACAATCACGAGCTGCCAGAAGATCTTCGCATTTGCTGTGGGCGGAATAATCGCGGCGTAGCAATTTTAGGCGAGACTCTTTTTATGAGCACCTTGGACGCACATTTAGTTGCGATCGATGCTCGGACCGGCAACCTATTATGGGATGTAGAAGTTGCAAAGCATGATTCTGGCTATTCGAAGACTGCAGCGCCTCTAATAGTCAAAGACCTAGTTGTGACTGGCATCGCTGGAGGAGAATTTGGTATCCGTGGCTTCATTGATGCCTACCATGCTGATAGCGGAGAACTTGCCTGGCGCACCTATACAATTCCGGGGCCTGGGGAGTTTGGTAATGATACATGGTCTGATGATAGCTGGAAGACCGGCGGGTCGGCGACCTGGATTACAGGAGCATATGATCCAGACCTTAATCTAATTTATTGGGGAACCGGAAACCCTGGCCCGGATTGGAACGGTGATGTCCGTTTAGGCGATAACCTATACTCGGACTCAGCATTAGCATTAAATGGCGATACCGGAGAAATTGATTGGTATTTCCAGTTTACGCCGCACGACGTGCATGATTGGGATGCTATACAAGTACCAATACTGGCGGACCTAATTATTGAGGGAGAGGACCGCAGGGTAATGATGTGGGCTAACCGTAATGCATTCTTTTATAGCATTGACGCCGCAGACGGACAATTTCTCAAAGCCAGCCCTTTTGCCACGCAAACCTGGGCACAAGGCCTGGACGCCAATGGAAGACCCGTACGTGTTCCAGGTATGGCACCAACCTATGAAGGGATTATGGTGTCGCCACCAATAACGGGAGGAACTAACTGGTACTCGCCTGGCTTTAGTCCAGACACAGGATTATTCTACGTTACCGCTTTCGATGGAGAACAAATTTTCTTCAAGCGCGACGAAGATTATGAAGAGGGTGAGCGTTATACCGGCGGAGGGGGTCGCTATGATCAACCGATGGACGCATTCCAAAGCTGGATTCGCGCCATAGATCCAACGACAACAGAAACTATTTGGGAGTTTCCAATAATGCCTCGATCATCGGCAGGTATTACTACAACATCTGGAGGATTACTCTTCAGCGGAACCGCAGATGGTTATTTCTTTGCCTTAGATGCACAAACAGGCCAAGAGCTTTGGAATATCTCTTTAGGACGGCGAGTACACGCAGCACCAATTACTTATGAAGTTGATGGCGAGCAATATGTGTCGATCGCTTCAGGAAACGTTGTCTATACTTTCGGATTAGACAATTAATTTTTTCGGCGGCCGTCAACTCATCGGCCGCCGAAATATTATTATTACTCGCTTGTCCATTTAAGAAGATTTCAACAATTCTTCTACGGCGCGATAAGCTTCATTGATCGCCCCATCAGTATGCGGGCTCGCAGAAGCATCGGCATTTGCAATTGATATGCGACCTATTCTCTCCCTACCGACAACACAAGGTCTATCATCACTAGTCGTATAGGCCCATTTTTCTGAGTCAGACAATGGGTTGTAAGAGTAGCTATATCCGTGAGGCCAACGGTTAACCGTTATACCAAGAATATCTGTTTCATCGTCAAAACCAGAAGGCCCCAACACACGCGTTAATTTATCTCTTATCATGAATTCAAAGTCATCAAAGCTTGTTTCGAGCATTTCATTTCGGCCAATTCGATGTTGCTCTCTTCGGTTTAAACCTTGATTTGGCACATCAAAATATGCGGACATGCGAAGCACTATCGGTTTATCAGGATTTCGATTAGTGGTGTATTGCCCCATTGATACTGAAGCTTGCAGACTCGAACGAGAGAACTTTTTACCAGGGGCCGTAACGCCAGAAATACCAGCTTCGACGAAGGACTGCCAATTAGAAAGCAACACCCCAGAATAAACTAAAGGTGACTTAACTCCATAAGCTAATGCCTCTTTCTGACTAATAGGAACCTCAGGGCAGATATACGGAATAATAGTATTCCAGCAAGCCAGGATCACATTTTTGCTTTTTACAGAATAAGCCTTAGAATCATTCACATACGTGGTTACTACTTGATTATCGGACTGATGACGGACGTCACTGACAAAACTATTTAACCGAATGCGACAATCGTTCTCAGACTTATCCAATCGCTGATAATCCAGTACCGCTGTTAGGGCATCATCCATGTCTTTACCTGGAAGTGAACCAGGAATAAGAGACCTTACTAACAAACGCGTTATCGTCGCATTTCCGTCAGGAAAATACATGTCTGGATCGCCCTCTCGAGCACGATCCAAGTTTTCCCTACCGTGCTGCCCGCCAGGTTCGTGCGCCAATAAATTTCGAGGCAAATCTTCTATTGTTAGCCCAGAAAATCCCGGATAACCGTTGTCGCGGAAATAGACTGCTGGAATTGCATCTGGGCCTACCACGAAAGAACCATGGAAAGACGCCTGAAATAATTTCACAACAATGGGGTCAACTTTCACAACATTAACAAGATAATCGTGATAACTCATGCGGCTCAAACGTTTTCGCGTTTGTTGCGCATTTAATCCCGGGAAATAATTCTCTGAAGTTTCATATAAACGAATAACATCTTTTTGTGCTTGTTCGGTTAGTGGTGACTTCACAATAGATTCACGAATTGTTTGCTGGCCGTAGTCCACTACTAGCCTATCAGAACCAAATGATTCGCGATCAAAAAACAGGCTGGATTTAAGACCCATACTCCGATAAATAGAAAACATGTCATGATTTTTTTCAAAATAACGAGTGCGATCAATACCGAGCTCCCAAAGAAGACCTGCAGCCACGGTACTGTACTGACTGGGTGCCTCTATATTTAGAGTGCCCCCATTGACTAAGTACATGCGGCCGTCGTGCCAAAACTCATTACGTTTAGCGTGCCCGCCAAAATCATCATGATTATCTAGAATGAGAATACGAGAATCTGGACCATTTTGTTTTCTATAAAAATACGCAGCAGCCAGGCCACTGATACCTCCACCGACAACCACCAAGTCATATTCTTTGTCGCCAGACTCAACCGCGTTCCATGTTTTACCATCGCGAAAACCATGAGCCACTTCAAATGACCCTTCATGGCTACCTCGCAATCCTTGCAGTCCTGGGGGGTAGTACCCGGGAGGTAATGCAGAAGAATTAACCGACCCCTGCGCAATTGCGTCGAGAGGCGCCATTGCCGCCCCTGCCGTTAAGCTTATAGCACAACCATTAAGAAAATCTCTGCGGCTAATTTGTTTTCGCTTTTTTTTCAAATGTCACTCCCTACAAAGTTCAAACTAACGGATTTTCAGTCCAAATGCGAAACTCCTACAAACCTTTCTAGCCTAACAGAGACATCTGCATCGATAAACATGACTTAA
Source organism: Gammaproteobacteria bacterium (assembly GCA_029242705.1). Lineage (GTDB taxonomy): Bacteria > Pseudomonadota > Gammaproteobacteria > Pseudomonadales > Pseudohongiellaceae > UBA9145. Next base: position 3,101 of record JAQWTK010000013.1, on the reverse strand, counting down.
GATTCATCTCGAAGACAATTCTTATACTAAATTACTTTTACACCATCATAAAATTTCATTATGCTCGTCCTACAATAACAAAACCTTGGCTTACTCTTTCAAATGCAAAAGTAAGCTAAAAGGGAGGAGAGCTTTCATGCTAGGCAATCCCACGACCCATGACACAGGCATTGATTTCAGAAAATTTACGACGATCCTAGCAACCTTCGTCATACTAACCTTTTATTGCAAATCGCTTCTTGCGCAAGAAATTAACTATCGGCCTAATCCAGGAGATTGGCGCTATATTGGTGGTGATGCGGGACATACACGCTCGACACCTATGAACGAAATAACCGCAGAAAATTTCGGAAATATTGAAATTGAATGGAGCTGGAACGATACCAGTTTTGGTTCTACACCGCCGCGCTCTACTCCAGTATACGCTAATGGTAGGCTCTATACAGTAGCCGGCGCTAGGCGCCACGTAGTAGCCATAGATCCCTCAACAGGCGAAACTCTTTGGAGTTTCCGAGAACCAAATACCTTCCGCTGGGAGTATTCTATGCGAGCACCTTGGGGTAAAGGCGTCGCATACTCCGAAATAGATGGACGAGGAGTTGTTTTGATTGTTACTCCCGCGTTTTTCCTTTATGCACTAGATGCGGAGACTGGTAAGCCTCTAGAAAATTGGGGAGCACCCGTTCAGCTCGATGGTTTTGAAGAAACGGGGGTAGTAGATATGGTTCCTGACCTGATTGGCGATTGGGGGCCATGGCTAAATTCAGGTGAAAACTATGATCCTAATATTGGCATCCCACTAGAATTGGGATACATCACGAATTCTTCGCCCCCCATTGTAGTTAACGATACAATAGTTGTTGGTAACTCTGCAGAACAAGGCTACAACCAAACCCGGACAGAAAATGTTCCCGGGGATATTCTTGGATATAATCTCAGGACCGGTGATTTTAAATGGAAATTTCACGTTATTCCGCGACCCGGGGAAGTTGGACACGAAACCTGGGAGAATGATGCCTGGTCTTATACTGGCGACGTCTCGTCCTGGGCCCCGTTATCCGCAGATCCCGAATTAGGACTTGTTTATGTCCCAACAAATGCCGCAACCATCGATTTCTATGGAGGCTTTCAACCAGGGGATAACTTATTTAGCGCAAGTTTAATTGCTCTTAACGCGGATACAGGAGAACGCGCATGGCATTTCCAAATGGTGCATCACGACGTTTGGAATAACGACACGCCTACCGCACCTCTGTTAATGGATGTCGAAGTAGATGGACGAACAGTGCCCGGGGTATTTCAAGCTACAAAGCAGGCCTTTTTATATTCATTTAACAGAGAAACTGGAGAGCCTATATGGCCAATTGTTGAAAGGCCTGTTCCCGCATCTTCAGTACCGGGTGAAAAATTATCACCCACACAACCATTTCCCACGAAGCCTGCTGCATACGATATACAGGAACTCTCTATCAATGGGTTGATTGACTTCACCCCAGAGCTTCGAGAGCAAGCCTTAGAAATAGTCGCGGATTACAAATTGGGCGGAATATTTACCCCTCCAATGCAAAAAGATAATCCGGAGGGACTGATCGGGGCAGCATGGTGTCCAGGCGAACTTGGAGGTACTAATATTACTGGCCCACCGGCCGCCGATCCCTCTACCGGAATAATTTACACAATATCGCGAACGAATTGTGGGTGGAGAACCATAGTACCTGGCGAAGAGCGGGACATACTGTTAGAACGCCCCACCGGACTAACCATCGCAGATTATGCCGTAGGGATGGGGACCCCAAATGGCGTGCGCGGTCCGCAAGGACTTCCGCTTGAAAAACCACCTTACAGCCGAATTACGGCGATAGACTTAAATACTGGAGAGCATTTATGGTGGATTCCTAATGGAGGTACGCCACGGTTCGTCCAAGAACACCCTGCACTCCAGGGGATAGAAATTCCTCCAACTGGAAATATTAACCATTCAGCCCTAATGGTAACGCCAAGTATGCTATTACATACCGCTATAGGCGATGACGGCCAAACACCTTACTTATTCGCAATTAATAAACAAACAGGTGAACGGATCGGAAGTGTTGCGTCGCCCGGGCTTGGGATGTATGGCATGATGACCTTTGAACACGATGGAAAGCAACGCATAATATTGCAAACACCCGGCCAATTGGTAGCCTACAGTTTACCCGCTAACTAATTGCATAAAAATCATAGTCGACCACAGTGGGTATTAATTATCTCTTGGTCGACTTCACTAATTGCAAGGAAATTGTAGGTTGCATTTGTCGTGAAATATATTCGATCGATAAATTTTAGTGCCTTATTTTTTTCAGTGATACGGCATTTCGAAGAATATAACTCTGTGTTGTAAAGCTATAGTTCCAGTAGTTACTCACTCTATAATTGGCAAATCATTTGTTTTTACCAAAACTGATCAGCAACCCAAAAACCCGTTCGGTTTTTCGGTACAATATCGAAATAAATAAGCCAGAGCTATATGAGAAGAAAATTGGCCACATCGTAATAAAAAGAAAGTGATAAATTTATGATTATCATTATAGGAAGCTTAACCGCCCAACAAGAAAACGATAGAGTTAAGCCAAAAGCATGCCAATGAAGCTAGAAAGCAACCTGGGTGTATCAGTTACGCCTTACATATCGACACTGAAAGAAAGAACCTCTTGGTGTTTATTGAACGTTGGCAACATATGGATGACTTAGAAAAATATTTCCAAACGCCAAGCTCATTGGATTTTGGAAAAAAAATTTCAGAGCTAGTTAAGTCAATACCCACAATAGAAATATATCAATCCGAAGCCATGCAAAGGCCCTAAATATTCGAGCTATAATTAGTTGAATACATTTACTACCATTTGCGTAATATTAAGTAAATTAAAGTTCAGTAAGCAACATCAAGGAATCAATCACCATGTCAGTTAACCCGATTAGTCGCTTCCCAATTCCTGATATAAATAACTTGCCTGATGACATCAAGGAACGAATTTTAGAGGTTCAAGAGAAATCGGGGTTTATTCCAAATGTCTTTCTCGCATTCACCCACCGGCCAGATGAGTTTAGAGCTTTTTTTGCTT
>JAQWTK010000012.1 GCA_029242705.1 Gammaproteobacteria bacterium | reverse complement strand
GGTGACGAACTCCGCTCCATTCCCCGGAAGGATGTTGGGATTTGCCCATGGGAAGCGAATGAACTCCTTCACCCATCCTGTCTCCGCTTCACCAATGCGAATTCCCATTTCATACCCTGGGTTCTGTACGTTGTCAGACTCAGAGTCTGCGACGTAGATCCGCCCGTCGTCGTCAAAGGCGATTCCGCTAGGGCGCCCGAACTGGGTCCAGCTTGCTGAGTGGTTGCCCTCTTGGTCGAAGATCTGAATCCGGCTGTTGCTGCGATCTCCCACGAACACTCGGCCGTCCGGATCAATGGCGATAGCGTGAAGGGCACGGAACTGTCCGGGGGCATAGCCAGTCTCTCCCCACGACATGAGGAACTCGCCACGGTTGTTGTACTTCACCACTCGGTTGTTTCCGTTCGCGTTGTGGCCGTCTGCTATGAACACGTCGCCGTTGGGCGCTACCGCCACATCACTCGGGGATGTGAAGTTGTTTGGGCCGTCTCCTTGTTCTCCAGGTGTGCCAAGTGTCATAAGCACTTCTCCTGTAGGGCTAAACTTGATGACGTGATGGCCCCGATCATCACCCGCGGGAATGCTGTTATCACTCACAGCGTCTGTTACCCAGACGTTGCCGTCGGAATCAACGTCAATTCCATGCGGCCAGATAAACATTCCGCTGCCGAAGGACTGGACCACGTTGCCTTCGGGACCAAACTTCAAGACGGGATCTAGGTCCGAATCAACACACTCCGAGCCAAAAAGATCAGGCCCGGCATCGCAACGGATAATGGCCCAGATATGACTCCCATCGGGGTCGACCTTTGCCTTGCCGACTGCTCCCATCACCCTCCCTCCCGGCAGCTTTGCCCACCCTTCGACGATCGCATATGGATTCGTGGAGTTCTGCGCAACGGATTGCTCAGGCACAAATAAGGAAGCGATTGCGAACAGAGCGGCTACGGATACGATTTGATTGCGAAAAGACATGGAGCACCTCGATGCGTTTTGAGTAGACATTCGAGTATAAATAGAACAAAAGCTATGTCAATTGGCAGAAAAATTTCCCCACTAGCGATAAAAGCCCTCGATACCGCGATGACTTAAGTCGAATTTGAAGTTTAACCACATAAAAGGGAAAACTAATGACTTACAACTCTATCGCCAGAATTGTCGATATTGATGCTTTCAGTAAAACGATTTATATAATTTTAACTCAATGCCTAAGAAGAGCCTGCATCCATGAATTCAACATGGATTTCCAACTCTATTTCGTCGCCAACACCAAAAGAAGTGAACCGATCAAGACCAAAGTCTGATCTATTAAACGTAGCACTCCCAGAGAAACCAACAGTATAACTTCTGGTTAAAAAATTCCTGCCGCCACCATGGAAATTGACTTCCAGAGTAACAGGAGCTGTCGTACCCAAAAGGGTCAGGTCTCCTTCATATATAAAACTATCCTCATCAATAGACTCAACAAACCTTGTTGTCCTAAATACCGCTTGAGGATAAACAGCCACGTCGAACCAATTATCACCCTTAAGCTCTTCCTCAAAATCAGGGATATCAACATCAAGCGATGATGTATCGATAACAACCTCTAAACTAGCATTTTCAATATCCTCTGGATCAAAGTCTAAAGAAGCCTCGAAGTCGTTGAATGACCCTAGAAAGGTTGAAAATCCTAAATGATTTAACTTCCATATTAGTGAGGCATGATTAGGATCAAGCACATATTGCCCTGCCCTTACTTCTGTCACTTCAGTTGTTTGATCCGGTGTCAGTAGTCGATTACACGACACCAATAAAACTAACCCAGCTATAGCAAGAAAAAATCGAAAACACATAAAAAATACTTTGTTTAACATTTAAATAACCTATTCAAAAATATCTATCTTTATTGCTGCATTGCGTAAACGTCAACGACAACTTCCACTTCATTTGGAACCTCTGCCGTATTAGCCCAATAACCCTGTCCTACACCATATTCCAGACGTAAAATAGTTACTGAACTTGTTAAGTGGAAGCATACCTGCCCATCACAAGTTTCGATACTAAGATCAAAAGGGAAGGTCATGGGATTAGTTTGATCTCTTATCGTTAACGTACCATCTGACTCGAAAGATGTGACACCCGTTAAGCGACATTTTTCAGCACTGAAAGTTGCTGTAGGCCACGTGTCCACATCAAACAATTCATAGTCAAGTAAGTAATCCAACACTTCAGGCGAATCAACATTGATGTTTTCAATATCAATCGTAACTTCAAACCCGCAACTACCAGGTTGCGTGGGGTCAATATCAAAACTTGCTTCTACATTAGTAAATATTCCCTCATACTCATCGCTACCATAATTATATTTAAAGACCACCGTAGACATACCAGGATCAAGAACCCAGTTAGCAGCGAATGTCGGCAAGCTCATCAAAAACAGCGCGACGCTAAACAAAGGTCGATTCAATAAAGTTCGCATAGTACTTATTACTCCTGTTTAAATTTAAGGCAATGAGTAAGCCACGAGCTCCGCGGCCTGGCCCCCGCCACTTACAAATAAGGCAATGTATTGTTTCCCATCGTGTTCATAGGTAAAGGGTAATCCCGATTGATTTCTCGGCAAATCGATTTCAGCAATAATTTCGCCAGTTTGCTTATCAATTGCCCGAAAAATTGGACTTGCTCCCCTACCGCCAGTACCTTCAGCGACAAATAATAACGTTTTAGTTACAAAAATTCCCGCACGCGTCGGTACTCCCGTACGAGGCAAATCAACGCCCTCCAACAAACTATGATTTTTAATGTTATCGGGTGTATCTGCATTAGCGATCATCCAAAGATGGTCGCCAGAGTTCATGTCAATAGCCGTTATTCTTCCATACGGAGGTTTTGCTATTTCGAGTCCCTGAACTCGAGGAACTCGCACACCAAAGGACTGACTAAAGTCTAAGTCCGAGTTTTCATCTTTATTCAATGATAACACAGCTAAGGCTGTCCTTGATGGAACATAAAGAATACCTGTCTCGGGGTCGATTGCCGAACCTTCCCAGTTTGCACCTCCTGTCGCGGAAGGCAGGCCCAATGTTCCGCGCGTACCATCGGGTGAATCTTGGAGAGAAGGAGGGGAATAAACGCTAGGGCTGAGTCGGAAGCCTTCAATTGCTTCAAGCGCAAGCGCTCGAACCTCCGGCGTCCAATCTATCAAATCATCTTCTGTAAAACCTTGTCGATCAAAAGGGGCTGGTCTCGTTGGAATAGGCTGCGTAGGCGAATACCACTCGCCAGGCACATCACCGGCTGGCACAGGAAGCTCCTCAATAGGCCAAATTGGCTCACCCGTAGCTCTATCAAAAGTGTAAACCCAAGCCTGCTTTGTTACCGACATTAAGACCTTATTACCATTGGGTAAATCCGTAAGAACCGAGGCGCCGGGAATATCCCAGTCCCAGATATCATGGTGAGTCAATTGGTAATGCCATTGACGCTCTCCCGTTCGAATATCGATAGCTACGATGGAATCAGAGAATAAATTATCTCCCGGCCTATCACCTCCATAACGATCGCCGGTAGCAGACTCGACTGGCAAATAAACCAGGCCTAATTCGGAGTCTCCTGACAAAGGTGCCCAGACACCAGCATTACCTGTGAAATCAATTCCAGCATCAAGCCATGACTCAAAGCCAACTTCACCTCGTTCCGGGATTGTGCGAAATGTCCAAAGTAATTCGCCGGTACGAACATCGAAGCCACGAATATCACCTTTAACATTAGCCTTTGAGCGCGGTCTCATACCTACCCTATGCGCCGCACCAACAACAATTACGTCGTTCATAACAAAAGGGGGGGCAGAAAGACCAATATCAGGGTATGGAAATCTAGGATCATCTGCGTTACGCAGACCAACGAATAAATCTACGATGCCACCATTACCAAAATTTGGATCAGGAGTGCCTGTCTCAGCATTCAGAGAAACCAAATGATACCCCGGTGTAACATCTATAATTCGATTGACATTACCATCACTCCAGAAGGCAACCCCTCTGCCCGCTCCTTTTCGCGGAGCCTCATCAAAGCGTTCTCCTTCCTGAGGGCGCCATAACCACAAAACCTGACCTGAAGCAGCGTCAATAGCCACGACATTTCTAGTACTACCTATATTTGCGTAGAGAACTCCGTCGATTTCAATAGGGGTCGATGGGTTATTAAAATCGGTAGTAGGACCAAAGTTTGCAGTGGAAAACCTCCATGCAAGCTCGAGGTCTGCGACATTTTCCGCATTAATTTGGTCTAGGGGAGAATAGCGCTGGGCCATTTGATCCCCATGGTACTCAGGCCAATCGCCTTCATATACGCTGGTGCCCGACTGACTCCATAAATTCATCGATAGAAGTGGGGTTAGGGCACCGAGAATAATTAATGAAAACAATTTTTCTGTTCTTCGCATTATGGGCTCTCCAGATTTAATATTTCTATAGCTATTAAACATCATAGACGCCAGCGGATTATTCAATTCTAACAAGACTAGTAAAACCCGAAGTGGCGCGTATTTAGCAGCTGTGGAGAATAAGCAATCTCCGGCCCGCAAGCAACCCAATAGGGATTCAACCACCATGCTCTAATCATAAATATTGCATCATTTTATAGGCAGAAGAATGTCTAAAACCATTCAATTTGTCACAGAATATGACGAGTTATTACACCCCACCACTTAATGACCCTTTTGAAATTAACCAAATTACTAATAAGCATAGGATACCAGCTCAAAGATAGGGGCAATCATTTATAAGCCGATAGCGCTTCTTAAGGCCCTCAATGTTAAGATAGACTCAAACAGACAATCATTTGTTTAGAGGGATACCAATTCTTGCTCTAAATGATAATTATTCTCATTTATTGTCAGAATTGTTATGATATTGCAATGTAAGCTTTCAACATGCGGATTCGCATTGCTTAGGTAAGCAATTTTTAGCTTAAAATAATCTGCACTAAAACCACAGAGGAAAAAACTATGCTTAGCCATTTTTCAAAGCTAGTAAGTGTTGCGGCACTAATGTCTATTTCAACTCTTGCTAGTACGCAAACGGACGGGATGTATTATGCTGCCCATCATAACTATCGGGTAGTAGAAGTTGCTGAAGGTTTTTTGCAACCATGGTCCATGGCTTTTTTACCAGGCGGAGATATGCTGGTCACTGAAAAACCTGGTCGCCTAAGAATTGTGCGAGACGGGCAATTATTACCAGAAGCAGTGGCAGGTATCCCCGAAGTACATTATGTCGGACAAGGCGGCCTCTTTGATGTCGTGCTACATCCGAATTTTTCTGACAATCGCTGGGTTTATATTAGTTATGCTAAACCAGTAGAAGACACCTCAACTACTGCAATAATCAGGGGTCGTTTTGAGAACGATCAGCTGACCAATATCGTAGAGATTTTCGCAGCGCAGGCGACAGGATTTGGTCACTATGGAGGCAAGATTGCTTTTGACCAAGATGGGTATTTATTCCTTTCATTGGGCGACAGGCAAGCTCCTTCAGTTGGGGTTTTAAGTGAACACCCCGCGCAAGATCGAACAAATCATCAGGGTGTAATAGTCCGATTAAATGACGATGGCAGTATTCCTGACGACAATCCGTTCGTAGGCCAGAGCGATGTGTTACCAGAAATCTGGTCTTACGGTCATCGTAGTCCTCAAGGTTTAGCAATCCACCCTGAAACTGGCGATCTGTGGGAAACAGAGCACGGACCTCAAGGCGGAGACGAGCTCAACCGTATCGAGCCTGGTAATAACTACGGATGGCCAGTTCTGGGCTATGGCGTTAACTATGGTTCAAGCGGTAGCCCGATCCATGAAGGTATAGGTCGAGACGAAATGGTGGGGCCCAAACAACTTTGGGTTCCCTCAATAGCAACTTCGGGCCTGATGATATATACGGGAGATAAGTTTCCACAGTGGCACGGGAGTATCTTCTCCGGCGCGCTCATGGGACAGCAACTGGCTAGGCTACATATGGATGATGACTATCGTGAAGTTGTTGTCGAAGAGACCTTGGCCTATGGCTTAGGCAGGATTCGAGATGTCCGACAAGGGCCTGACGGTTACATTTACATAGCTGTTTCTGATGGCAATGGTGGTGGAAGAGGTGATTTTGTAGAAACCTCGCTCATGCGACTAGAACCAGTGGATTAGTCTTAAAAACCAATAGCCGTAAGACAACTAAAAAAGGGGCTCTATAAAGGGCCCCATTTTTATTTGCGGGCAAAAGTCTGGAGTTTGATTCTCAGTCCTTCTGATCATTAGGCTTATAGAATTGTTAGCGTTCCTCTTGTTACAATGTGATCCGAAAACACAAACCATACAACTATAATAAATCTCGGAGGTCCCTGTGAAAAAATTGATCAACTGCGGAATAATCGCCGCGAGCGTCATAGCCATGCCCCTCTCAGCTCAAACTTACATCTCTAATTTTGTAGATGGACCAATAACCGATCGCCCTATAAGGATCCTTCAAACAAATTCTGCAGGCGATGATGTATATGTTTTCGACCCCAGCACAATGGAGCAGGTTGGCTACATAGAGGACCTCCCTCATAATCATGGCGCAACAGTGCACGCCGACGGGACGCATTATTACTTCACTAACGAGCATGAAAATACTGTCGATGTCGTCAATACAAGAACATTCGAGGTCGAAAAAAGAATCCCTCTAGCTAACGGCCCACATAACCTTTCCGCGAGTATGAGTGCTCGTAAAGTCTACGTAGCAATTATTGCCGAGCCTCTAATACAAGTAATCGACATGGACACCAATGAAATTATTGCCAATATCGAGACTGGTGGCGGAGTTCATAACACATTCGTCACACCGGATGGTCTTTATGCAGTGGGCGGAATGATCGGCGCAAGCGAAATCATAGCGATAGATACCAGAACTGACGAAGTAAAGTTTGAAATGTCCATTCCATATTCTCAGAATCCTTTTACCGGTGGTGTTAGACCGCTCACTTTCACTGTTAATGAAGACGGCTCTACAAGGTCGATGTTAGTTAACGTCGGTGGCTGGCATGGCTTCTGGGAATTTGATTGGGAAACTCAAGAGCTTATGAACAAGATAAGCCCACCGGAAGGCTCATGGGATCGAATGGATCAAACAGCTGATGGCATACAAAGTGCACCTAGCCACGGCGTTGTTGTATTGCCAGATCAAAGCCAAGTTTGGCACTCTAGCAGAGCGACATCACATATTTATGGTTATTCATTTCCGGACTATGAATATCTCGGCAGAGTCTATATTGGAAATCCCGCCTGGATAACTACAACGCCGGATAGCAAATACCTATGGGTGGGCGTATCTGGCCATAATGAAACAGCGGTAGTGGATATTGAGAAGCAGGAAGTAATAAAGCGCTTTCCAGTGGGGCAAGCGCCCAAGAGAATTTTTACTGCAATTATGCCGGCAGATTGGGAAGGAGAAGCACCATGATGCTAAGAACCCAGACACGATGGATTTTGATTGCCTCTCTAATTTCTATAGTAGGCTGCAGCGAACAGGAGTCGGCTATTCCTGGAACCGCCGTCGAGGTTAGTGTTAGCAGCGCAAGCAGCGGCACAACAAAAGGTTTAGACTACGAATTTTACAAGGAATCAATCGAACCAATCTTCATTCGCTACCGAGGGGGGTTTGTCGGCTCAGACACCGCATGTGTCGCCTGCCATACTGTGCAAGCTAATGCTCCTCTAGGTCTAGTGCCACTAACCCAAGAGAATGGTGAAGTATTCTGGACTGAAGAACAGTCTCGACAGAATTTCGAAAATGTTGCGATGCTTGTTAATCCTAGTGACCCTGAAACTAGCAGACTACTATTAGCTCCTCTTTCACCGATTGTGGGAGGCGAAAGACATTCTGGTGGGATATTTTGGAACTCAACGGATCACTCGGAATATCGCCTGATGGCTGAATGGATACAGTCTGGAAACCCATCGGCAACAGCAGACCCAATCGTAGACGTTGATTTTGAATTTTTCCGCTCCTGTGTGCAGCCTATTTTTGTCAACCCTATTGAAAATGCGATGCCTTGTACTGAATGCCATAGCGGCGTTTTCGCGATACCCCCTCCTGCTAACGCTTACTGGACAGAAGACCAATCTCGTTTAGCCTTCGAAGAGTTAATTTACCTAATCGATCCAGGTCGTCCGGACAGCAGTCGCTTCCTTCACAAACCCCTCCACCCCAACGCCGGTGGAGATCTAATGCATAATGGAGGGAGAAGGTGGTACTCAAAAGACGACCCCGAAAGACAAGCGCTTGCGAGCTGGATTAGAGGAGAATCTGCGGGAGATCAATGCCCCTCTGCCCTGCAATTTGAAAATCCACCTAGGTCATAGCACGGTGTACTCACGGACGAGGCAGAACCTCATTGCGATAGGACTGTTATTACTTACAAGCTGCGCAGAACAGGCTCCAGAAACGACCATGGATGGTATATATACCGCAGCGCAAGCTGAGCGAGGTAAAGGCCTTTTCACAAGCCTCTGTGAACGTTGCCACAGTGTTCAGGAATTTTCTGGGCGTTCTTTTGACGCAATATGGGCAGGAACCACAGCTGCAACACTTTACGCTAGAATAGCTACAACGATGCCACTAGATCAACCGGGCAGTCTAGCGATCCCTCAAGTCACAGCGCTAATGGCACACATTTTTAATGAAAATAAAATGCCCGCAGGTGAGAATCCTCTTGAAGGAAATATGGACTGGCTGGCCACCATAAGTATGGCAAGACCAACAGAGTAGCTAAATTACAAAACTAATTTTCTCTTTTTATCTGGACAAGTTGATAAGAGGGAGATAAGTTCAGACTTCCTTATGAGTAGGCTTAAATTCGTAAAGCTACTTATAAGCCTATTAATCTTGTTAGTGCCCTGCACGGGAGTGAAATATGATAAGAAGAACCCTATTCTCGCTGTATCTTGGGTTGGCAATGGTACTCTCTACCAGCCCAATCAGCGTTTTAGCTCAAGACCTAGAGTCGGTAGAACCTTTTAAGGTTGGAACTTTTGCAATCGATGACTTACCAACAGTAGGTCTCGTTATGCTGGACGATCAGTTGATCGTAGACTTAGAGGCTGCTAATCGCGCTATGGAACTTTTTCCTCAATATAGCAAGATTGCAATGCCTGAAGATATGCTCGGACTAATCGAGCAGTATGAGTATGGCTTGAAATATCGAATTTATGAGGTTGTTAACTGGCTTGTTGAACAAGACCTGCTGACCGGTAGTAGCCGTCCGGACTATATCCACACTGTAGACACGGTCGACATAATGGCCCCTATTCAATATCCTAGCAAAATCATGAATGCCGCCGTGAATTTTTATACTCACGCGTGCGAAGGTTGTAATGATGACGAATTAGCTGCAAGGACTCGAGATAGGCAAGAAAATAGAGGGGTTCCCTATCTATTTCTCAAGCCGACTAGAGGAGCCGTAGTTGGGCATGGCGAAGACGTAATAATGCCTTATGGACGCACTGCTATCGAATATGAAGTTGAGATGGCAGTCGTATTCGGCAAGGCCGGCAAATATGTTTCTGCGGGCCGCGCTTATGACCACGTTTTTGGCTATATGGTCGCGATGGACGTATCTGACCGAGGTGGACGCCCACCAGGTGGATATAGTGGAAACAGACAAGTATCAGATTGGTTTGTAGGCAAGGGCCACGACACCTTTGCGCCTCAAGGCCCATGGATCGTACCAAAAGAATTTTATGGAGATCCCATGGAAAACCTTCACCAAATTACTGTTGTTGATGGGGTAACAGTTCAGGAAGCTAGGGCTGGAGATATGATTCACAATATTCCAGAGCTAATTGAATATGCCACATCACTGATCACCGTTTTTCCTGGTGACGTAATGCAAAGTGGTACCTCGGGTGGAACCGGTGCAGGCCGGGTGCAGCGCGCGACAGGTTCTGGCTTCTTGGTTGATGGCGAGACTATCGAAGCTACTATCGAAGGCATTGGCACATTAAGACACCTGATTAGAGCTGAAACAAGTATCCCAAGCGACTTGTCAGGGGCACAATTACCATCCAACGCAAGTTACGGAAGGTAGATCTGCTTACCGAGAATCAAAATTAGTTTAATCTAAATTCTCACAGTGGTAAGTACAGGAAGAAAATAAACCCCAACACGCATAGCGGTTGGGGTTTTTTAATTAATCTCGAAGGCAATATACAAGTCATTCGCTTAGCGTTAACAAGGAGCACCGAACATGACACGAAAAAAACTAGGAATTTTTCTATCCACCGGGATTTTCTTAACAATCTCCTTAGGGTTAAAAGCACAAGATAATGCAACACATATCTCAACCAATGACATCATGACAGTGTTTGAGCATCTAGGTGAAACTATCGACCAGCAAGTTAGAGTCGTAGATATAGGTGACGATATAAATGTAGCTGTAGGTATTTTACGCCGTGTTGGCACACGTACCGAGGGCGAAGCAATTAACGCTATTCTGCATCACCGCGTCACAGAAGTTTATTACGTTTTATCAGGCTCAGGAGTTCTTGTTACCGGCGGAGAAGAATCAAATCCGAGAGAATTTCCGGCAGACAACATCTCTGTGTTGGAATTAATAGGACCTAGCGGAAGCCGATCGACGTTAGACGGTCAAGTTCAAACTATATCAGCGGGAGATATTGTAGTTATTCCTGCAGGAGTTCCACACGGATTTCGTCATATCCAAGAGCAGATAACTTATTTGAGCATTCGGGTCGACCCAGATCAGACGCTACCAATAAATTATCTGCATCCTTCATTGCAATAAGGCTTAGTAAACCCAAAAAATATGGGCCTAGTCGAAATACACCTGGCCCATAGTTCTAATTTATTACAGGTTCAATCCTTTAAGAAAGTTTAGAAAACTAACTTTCTAAAGATTTTAAAGCACCAGCATCATCCATCACAGGGGTAACGCTAACATCTGCGACTTCATCCCATTGCATCAAATACTTGTTAATAGATACAACATCTTGTGCTTCAATTATTGCCACGCCAATATTTCCTGGAGCATGCCATCTACCGACTAGTTCGCATCCAAAGAAATTCTCTTCACCACTGCTAAAGCGATCATTAGCTTCCCTAATATTGCTTCCTTCAATAGACCAATTAATCATAAACAGCATTAGATTCCCCTATCCAAGCAAATTAAGCCCGAAGAAATTTTCTTCGGGCCCTTTAAAAGTTATATTGCTAGTTATTTTGATATATACGGTGTGACAACCAGAGTCCACCCGCGCCACAAGAGATTCCGTTAGTCCCATTAGGCGGAGGGGACGTTTCACTTAATGCGTCCAAGGAATTTGCAAAAGTCTGACCGTCAGCAAATACGTATCTAACATAAACTCTTGAGAAAGCTTCATACCCGCCTTGCCCCCCAAAAGCCGGCATATCAACCGCACTGTAGGCGCCAAGACGCTGTCCCACGGCAGTCGCCATCATAATTGCATCTTGAACAGTAGCACCATTTAAATCGCAAAACTGACTTCCCATCGGAGTTGATTCAGTATCACTAAAAATATCTCCCTGATTAGCCTGAGAAACATTACTCACAATCCGTCTTTCATCACAAGATATCATATCAAATAATCCGAGTGACGCAGTTCTGCCGCTAGGCCGATCTCTTTGCGCAGATCTAGATTCAACATACGCCCCCCAATCGGCGTAAAAATCGGCCCAAACAAAATCCCAATTTCTTTGAAATTCACCTGGCACCGCAACCGCTTCTCTAAAAAATGTTGCTGACGGGGAAGATTCTTCATCCCACTCAATATCTCTAGCTACCGCTACAACCTCGTCCATTGAATGTCCAGGCACCACGGAACATAGCCAAGAGCGAACAACAGTAGGTGGTTCCTGCGCTGAAACTGTAGTCATACAAAAAAGCGTTAAACACAACGTAGAAAGAATTAATTTAATTTTCATTGCTTTACTCCAAATTTTTTAATTAGATGCCTGATAAACTCTGTTAGTCGACCACAATGAAGGCCTAGAACACGTGTGCGTCTGTGCTCTTCCCGAAAGAGCGAGACCTCGATAACCGTCTCTGATTAAGTCTAACCTCTCCATCTCCTCAGCAACGTTCGTGCCTACGTGGGCAATAACAAAATCGAAGTCTGGATCCATTTCTCCTCCCAAGCCAGGAAACCACATTTGCATAGCCGTTGTATTTCCTGAATCGCGAGCAACATTTGCCATAGCTTCTCTAGCACGAGCAAATACCGCTCGACTGGTAGCTCCCGCATTCAGATTACAGAACTGAGTAGTCATCGCAGAAGAATCCTCTAATCCATCGTTTTGATTCACTGGGATGTTTCTTATGACATAAGCTGTACCACATTTAATTCCTAACCGCCCGTAGCTAATTTTATAATCAATAAGTCAAATTTAACAAACTTAATATGGGTAATTTTTTACAATCTATAATTGATCGAGATCCTGCAGCTAAATCTAAG
>JAQWTK010000011.1 GCA_029242705.1 Gammaproteobacteria bacterium | reverse complement strand
AACCAATCCCCGTCAATTCTTGTAATATTTTCACCGGAATCATCCAGGCGGATTGTGCCAGTAAATTCCACATCAAGTCTTGGGATTCTTATTATAATATTGCGCTCTTGAACTCTTACTGTATCAGCTGGCATGCCATAGATACCCATGCCGCCGCTTATCAGTGCGGCTGTATATTTGCCATCGCGCATAGCGAAGGTGAAAGCTAAGTTGGTGCTGTCCCGCCCAATCACTAGCGGGCCTTCCCAAGAGCCCACAAGAGACGGGAATTCAGATATTTCCTGTGAACTAATAAACCTTGGTATTATTAGTATTGATAATAGTAAAATTTTCGAGATAGTGTTCATGACTTGAATCTTAAATCACTCTGATACTAATGCGCAATCTAGAATTGATTGAAGAGCTACTTTTCGGTAGAAAGCTAATTAAAACGAATAGTGGTTTTCTCAATTTATTTTTTGCTAAGAGACTTTATTTACTGCGAGAAAATGTATGAAAATTTTGCCAACTGTAGAAAAAGAATTCCCAAGCGATAGGGATGTTAAGGCATCTATTATATGGCTTCATGGTCTTGGGGCTGATGGCAATGATTTTGCGCCCATAGTTCCACAACTTAACTTAACTATGGATTTTGGTGTTCGTTTTATTTTCCCTCACGCTCCTTCTATTCCAGTAACTATTAATAATGGCTATGTCATGCCTGCTTGGTACGATATAAAACAAATAGATGTCGAGCAACGCACGGATGCCGATATTCACGCGGATGTTGAACAACTTCGCGAATCGGCCATGTGGGTACATAATTTAATAGATAGGGAAATTGAGAGAGGAATCTCTAGCGAAAAAATAATTGTTGCTGGCTTTTCACAAGGCGGTGCTGTGTCTTTCGAAGCAGCATTGACTTATTCTAAACCGTTAGCAGGCATCATGGCCCTTTCCACATATTTTGCGACATCTAACACTATTCATATAAATCCGATTCATCAATCAGTTCCTATTCTGATTTGTCATGGAGCACTTGATCCAGTTGTACCGGAGTCATTGGGGAAGAAAAGCCTATCTACTCTCGAAGAATTGGGCTTCGAAGTCGGATATCATAGTTACCCGATGGAGCATGCGGTATGCCCCGAGGAAATTGAAGATATAGGTAGTTGGATTTCGAAAATACTCAATGATAGTTAAAATACTTGACCTTAGAGTTTACTCTAAGTTTATACTAATGCCCTTAAGTTAGAGGTATTTTTATCGATGGGGGAGCTCTAAATGCTTAAAATCGGGGAGTTGGCATCAAAAACGGGTCTAACTGCTCATACGATCCGTTTCTATGAAAAAAATGGTTTGATCAATGCTAGTGAGAGAAGTGATGCTGGTTATCGCTATTATACTGAGGCAGATGTCCGCCAGGCAGAATTCGTTAAAACTGCGCGTAAGGTCGGATTTTCTGTCGATGATGTAGCGACGCTGCTTTCTATACGAGTGGATAAGAGTAATCATACTTGTCAGGATGTAACTGATATAACTCAAAGAAAGCTCATTGATGTTAACGAAAAAATCTCAGAGTTGCTGTCGATGCAGCAAACTCTAGAGATTTTGTTGAATAGTTGTGGTGGTGGTCTGGAAAGCGCTACGCATTGCTCAATAATGGAAGCCCTTGACGCCTCGAACGCCTTAAATGCAAGGAGTTTTGTACAATGAATTTGCTTGTTATTTTCTGGAATCTCGTTATCGAGAGTGCTCCGTGGCTTTTGGCTGGTTATTTGTTGGCTGGAATTATCCGACAAGTAATACCGAGTAGCTGGGTAGAGAAGCAATTGGCTAAGCCAGGCTTTGTTTCGATTGCTAAGGGAGCATTTATTGGAGCGCCCTTGCCTCTGTGCTCGTGTGGGGTTATTCCAACAGCATTAGCGATACGTAAAGCCGGCGCATCTAAAGGCGCGACTTCTTCATTTTTAGTGGCAACTCCGGAAACTGGAGTAGATTCTATTTCTTTTTCCTATGCAGTGCTCGGGCCGATATTCGCGATAATGCGACCAATAGGTGCACTTACAAGCGCTATTGTGGCGGGAATTCTTGTAAATAAATTCGATGATGAAGACGCAGTTTTAGAACAAGAAAGTTCTAGCTGCGGTCAATGTTGCTCAGAAACACAAGAAGAGGTGGAAGAGCCGACATTTAATGAAAAGTTAGTTAGTGCAATAAAGTATGGTTACGGAAGAATGATTTCTGATACGGCAAAATGGCTGGTCATAGGTCTAGTTGCAGCCTCAGTGATTACTGCTGTTGTTCCGCAGTCTTTCTTTCTGCAGTGGGGGGATGGCTTGGCCGTTATGGTTGTAATGGTGGTTGTTGGCCTCCCTATGTACATTTGTGCGACAGCGTCAACACCGGTTGCTGCGAGTCTTCTTTTTGCAGGCCTTTCTCCTGGAGCAGCCTTGGTTTTTATGTTAACTGGCCCCGCTACAAATATCGCAACGATGGGTGTAATCAAAGAACAACTAGGCACTCGTTCTTTGATTGCCTATTTAGTTGGGGTAATTGGTACAGCTATTATTTGTGGTCTATTGCTTAATGAGCTTTATCAAATTTTTGCCTGGCCGCTGCAATTATCGATGGCAGAACATGGTGCAACTTTCCCGCTCTGGCGGCAGGCATTGGCCGTCATTTTAATTTGTTTGATAGCTAGAGTATGGGTACAACCTCTACTTTTCAGAAAGCAAGATGATCCGACACCAGTGGAGCAAAATTAAGTTAAGTCAGACCAGAACAAGTTGTTATTCTGTGTTCTGGATTAAGCGAAAATATGATGTCTGCTCGATCTGGCAAAATCTTGAGGCAATGTCGAGTCAAGCGTTCGTAGTGTTGAATAAAACGAAAAAGTTGCTCTTCATCCATCAAGGCATTGGTTTTCGGAGTTCTTGCACGGAGTTTTTCCTCTTGCAGTGTCCTCCAATCATAAACCTGGTTAAATGATGGGGCTTCCAGTAGTACTAACAAGTCAATTTGATTAAAAATTTTTTGATAACTTCCAGACAGTTGTCTGTTTATGAATTCTCGCCACTTTCCATTTACATCTTCTAACTTTTCAAGTTCATTGATTGGGTCTCTGAGCATTTCTTTATCAAATGGCGTTGCACCTAAGAACCAACCTTCCATAACAATTGCGTCGACTGGTCCATAGACTTTTGACCAACTACTTTTTGGAGCACGCTCATCAGTAGCTTTGTTAAATTTCGGGATTTCGATTGTTCTATTTTTTGTTTTTTTAAACAATTCTTCTAACTTACTTAATAATAAATTTGTATCATGGGTGCCAGGCACGCCTCTAGTTTTCAGAAGAGGGTGTTCTTCCGAAGCGAGGAGTTTTCTCTGATTCTTAGTTAGATAAAAATCGTCGAGTGAAAATTTGGCTATATTAAATTCTCGCTCTGTTAACAGTCTCGTCAGCAAATAGCTTAAGGTTGTTTTTCCGGTCCCCTGGGCACCGCTAATGCCAATCATTAAAGGAGTCTTGGATTCTGCTAATTTCTCAGCAATGAAATTAACTAAGGGTACAAAATAATTAGTAGCGTCTTCGACGTAATTATTCGGAAGAGCTTCATCTTCTGCGATTTTTTCTATTAATTGTGAATACATTGTGAATAAAGATTGGATAAAGTATGTATAAAACCAATAATGTTATGGATTGTATTGATCATTCAATTAGTAAGTGTGCTCTTATTTAGGGCTGTGTTAGGATTGTCCTTAGTGTCATTTATCTGCTCTTCTTTAGATAATTAGTTGAAATAAAAACACATGAACTCATCTTTGATTCCGGAAAGACCATTATTAATTTCGCCGACACTAGCAGCGACTATTGGGTTAGAAGAAGCGATCATGTTGCAAGTTTTAGCCGATTTTCTAGCGCATCGTAGTCCAGAGATTGTTTCCGAAAACCTAGAGCCTAACATGTTTAGGGTAGCTGTAAATGAAATTCAGTCTGCTTTACCATTTTGGTCGCCGCACGATATTAAGCGGGTTAGAAATAGTTTGGAGGTGCTAGGAATAGTAGTTATAACCGACGGCAGAAATGAGAATGAATTAGTCATTACAATTAATGAGGCGAAGAGCGAAAGCAAAACGACTTTCCTTCGTGTGCCCAGAACAGATAAAAAATCTTCACCATCATCGGCGTCTATGATTCCTGCCAATTGGGCGCCGGACGGTAACTGGATTGGCCTTTGCAAACAACATTCTATCCCTGAGGATTTTATTCATAAACTGGTTCCTGAGTTCATCAATTATTGGCGCGATAGAGGTCAGTCACGATTTTCTTGGGGTAACGCATTTTATAAGCATGTGATTAGGGAGTGGCGCGAAGAACAGACGCGGCGAGGTGCCCACGAATTAGCGAGCACGATGTCAGCTGAATGGCGGCCTAGTTTAGATGCTTTGGGGATTCTAGAAAATTCTGGTATCAGCTCCAGTTTCATTGAAGATGCTGTGCCAGAATTTGTTTTGTATTGGCGAGAGAGGGGAGTCACTCATGGAGCGTGGAATACTAAATTTATCGAACACATTCGCCGACAGTGGTCAAAGTTTTCCGCTTCTTTTGGTTTTGACGATACTCCCAAGCCTATTCCGGAGGGCTGGCAGCCTAGTAGGGATTGTTATGAAATTTTAGCACTAGCTGAGATAGATGAGAATTATGCGCGTAGCCGTATTCCCGAGTTTTTGATGTATTGGAAAGATAGTCAACAAGTAAAGTCATCATGGAATACAGTATTCCTTCAATATATAAAGCAGAATTGGGCAAAACAATTAAAACAATTTGCATCATCAGAAATATCCTATGCAGAAAATCAATCCATTGCTGGATCAAGTCAGCAAAGAATTAAAGAAAGGTTCCAGCAGATCTCTGACAGAAGCTGGGCAGAATAGCTCTAGTCTTAGCAGCTCAAAGGTGGAAACTGGAAGTAGCAATGCTAATCAATTGGCTATGGATCATATTGATGCTATCAATCAAGTTTTCGCCGAGTTCGAGTTTGCTTATCATAACCAATTCCATAAAGCCTTTGCCGATTTTGAGTCACTGACAATTGCTAAGAACTATTGGTTAAGTAATTTGGAACAATACTCTCCCTCTCATATCGTTGCTGCTGGAAAAAAAATCATTAAAAGCCAAGAATATTTGCCCTCCATAGCTGCGTTCATAAGCTCATGCGAAGAAGGCTATGAGCTTTTTGGGCTACCGCCGGTGCGAGCCGCTTATACAGAGGCTTGTGGTGCACCTTCGCCAAAATCTTCCTATAACTGGAGTCATGAGGGAGTCTACTTTGCTGGACAAGCTACCGGTTGGTTTTTGTTAGCAAACGAGCCAGAGAATATTACGTTCCCAGTGTTTGAATACAATTATACTCAAGTCGTTAAGAAAGTAATGACAGGAGAAGATTTGCAGTTAAAGACTCCGCCAGCATTAAAAGAAAAAGTGGACATTCCCACGAGTAAGCAAGAAACTAAGGATCGCTTAGCTAAGCTCAAGGAAGACCTTGGGCTCTAGGTCAGCTTCTTGTATTTCATTCTAGTTGGTTGCACTGCTTCTCCAAGTCGGGTCTTCCGATCGGTTTCGTAATCAGAGTAATTTCCTTCATGATAAACAACTTGGCTGTCACCTTCGAAGGCTAGGATATGTGTGCAAATTCGATCAAGAAACCAGCGGTCATGAGATACAACAATTGCGCAACCTGGGAATGCAAGTAATCCTTCTTCTAACGCTCTAAGTGTTTCTACATCCAGATCGTTTGTTGGTTCATCTAAGAGTAGTACATTCCCTCCTTTTTTGAGAAGTTTTGCCATATGTAAGCGGTTCCTTTCACCACCAGAGAGGTCTTTGACAAATTTTTGTTGGTCCCCACCTTTAAAATTAAATCGGCTAGCATAGGCGCGAGAGGAAATTTCGTATTTCCCAATTTGCAAATTGTCTTGTTCGTCAGAAATTTCTTGCCATACGGTTTTCTCATCACTTAACTCATCCCTGCTTTGATCCACATAAGCAAGATCGACCGTCTCGCCTAATTCGATTGATCCGGAATCAGGGCTGTCAGAGGAGACTAGCATTCTCAAGAAAGTTGTTTTCCCGGCTCCATTGCCACCGACTATGCCTACTATGCTTCCTTTAGTAATAGAAACATTGAGATTATCGATTAAAGTTTTATCTCCAAAACCTTTACAAAGATTTTTTACCTCTAAAACTTTATCTCCGAGTCGAGGTCCAGGAGGGATATAAAGTTCAGAGGTCTCATTGCGTTTCTGGAAGTCCTGTGAATTTAATTCTTCGAATCGCGCGATTCTTGCCTTGCTCTTGGACTGCCGTCCTTTAGGGTTAGCGCGAACCCATTCTAACTCTGATTTAATTGTTTTTTCACGAGCAGCTTGTTGCTTTTCTTCTACGGCCAGTCTTTTTTCCTTGGCTTCTAACCAGGCACTATAATTACCTTCATAAGGGATACCGTAGCCACGGTCAAGTTCGAGTATCCAGCCTGCAGCATTATCAAGGAAATAACGATCGTGAGTTATCGCAACTACGGTACCTGAATATTCAAGAAGGAATCTCTCGAGCCAAGCGACGCTTTCAGCATCTAGATGGTTAGTAGGTTCGTCCAATAACAGCATATCGGGCTTAGAAAGTAATAACCTACAGAGGGCGACACGCCTTTTCTCTCCGCCAGAGAGATGTTTCACATTTTCCTCCCACGCAGGAAGTCGGAGTGCATTTGCAGCCACTTCAAGAGTCCTCTCTATCTGCCAGCCGTCAACAGCATCTATATCATTTTGAAGGGCACCCTGTTTTTCCAATAAACTATTCATTTCTTCGTCAGATAACGGTTCTGCAAATTTTTCACTGATCTCATTAAAATTCTCAAGCAGTTCAATGACGTTTCTAATACCATCTTGAACATTTCCGCGAACATCTTTGGATTCGTCTAGCTCTGGTTCTTGGGGCAGGTAGCCGATTTTTATTCCGGGTTGTGCCCTAGCTTCACCGTTAATTTCTTTGTCTATGCCAGCCATTATTCTTAATAAAGTGGATTTTCCTGCTCCATTTAATCCAAGCACCCCTATTTTGGCGCCAGGGAAAAATGATAGCGAAATATCTTTAAGTATTTCGCGTTTAGGAGGCACAATTTTGCCAACTTGATGCATTGTATAAACGAATTGAGACATTTCCCGTTCCGATAATTTCATCTTTTTAAAGATGGTATTATGGCACACGAATTATCTTGTTTGTTGTAAAAAAAAATACCTAACGACTAATATATTGATGCTCATTAGATTGGCATCAGGTAGAATGACGGCTCATCAAATTTCAAGTTAAACCAGTCGGAGTAATGAATGTTTAAAAGCGATATCAGCCTATCGGAATTTGATCCGGAAATTAGTGCAGCTATCGAAGCAGAAAAAACTCGCCAAGAAGAGCATATAGAATTGATTGCTTCCGAAAATCATACTAGCCCATTTGTAATGGAAGCACAGGGCTCGATTTTGACAAACAAATATGCAGAGGGTTATCCAGCAAAACGCTACTATGGTGGCTGTTAAAATGTTGACATCGTCGAAGAATTAGCGATTGCTAGGGTAAAGGAACTATATAAAGCGGATTATGCAAACGTTCAGCCTCATTCTGGCTCTCAAGCAAATGCTTCGGCTTATATGGCGTTAATGGAGCCCGGAGACACACTACTAGGGATGAGTCTTGCGGATGGTGGACATTTAACTCATGGGGCAACAGTAAGTTTTTCGGGCCGAATATATAATTCGGTGCAATATGGGCTAAATAATGAGACGGGCGAAATAGATTATGAAGAAGTTAATACTCTTGCACAAAAACATAAGCCTAAATTAATTGTGGCTGGCTTTTCAGCCTATTCGCGAGTTGTCGATTGGCAAAAATTTAGAGAAATTGCAGATGACGTGGGTGCTTACTTTTTGGTAGATATGGCACATGTTTCGGGGTTGATTGCAGCAGGAGTTTATCCTAGTCCGATTGGCATTGCTGATGTGACTACCTCAACTACGCATAAAACGCTCCGTGGCCCTCGCGGCGGAATTATCTTGGCGAAATCGAATCCTGATCTAGAAAAAGCGCTCAACTTTTCGGTTTTTCCAGAGAGTCAGGGTGGGCCTTTAATGCATGTGATCGCCGCTAAGGCTATTTGTTTTAAGGAGGCGATGAGTAAAGAATTTGTAGCGTATCAAAAACAAACCGTCGAAAATTCTAGAACTATGGCTCAGGGTTTTATTAAGAGAGGGTTTGATGTTGTTTCTAATGGCACCGACAATCATTTATTTCTCCTAAGCCTTGTTAAGCAGGGATTGACCGGTAAAGAGGCTGATGCAGTATTAGGAAACGCGAATATTACGGTTAATAAGAATGCTATTCCAAATGACCCTAATCCACCTTTTGTGACGAGTGGATTGAGGATCGGATCTCCAGCCATAACTACACGTGGTTTTAGAGAGGAAGAGGTATCGTTGTTGACTTCGTGGATGTGCGACTTACTCGAAGACATAAAAAATGAATCAAAGGTTACTGAAATTAAGTCTAAGGTGTTGGAACTCTGTTCTCGCTTTCCGGTGTATCGATAAGCGGAATAATTTGCAAGATTAAATATTAAATTTAAAGGGTTGATATGTATTGTCCTTTCTGCGGCGCTGTAGATACTAAAGTAATTGATTCCAGATTAGTTTCTGAAGGGAATCATGTTCGTCGTAGACGGGAGTGCATAACCTGTGAAGAGCGGTTTACTACTTATGAGTCTGCGGAACTTGTAATGCCTCGTATTATTAAACAAGATGGTATTCGAGAGCCCTTCAATGAAGATAAATTGTTAGCCGGCTTTTCAAAAGCTTTAGAGAAAAGGCCAGTTAGCATAGAAAAAGTAGAAGAAGCTATAAGCCGGATCAAAGCTAATCTTCGCTCTACAGGAGAAAGAGAAATTCAATCTCGTGATCTAGGAGAGCAGGTGATGACGGAACTAAGAATCTTAGATGAAGTTGCTTTTGTTAGATTTGCTTCTGTTTATCGCAGTTTTAAAGATCTTAACGAATTTAGAGAAGAAATCGATAGGTTGTCCAAAGATAATCCAACCTAATTCCACCTTCCAAAACCTTTTCTGCTAGAATCAGGCCCCCTTGGACAAAATTGGGTAGATAATATCGTACATTGATATACCTTCTACTCGATATTCATGAGACAGAGAGTTCTTGTTATGAAAACTCTGACATCACAACAGTTGGATGGCGCGTACAGCGGTTGGGCGTGCTATATGCGGCGTGCATTAGATATCGCTACGAATGTTTTCAACACGTCGCCCAATCCTCGTGTTGGCTGTGTCATTGTAAAAGGTAATGAAATAGTTGGTGAAGGCTGGCATTTAGGCCCAGGTCAAAATCATGCTGAAATCGAAGCCTTGGATCGCTCAGGGGGGAAAGCAAAATCTGCAATTGCCTTTGTTACTATGGAGCCATGCTCTCACATAGGAAGAACAGGTCCTTGTAGTAAAGCGCTTATAGAAGCCGGTGTTGAAAGTGTTGTTATCGCAAGTGTTGATCCGGATGAGAGGGTCTGTGGGCAGGGAATTGTTGATTTAGAAGATGCCGGTATTAATGTATTTCATTTGTCGAGTTTTGATGGGCTAGCAAGGGATATAAACCCTGGTTATTTCAAGAGGCATAAATCAAGGATGCCATTTGTGCGCTTAAAATTAGCAATGAGCATAGATGGAAGAACAGGACTGGCTAATGGTAAGAGTAAATGGATAACGAGTTCAGAGGCCCGTTCTGATGCTCAAAAATATAGAGCCAGGAGTAATGCTATAATTACAGGTATAAATACAGTTCTTGAGGATGATCCAGCATTGACCTTAAGGATAGACGATCTCAAATTGAATAAATCTCAATTAGAAAATAATAGAATTGCTTTTCTAAAACGACCGTTACGCGTAATTGTTGATTCTAAAAAAAGGACACCCGATACATCTAAGATTATTAATAGTGAAGGGGGCGTCAAAATATTCACAAATGAAATGGAATATAAAGGAGATGAATTTCCACAAAACGTTGAATTGGTGCAAACGGCAAGTGCTCAAGGAAGAGTGGATCTTAGAACTATGTTAGAATCTCTCTCCGCCAATTTTGGATGCGACGAAGTCTTAGTTGAAGCAGGGCCAACGTTGAGTACTAGCTTTATAAAGGAAGATCTAGTCGATGAGCTTGTGTTATATATTGCACCTAAAATATTGGGCTCGGATGCTAGGCCGCTGACTGAAATAACAGGTTTGATGGAAATGAATGAATGTTTACAATTCTCCGTAAAAGAATTTGATAACGTTGGCGCAGATATTAAAGTTGTATTGACTATTAATTAAGATTATAGAAATGTTCACTGGAATCATCGAAGCCGTCGGTAAAGTTAAGAGTAATATTCAAATTCAAGGAGAGTGTCGTCTTGATATTGATACGGGTGATCTTGATATGACCGATGTATCGCTTGGAGATAGTATAGCGGTTAATGGTTGCTGTTTGACTGTAGTACAAAAATCTAAGAATGCTTTTTTAGCGGATGTTTCTAACGAAACTATGCGCTGCACAGCATTAAATTACTTAACTAACGGTGTCCGAGTAAATCTAGAAAAGGCCATGCTTGCAACGGATCGATTTGGAGGTCATCTTGTTTCGGGTCATGTTGATGGAGTGGGAAGCCTAATTAATATTGAGCCTGAAGGAAAAAGTTTGAAGATGACCTTTAAGTCGTCACCGCTAATAGATAAGTATATAGCTGCTAAAGGTTCGATTTGTATAGATGGAACTAGTTTGACCGTTAATGAAATTGTTGGGGAAGATTTTACGATAAATGTGATTCCCCACACACAGATAGAAACTATTATTGGAGACTATGAAATTGGTCGGTTGGTTAATTTAGAAGTTGATATTATTGCTCGTTATTTAGAACGATTAAAAAAATCAAAAAGTGACCAAAAAACCGAGAAGATTGATTTAGAATTTTTAAAGTCAAACGGTTACGATTAATTAGTTAAATTTAGATTATGGACTTAAATTCAATAGAAGAAATTATCGATGATATCCGTCAGGGGAAGATGGTTATATTGATGGACGATGAAGATCGAGAAAATGAAGGTGATCTTATTATTGCCGCTGAACGAGTTCGGACTGAAGATATCAACTTTATGGCTACTAATGCCCGTGGGCTAATTTGCTTAACATTAACTAGAGAGAGGTGTGAGTATCTAAAGCTGCCTTTGATGGTTAATGAGAACAACACTCCTTACAACACTAATTTTACTGTATCGATTGAAGCAGCAAGCGGTGTAACGACTGGGATTTCAGCCGCAGACAGAGCTCGTACGATAAAAGTAGCCGTCTCGCGTGATAGCCACGCTGAAGATATTGTTCAGCCCGGGCATATTTTTCCTATTATGGCTCAGCCGGGTGGTGTTCTGAGGAGGGCAGGGCACACCGAGGCAGGTTGTGACCTTGCCAGACTAGCTGGTTATCAGTCAGCTGCTGCGATAGTTGAAATAATGAATGACGATGGTTCAATGGCCCGACGTGTGGATTTAGAATTATTCGCAAAGAAGCATGATATAAAGATAGGAACTATTGTAGACCTAATCCATTATAGGATTGCGAATGAAAGAACTGTTTCTAGGAAGGACACGAATACGCTTCAGACTGCACATGGCCCATTTACAGTTCATACCTATGAAGATTCTATCAGTGGAAGCATGCACCTTGCTTTTGTAAAAGGAGAGATTAATTCTGACGATCCCGTTTTAGTCCGTGTTCACATTCCCAATACCCTTCGGGATGTATGTGAAACTTACAATGCAACTAGAACGAGCTGGTCTTTTAGTGATGCTCTAGAGAGGATAGGTAAGGAGGGAAGTGGGGTTGCGGTTTTACTCTCTGGGGAAGACTATGGCAAGTCGCTTGAACATAATCTTCTTTCGGTACTGGAAAGGGGAATGGAAACTAACCCGGCAGATAGGCAGGGAAATGATCTGACAATTGGAACTGGATCACAAATTTTGAGAGACATCGGCGTAGGGAAAATGCGTTTATTGAGTTATCCAGCGCGTTTGAATGCAATTTCGGGTTTTGATTTAGAAGTAGTTGAATTTGTTCAATTCAACGCTAACGATTCTTCGTAAAGGTAAAAATTACTGAGCTAGGAAAAATTATGAATACACTAAAAACGATAGAAGGCAATTATATAAATGCTTCTGCAAGATATGGAATTATAGTTGCCCGTTTTAACAGTTTTATAGTGGATCGGCTGTTAGATGGAGCATTGGATGCTTTGAAAAAGCATGGCGTGCAAGATCGCGATATTTCGTTGGTTAAGGTACCCGGGGCTTATGAATTGCCGCTGATTGCAAAAAAAATGACGGGCTCTGGAAACTATGATGCGATTATAGCTTTAGGGGCTGTTATTCGCGGTGGCACACCTCACTTTGAGTATGTGGCGGGTGAATGCGTAAAGGGCTTAAGTCAAGTAGGGTTGAGCAGTGGCTTGCCAATCGCGTTCGGTGTTTTAACTGTTGATACTATTGAACAAGCTATAGAAAGAGCTGGCACTAAAGCTGGTAATAAGGGAGTGGAGGCAGCTCTAACAGCAATTGAAATGCTAAGTTTAACTCGCCAATTGGAGGGTTAGGTGCAACTAAAAACATCTAATAAGGTGAGTGAGAGCAGTAAAAATGCTCGTCAGAAAATTTCGCTTGCGCAACGAAGAAGAGCGCGGCGCCTAGTTCTTCAGGCTATATATCAATGGTTGATGGCCGGTGCTCCGCCACGAAAAATTGCTGAACAATTTCATGAGCAAAATAAGGGTAAAATTGATTGGGAGTATTTTGATGATGTTTTCATCAATATTTCTTCGCAAAAAAAATCGTTAAACCTTTACTTACAACCAGTGCTTGATAGGAATTTAGATGCGCTCGATGCGATCGAAAGGGCATTGCTTTATATAGGCGTATTCGAGCTCGCTAATAGGGTCGATATTCCTTATAAGGTAGTAATTAACGAATGCATCGAATTAGCGAAGTTATTTGGTGCTGCTGATAGTCATAAGTATGTAAATGGCGTCTTAGATAAACTTGTTAGCACTCTAAGAGCGGTTGAATCAGGTGCTAGAACCTAACTTACATATCCCTTTTCTACCACAATCATATTATGGAAAAATCTGAGTTTCAGATAATAAAAAAGTATTTTATTGCTCCAGACTTAAATACCGGAGAAAAGAGTATTGAATTAGGTATCGGTGATGATGCAGCGCTAGTTTCAATTCCTGCTGACCATAATTTATCTATTTCGACTGACGTACTTGTAGAAGGCATACACTTTCCAAAAAACGCAGATGCTGGTCTTATTGCAAAGAAGGCTTTAGGAACAAATTTAAGTGACCTCGCAGCAATGGCTTCGAAGCCTCTATGCTTTACTCTAGGTTTGGCGTTGCCAGATTTTTCTGAAGATTGGTTGCATAAGTTTAGTAAGTCGCTTGGTGAAATGGCAAAGCATTTTGGCATTACTTTAGTTGGGGGAGACCTAACAGAGGGTCCAATGGCCATCGCTATTCAGGTGCATGGAATTAATCCTATTGGTATGGCGTTACGCCGAAGTGCAGCGCAAGTGGGAGATCATATTTATGTAACGGGGAAATTGGGTGATGCGGCCATAGGATTACTTTGTATCGGGGAGAGCTCTCATATTGGTTGCTCCTTTAAATTGATTGATGATCCACCGCCACAAGGTTGCCGGGATTTTTTTGTAAAAGCATATTATGAGCCAGAACCTAGGGTAGATTTTGCATTACAATGCAGAGATTATATAAATAGTGCAATTGATATTTCAGATGGTCTTCAAGGAGACTTAGCTCATATATTATCAGCTAGTAATGTTGGTGCACTTATAGATATTGAAAAAATACCTTTTTCGAAAGCTGCTATCTGTTGTTTGACATCTGAAAATCTTTATCGCGCAGCGCTATATGGTGGTGAAGATTATGAACTTTGTGTCACAGTGACGCCAGAAAATTGCTCTAAATTTGAACTAGAAGCTTTAAAGTCAAACACTGAAATTACTCGAATTGGTGAAGTTATTTCAGGAAGTGGAATACAGTTCTTTCCCTCTCGGTATAATCCTAGTCACTCAACGGACCAGTCGTACTCGCACTTTAGAGGGAATGATACATAATGAAGGTCCCTTATAGAGTAATTCTTTCAAATCCGATTTATTGCCTGGCTTTTGGTTTTGGTTCCGGATTTTCGCCTAAAGCGCCCGGCACATTTGGTACATTAACGGCAATACCATTTTATCTGATATTGACTAATTTTCCCGCTTGGATATACGCATTTTTAGTGGGGGTGGCATTTTTTGTAGGTGTATGGGTATGTGGAAAAACATCACGCTGCCTAGGGGTTAAAGATCATAGTGGAATCGTTTGGGACGAATTTGTAGGTTATTGGATTACGATGTTTTTGGCCCCTGTGGGCTGGATTTGGATGCTGTTAGGTTTTTGCTTATTTAGGATGTTGGACATTTTAAAGCCATGGCCAATTAAATATATCGATAAAAATGTAAAAGGGGGTCTGGGAATCATGCTAGACGATGTTTTAGCAGGTATAATGGCCGCCCTCTTTATACAGGCCGCAGTTATTTTGACTGGCTGAACGTTTAAGTAGAGATATCTTATTTAAGGCAGAGGAAAGTAGTTTGAAAGCACAATTTGCAGGGTCCGCGTTATTACCAACTCATTGGGGCAACTTCAGTATTCATGGATTTGAAGATATTGAAAATGAAAAAGAACACGTAGCTTTGACGATTGGCAAACTAGATAATCAAACTCCTGTGTTATGCCGTATTCATTCAGAGTGCTTGACTGGTGATTGTCTATTTAGTTTGCGGTGTGATTGCGGATCTCAATTACAAACAGCTATGGAAACTATCGCGAAAGAAGGTCGTGGCAT
The DNA here is from genome assembly GCA_029242705.1 of Gammaproteobacteria bacterium. GTDB lineage: Bacteria > Pseudomonadota > Gammaproteobacteria > Pseudomonadales > Pseudohongiellaceae > UBA9145. Next base: position 53,535 of record JAQWTK010000011.1, on the reverse strand, counting down.
AATTCTTTATTTGCGCCAGGAAGGAAGAGGCATTGGATTGCTAAATAAAATTAAGGCTTATGGTTTGCAAGATTCTGGAGCGGATACTGTGGAAGCAAATGTTCAGTTAGGTTTCGAGCCAGATAATCGAGAATATCAGATATGCAAGCCAATCTTTGATTATTTTAAGATTAATACTTTAAAAGTGATGACGAACAATCCTCGCAAGCTCAAAGCGTTAAAAGAGATGGGAATTACTGTGTCAGAGATAGTTCCCTTGCGCGTTAAGAAAAATCCATACAATGAAAGTTATCTCGCTGCGAAAGTAAAAAAACTCGGCCATATTGAGTAATGACTCTTTATGTCTTCTTCCTCTAAAATCATCCTGGTAGATTTTATTCGACATGGCGAACCTCATGGTGGCGATATTCTAAGAGGCCGTATAGATCCAGAACTAACGGATTTAGGATGGTTGCAAATGCGAATGGCGGCGAATCTTAACCGCGATTTTCTTCCGAGCGAACTAACCCCAAATTGGACTAAGATAATTACTTCTCCTTTAAGACGATGCTGTGATTTCTCGGAACGATTAGCTACCGGAATAAATCTACAAACAAATGTAAACAATAATTGGCAAGAAATCGATTATGGAGATTGGGATGGAATGTTGATAAGCGACTGGCGAAAGGCGGCAGCCGAACAATTTAAGGCATTTAAGGAAGATTTATCAGCACTAGCTCCTCCTAACGGCGAAGATTATTTATCCTTTAAAGACCGTATATTACGAGCATATAGACAGCTAGTTGAGAAGTCAGGCGATGGCACTCACATTTTAGTCGTAACTCATGGAGGGGTATTACGTGTAATTCTACCCAGCATTTTAGGCATGCCTCTTAATAAAAGCTTTCCTCTTAATATTCCCTTTGCGTGCTTTAGCCGGATTAAGATCGTCGAGGTCGCTGGTGCTCTTAGTGCTAGTTTGATTTTTCATAACGGTGCGGAATACTCTTCTTTAAGCAATCAAAGGGCTACCTAATTTCCCTGGCTCTTTCAATATAGGTGCACATTTGCGTAGCGCCTATTAGTGCTCTTGGTGTATGACGCTGAAGGAGTTCTGGAATGATAAAAAATAAATTGCCTTCTGTAATGGCTGTAAGATCTGGCCAACGTTTCCAATCATCTAACCATTTAGGCCTTTTTGTGTTCGAGCCACTTGCAATGATGACTGCTGGATTTCTTATTAGTACAGATTCTTGATCGATTTTTGGAGCTATTAGTTGTATTTCTTTAAAAATATTTTCGCCTCCACAAAGCTCTATAATATCATTTATTAATTCATTACCGCCGACGGTTATAATTGGCTTGTCCCAGACTTGATAGAAAGTTTTGATTTTTGCTCGATCGCTATATTGTGTTCGAAGTTCTTCGTAGGTCCGATTGAATTCCTGAATAGTACTTTTTGCTTCTTCTTGAGTTCCGGTTAGCACGCTTAATTTATAAATATGATTTGCAATAGAAGTTAAGTTTTTCGGTTCGGCTATATAGACCGTGAGACCTAGGTTTTTGAGTTGACTAATAGACGACCTAGGATTTCCGCTTCGCCATGCGATAATTAAGTCAGGTTGTAACTCTAAGATTCTTTCTATATCTAATAGGTCAAATCTTCCTACAACTGGCAATAAAGCTGCTTGTGGAGGGTAGTCGCTATAATCGACAACGCCAACTAATTTATCTCCAGCTCCCGTTGCATAAACAAGCTCAGTTAAAGAAGGAGCCAAACTTATAATTCGACTAGCAGGTTTTTCTAGTCGAACGAATAGACCATCGTCGTCTATTATCTCTGCCGCTCTGCCAGAAAAATTAAATAAGAGGCTAATAGCCCAGGAGGCTGATATCGAAAAGATTCTTAAGTTCAATAATCTATGCCTTTTTGCACTTTTATTCCCGAATCGAATGCATGCTTGCTATTTCCTACTTCGCTGATTGTGTCCGCGATGTCGAGCAATTCTTTTGCAGCATTGCGGCCAGTGACAATGACATGCTGGTCCTTTGGTCTTTTTTTAAGACAATTTAGAATTAAGTTCTTATCTAAATAGCCATAAGTGATCATGTAAGTAAGTTCGTCTAAAATCACTACGTTATGATCAGCACTTTTTAGTAGCATTTCCGCTTTTTGCCATGTTTTCTCGGCAGCGATAATGTCTTTTTCGCGATCTTGAGTCTCCCAAGTGAATCCTGTGTTCATAACGTAAAAATCAACACGAGGGTGGCCTGAAAAAAGTATTTGCTCTCCACATTCCCATGACCCCTTAATAAATTGTACAACCCCGCATCGGAGCCCATGCCCTACGCTTCTTGCTAACATTCCAAAAGCTGAAGAGCTTTTTCCTTTCCCATTACCGGTAAGAATAACCAATAAACCTTTATTTTTCTTTGCTTTAGAAATGCGATTATCGATATGTTTTTTCTTCCGTTGCATAGCAATTTTGTGACGTTTCGCCCTTTCTTCATTAGTTGTCACGAACGACTCCTTGATAAATACTAAAAATATAACCGAAAGCCCAAATAAGAGGATCGCTTGGGCGCAATATAGCCTATGATTTCTTGATATTTTTCATTCAACGTATTTTCAATGCGAGCGAAAATTTCAAAATTTAATGACAGTTGGTAGCTAGCACTGAAATCTAGTACCCCGAAATCAGTCAAAGCTAACGTCGATCCTAATTGTTCATCTATTGAGTCTCTGGATGCTCTATAGAAGGCATTTAGTCTTAATTTTTCTGTTGGATCTAGATAGTTTATACCAAAATTAAAAATGGTCTTTGGTCGACGAAGCCGCTGTAATCCATTTGGGCGCTTAGTATCGTTGTAGGTATAATTTGCGAGGAACCGTATGGAATTAGACAAAGAAAAAGATCCATCTAATTCTAAGCCTTTTGATCTGCTAGTGCCTTTGTCCTGTAAGTAACCACTGTAACCGGCCAAATCGAAGTAGATAGCATCTTCCACTTTTTGATCGAAGGCTGTAAGTTCTAGTCGAAAGTTATTATTTCTTACATACTCTGCTCCATATTCAAAGCCCTTGCTGATTTCTTGACTAAGATTTGTATTGGATGCTGGAGGGAAAGCAAACGGGCCAGAATTGTAGTTTATTTCATACAAACTTGGTGCTCTTAACCCGGATCCATAGCTAGTTTTGAATTTTAGTTGTGAATTACTCCAATTTATAAGATACGCGCTGGTAGTACGAAAACTATTGTGATCACCATAATCATCATTTGAATCTCTTCGCGCACCAGCCGTTAGAAAGAAGTTGTCCGAGAAGTCGCTGATATACTCTACATAGTACCCTCTGTTATTTCGTTCCATAGGACCATTTATTTCTTCTTCCAGATCAATACCAAACACCATATCGAAACCTGGAAGGTTGGTTGCGCTCCCGATATATTCTAGTCTATTTATTTGTCCTTCAGATCCAAATGCTAAAGTTCTCAGAGCGAAATCTTCTCTTTTGGTTTCGTTCTTTGAATAAGCAAGGGAGTGACTATAACCATCATTACTAAAATCGAGAGATATTCGACTGTTTGCAAGTTGGTAAATAGATTCGCAATCGTAAACAGTTATTTCTGCGAAACAACCATCGTATTCTGTTCTGCCCTCTACATTTCGATGAACTACTTGTAATCTTAATTTTTCATTTAGGTTAGCCCCCATTCGCATGTGAATAGTGTCGTTATCGTAACCATCATCATCTGCAAAAATATTGTCAGAAGTCCTTGCGTTATAACCTTCGGCATTTAGTTCGCTGGCGAATAGCGAAAAATCTATTTCTTTATTATTGGCAATTAGAGTCACGCTGCCAATCTCTGTCCCAAAGCTTCCGGTTTGTCCATCTATATTAAGTTTGAAACCCTCCTCTTCAGAATTTGTGCTGATAGAGATTACCCCGCCAGCGTCTGCGCCATAACTTAATCCTTGTGGTCCTCGCAAAATCTCTATTTTATTTATTCCGTTACTTAGTAAATGTTCTATAGGGGTGGTTACCTGAGGAGCGCTAGGGTCGGAAAGGCGAAGGCCATCAAATAGAACCAAGGTCCGAAATCCTTCCTCGCCACGAATTCTTATCGAAGAGGTAGAGCCCATCCCGCCGTTACTAGTGGTTCCAATTGCAGTTGTTTGGCGGATTACATCTTTAATTGAGATATTCCCATAATTGAGAATTTCTTGTTCATTAAGTACAGATACTGAGGTAGCTATTTTTTTCAAAGGTATTGGAATACGATTACTAACTACAATAATTTCTTCCATGGCGTTCGTATCTGTTTGGGAGAATGAAAAATTTCCATTTAAAGCACAAAAGATAAATACTAGATATCTAAAACAACGTGAATTCACAATACCTTCCCAAAAAGAGATTTTCGTAAAATAGTCGACTGATTATTTCAGAGAAGGGGAAAGCAGTAGAGCCTGACGAAAGTGCTCTGCTACTGATGTAAGCCCTCCGCTGCATCAAGTTCTAAAATCGATTTGGTTGGTATCGGACTTATCGAATTTGAAAAACAATTTCGAATCACCGTTGCGGGGGCAGTGTAGGAATTTCACCGACTTCCCATTAGACAGATAATTTTTCAATTATCTAAACCAAATGGACTCGTTCATTTATGAACGACGCGAGTTTACGCTTAGAATAAGTAGATAGTCAAATTTTTGGGAATGAACGAATTAAACTGCTTTGGATTGAATTTTACAGTCTTTTAGTTTTCTTCGAATAGAATTGACAATATTTTCCGCGTCGAGAGCTATTTCTGAAAGCATGTCAGATGTTTTTCCATGCTCTAGAAATCGATCAGGTAGGCCTAGGTTTAGAATAGGAATTTGATAGTTTGCTCGCAGAAGAAACTCATTAACTGCGGAGCCAGCTCCTCCCATAACGGCATTCTCTTCCGCAGTTACAATTAATTCGTGCGATGCGGCCATATCACCTATTATTTCTTCATCTATTGGTTTCACGAAACGCATATCAACAACGGTGGCATCCAGTAATTCACTGGCTTTAAGCGCGGGAATCACCATACTTCCGAACGCCAGAATTGCCACGGAGTAGCCTTCTCGCCGCAATACTGCTTTGCCGATTTTAACGGGGCTAAAATTTCTTTCGACTTTAACCCCAGGGCCTCTGCCGCGCGGATAACGCACGGCACAGGGACCGTTATGAGAATATCCGGTAGACAGTAATTTATAGCTTTCGTTTTCGTTGCTAGGCACCATTAAAACAATATTTGGGACACAACGTAAAAACGACAAATCAAAGCTGCCGGCGTGCGTTGGCCCATCCTCTCCAACTAGCCCGGCTCGGTCGATTGCAAATAGCACATTAAGATTTTGTAGAGCGACGTCATGAATAACTTGATCATATGCGCGTTGCAAAAAAGTAGAATAAATGGCGACTATAGGTTTCATTCCGTTACATGCCATACCAGCAGCGAAGGTTACCGCATGCTGTTCCGCGATAGCTACATCATGAAACCTATCCGGAAATTTTTCAGAGAACTCTGTCATGCCAGAACCGTCCCCCATGGCTGGTGTGATACCTACGACTAATTTATCATTTTCTGCGATATCGCAAAGCCAACTCCCGAAAACTTGGGAATACGTTGGGGTAGGAATTTTGGTTTGTATCCCAATTTCATCATTTATCTTGGCGTCAATTTTACTTAACGCGTGCATGCCATAGGGATCATTTTCAGATTCTACATAACCTTTGCCTTTTTGAGTGACTATATGCAGTAGCTGAGGGCCACGCAAAGTTTTTATGTTACTCAATATTTCGACTAATCCGGAGGCGTCATGACCATCGATAAGACCAATATAGTTGAATCCTAATTCTTCAAATAAAGTGCCAGGTGACACCATTCCTTTCATGTATTCTTCAGCCCGGTGAATTGCTTTTAATGCAGGAGGTATTTTCGACAGAACTCGTTTACTTCCGGTTCGAATAAAATTATAGGGCTTGCTTGCCCACATTCGAGCAAAGTAGCTAGACAATCCGCCGACATTTTTTGAGATGGACATATTGTTATCGTTTAGGATAACGAGGACATTTTCATCAAGATGACCGGCATGATTAAGTGCTTCAAAGGCCATGCCGGCCGTCATAGCCCCATCTCCTATAACAGCGATACTGTGATGGTCTTCATCCTTTATTTTTTTTGCCGCCATCATACCTAGTGCGGCGCTAATCGATGTGCTGCTATGGCCTACGCCGAACTGATCAAAGTCGCTCTCTCTCCGATTTGGAAACGCAGCCAAACCACCAGCTTGCCTCATGGTTAACATTTTATCCCTTCGGCCGGTTAATATCTTGTGGGGGTAAGCTTGATGGCCGACGTCCCAAACCAGCTGGTCATAGGGTGTATCAAATACGTAGTGCAAAGCAATTGTAAGCTCGACTACGCCCAGGCCTGCGCCAAAGTGGCCCCCAGTTTGACCGACTGAATACAGGAGAAATAATCTTAATTCGTCTGCAAGCGTTGAAAGTTGTTCAATGTCCAGCTTCTTTAGATCTGTGGGATTATTCACTTGATCTAAAAGTGGCGTTTTTGGTCGATTTTCAGGGATTTTGTTAAACATTAGCTCGAACTCTTAAGGCGCAGTCTATAAATGATTCACACGCCCAAGGCGTTTACAGTAATTCAGAGGAACCAATCCGTCAACGAATTCTAGTGACGACGAAACTAGCGAGTTCCCGCAAGACATTAGCAGATAGGGATAATTCTGCTAACGAATCGATAGCGTCTTTAGAAAGGTTATTCGCTTTTTTTCTAGCTTCATCTATACCAAGAAGGCTTACATAGGTCGCCTTCGATTGAGCTCGGTCGGAACCTTGCGGTTTTCCCAAGGTTATCGTATCGCCAATTTCATCCAGAATATCGTCCTGTACTTGAAAGGCGAGTCCTATGTTATCCGCGAAATTCTCTAAAATTGTGAATTGTTTATCAGTTGTTTTGGGATTGCAAAGCGCTCCGAGTCTAATACTTGCTTTTATTAATGCCCCTGTTTTTAATCGATGTATATTCTCTAAGCTCTTTAGCTTTACATTATGGCTTTCAGCTCTGAGATCCATTGCTTGGCCGCCGGTCATCCCTTCTACCCCGGTCGCTTCGCTAAGTATTTCGATCATGGTTAATTTAGTTTCTGCAGTAAGACTAGATTTTTGTTGACTCAAGCATTGAAACGCTAAGGATTGCAATGCATCCCCCACGAGTATAGCCGTTGCTTCGCTAAAAGCTTTATGAACGCTAGGCTTGCCACGTCTCAAAGCATCGTCATCCATAGCAGGAAGGTCGTCATGTACAAGAGAGTAGCTATGTATTAATTCTACTGCACATGCAGGTGCATCGGCGTCTTCTATGCTAGCACCCACAGCCTTTGCGCTTGCATACACTAATAAAGGACGTATCCGCTTTCCACCATCTATGCTTGCATAGTGCATAGCTTTTACTAATTGTTGATTAGAAATAGATTTTGAAAAAAGGCCGTTGAGATATCTATCGACTCTTTTTTGAGTTTGGCAAAGGAGATTATCCAAAGCTATGAAATTTTGCGTTTCCATAAGTAAGCTTATTCTTTTTCTTCGAGCAACATCTCTTCAGTTTCGCCATTGTCTTTTGATAGAACCCGGACTTTTTGTTCGGCATCTTTCAATGCAGCCTGACATTCTCTTGTTAGTTTAATTCCCCTTTCAAAAGCTTTTAGTGAGTCTTCTAAGGTTAAATCCCCTTTTTCCATAGACGAGACTATTTCTTCTAGATTTTCTAGAGCTCTTTCGAAATTAAAATCAGACTGATTTTTCTTGGCCATATTTATCACCGGTTAAGAATACACAAATTTTTTAGTGGGTCTTGGGAGCGTAGATAATTAGACCATAAGCGAAGTGACTTTTAAAATGATTAAAAATTAACCCAATTTAGCTATACAAAGTCCAATTTTTTGCATGGGGTTCCCTTTAAAATGTTATTTTTCTTAACTTTATGGGAAAGTATATACTTTGTTGAGCTAAGTACTGTAAGTTATGCAAATTACTGTAAAGACTCAGTTTGTGGCACAATATTACAAAAATAATTAGAGTGAAGGCTATGGATAAACGCTCAAACTACGCTGGTTCGGCTGCCAAGCAATTAGGCGTATATGCTGTCTATCTTGCAGTTGCGATGGCGTTAATTGTTTATATTTTGGCATTTTTTGCAGGTACCAGCGGAGCATTAATTAATGGAGGGGCAATAAATGAAGAGAGAAACAGTATAACTATTGCTTTAGCAGAGGAGCCTCCTCAACTTGATTCCACTAGGGCCACCGATGCCTCCAGTTTTATCGTTATAGCGCATACTATGGAAGGTCTGATTTCCTATGATGATAATGATCAATTAACCCCAGGGGTGGCAGAAAGATGGGAAATTAGGGATAACGGTGCGACTTTTTGGATTCGCGAAGAGGCTAGGTGGAGTGATGGTTTGCCCGTTACAGCCCATGATTTCGAGTATGCTTGGAAGCGGGTTGTTGATCCAGCTACGGCTGGCGAATACGCTTTTATTTTATATCCGATAAAAAATGCGGAGGCGGTAAATCGAGGAGATCTGCCAAAGGAAGCATTAGGTGTGCGGGCGGTATCAGATTTAGTATTACAAGTTGATTTTGAAAGGCCCACTCCTTATTTTGATAAATTGGTTGCGTTTAACACCTATTATCCAGTTCGCGAAGATTTTTTTGTAAGCACTAACGGTCGTTATGGTGCCGATGCAGATATGCTGTTATTTAACGGGCCTTATGTACTAACAGAATGGATACATGGAGCATCAATGTTATGGGAAAAAAATCCTTATTACTGGAATGATGAAAAGGGATTCCTTGATGAGATTGTAATTGCTTACATAACTAACGATGTAAACGCCAATTTAAATCTTTTTAAAGATGGTCAGATTGTTCAAACTTCCTTGACCGCTCCGATGTTACCGACAGCGATGGAGCAGCGATGGCAGATCGATAGGTTTATGGATGGGTCATTATTTTTTCTAGAGTTTAATCATCGAGAGGGGCGGGTAACCGAAAATCTAAACTTTCGAAAAGCGTTGCTGTTAGCACAAGACCCTTCTGAGTTAGTTTATAAAGTTTTAAAAGAAGCCAGCTATTTGCCGGCCGAAAGCTTATTTCCAGTTTGGATACAGGGGTTACAAGGAGCTTTTCGTAAAGAATATCCTGTGCCAGAGCACAGAATGGATTTGGAAAGGGCGCGAGAACATCTAGAGCGAGCTAAATTAGAATTAGGAATAAACGATTTTCCGCCGATCGTTCTGCTGACAGGAGACTCGTCTTTGTCTTTGTTAGCCGCAGAATATTATCAGGAACTTTTTAAAAAAAATCTTGGGCTAGAATTACGCATCGATGCACAAATCTTCAAACAACGATTGGCTAAAATGACATCGGGTGACTTTGATATTGTTATGGCTGGGTGGGGTCCAGATTATTTTGATGCGTTGACTTTCGGTGATCTATTTTCTTCGTGGAATCTTAATAATCGGGGTCGATATCAGAGCGAACAAATGGACGATCTTATTAGAATTGCGCAATCGGAACTTGACCCTAAAAAACGCATGGATGCTTTCAGCAGTATTCAGGATTTGATTTATGAAGACGTTGTAATCGTGCCTATGTATGAAAGAGGTATATCCTTTGTAGTTGACCCTCGACTAAAAGGGTTTAAACGCAGATCGGTGGGCCCCCAGGTCGATTATAACTATGCTTATATAGAAAGACTCTGAAATTAACGTTGCCTATTTGTCTCTTTTATTTATGACCAAGTAAATTTCTATGTTTTTATATACATTAAAACGTTTGTTTCAAGGTCTAGTGACAGTATGGTTTATAGCAACTGCTACTTTTTTTGCTATGCACAATGTTCCCGGAGATCCTTTGCTTAATGATCGCGCTGTAAGTGAGGCTATAAGAGCTAACCTCGAGTCTAAGTATGGTCTTGATCAGCCATTAAGTACTCAGTATTTTATTTATCTTAGGAATCTTTCTACGGGTGATTTTGGAATCTCTTTCACTCAAGAGAACCGTGAGGTGAATGACATAATTAGAGAGCATTTTCCAGTGTCTGCGATACTAGGAATTCTAGCGGTGGTGTTTGCGGCTACTGGAGGAATTTTATTTGGTGCTTTGACTGCCATTTACCGTAATCGATTACCTGATTTTATCATTATGATACTAGTGATACTGGGTATCTCGGTGCCAAGTTTTGTAATAGCAGCGATGAGTCAATTGGCCTTAGTTTCCCTCAATGATTTAGTTGGTACGACCATCTTACCCGTGGCAGGGTGGGGAACTATTTTGCATATGCTTACTCCGGCCCTAGTTTTAGGGCTCGGCACTATGGCTTATCTCACGCGCTTGATGAGGTCTTCTATGTTAGAGGTTGTTGGCTCTGATTATATTAGAACCGCGAGATCGAAAGGAGTTCCGGCGCCCAGAATATTTACAAAACACCAAATTCGAAACGCTATATTGCCAGTAGTGACTGTTCTTGGGCCATCGATAGCGTCTATTACAACTGGTGGATTTGTCGTCGAATTAGTTTTTGCTATACCGGGCTTAGGTCGTTATTTCGTCCAAGCGGTTCAACAACTTGATTACACCGTAATTATGGGGACTACCGTGTTTTATGGCGCTTTCTTGGTTTTTATGGTGATCCTCGTTGACGTTCTATATGGATTTATAGATCCTAGAGTTAGGTTAGAGAAATGAGTGTACTAACGCCTGCAGATTTTGAAAGAATTCAATATCATCAAAAAACCCAAAATATTTCTCGGCCATCTTTATCTTATTGGAGTGACGCTTGGATTCGGTTGAAAGGTAATAAGAGAACTTTATTCTCACTTTATCTGATAGTTGGTTTGCTAGCATTCACAATATTGGGCCCAGTATTTTGGAATGTAGACCCGGCTTTTCAAGATCTTGATCAAGTAAGTCAAGCTCCAGGGACGAGCCGTTTAGCGATAATTGTTAACGACTATGAGGCATGGAATGGAGAATCTGATATTTCAATCGACGCTCTGCGTTTAGTAGATAGAGCCACGACTATGGCAGTGCGCTTAAAATGGGATACATTGCCCAATGCTTCTGGATATCGCGTATATCGGAATATTTTCCCTGTTGGTCCAGAACAAGCCTATGGAATTCCTTTGGTGGAGTATTTTGACAATACGGTATTATTCTTTGAAGACAGATTAGATCTGAAGCCAAGGCGTTACTATTATTCTGTAGTTCCAATGGATGACAGAGGAAATCTCCTCGATGGGTATCAAAGCATAGCCGTTGACCCAATAAGGGTAACCACCTTAGATGAAGCAAGATCTAAGGGGTTATTAACTAACGAAAGTACCTTGCAAGCTGGAGATAGTATAAATCTAAGTTTACACCCATTGGGTACAGATTATCTGGGAAGGGATATGTTGGCCAGACTTATGGAAGGAGCCAGGGTTTCCTTATTCATTGGGATTGGAGCGCCAAGCTTATTTATACTATTTGGAATTTTTTACGGTTCTGTCGCTGGGTTTATTGGCGGAAGGGTAGACCAAATTTTAATGCGCTTTGCAGACTTCGTAGTTGCTCTTCCTTTTCTTTTATTTATGATCCTTTTTAAGATAGCGTTTGGGATTGGACCTGGAGAAAGTGGGATTTTTCCAATGCTTGTAGCTTTGGTGGTTTTAATGTGGCCAGCTACAGCAAGATTGGTAAGGGGGCAAATTCTTCAGATTAGAGAACACGGTTACATAGGTGCCTCTCAGTTATTAGGAGCCAAGACAAACTATTTAATATTTAGACATATGTTGCCAAATACTCTTGGCGTTGTCCTGGTAACGATAACCTTTGCAATACCAAGTGCAATTTTTATCGAGGCATTTCTTTCGTTTGTTGGCATGGGTGTGGCTCCACCTACTCCGTCATGGGGCTCTATGTCGAATGAAGGGATTAAAAATATGTTAACTTCTCCGCACGAGTTAATCCTCCCTGCTATTCTCATCAGCGTTACGGTATTAGCATTTAATCTTCTCGGTGATGGTTTGCGTGATGCCCTAGACGCGCGTCTAAGGAATCAGGAATGACTGTTGGCTCTGAGTTATTCAAAATAGCAGATCTTGCTGTCGAATTTGATACCTATGGCGGAGTTGTTCAAGCGGTTCGAGGTATAAGCTTTTCTGTGAGTAAGGGGCAGACATTAGCTATTGTAGGAGAGTCGGGCTGCGGTAAGTCAGTCAGTGTTCAAAGTATGATGGGGTTGATTCCAATACCGCCTGGAAGAATTACCTCCGGTTCGGCCTTATTGAAAGGTCATGAGATTTTAGGAAGGTCGGTAATCCGAGGTAAGGAAATAAGAGGCTCGGAGATTGGTATGATATTTCAAGATCCCATGACCTCGCTTAATCCGACTATGACAATTGGCGATCAGATAGCAGAGCCACTTCAAGTTCATAGGGGATACAGTTATAGAGAAGCATTTAGGGAAGCTATCAAATTGCTTGATATGACTAAAATTCCAGAAGCCGCTAAGCGCGCAAAACAGTATCCTTTTGAATTTTCTGGTGGGATGCTGCAAAGGGCTATGATTGCTATGGCGATATCTTGCAAGCCTTCAATTTTAATTGCGGATGAGCCTACAACGGCTCTAGATGTAACCATCCAGGCACAAATTCTTGATCTGATGCAGGACTTACAGAAAGAGACGGAGATGGCAATTATCCTTATTACCCATGATCTTGGTGTTGTTGCGAGAATGGCCGATGAGGTTGCGGTAATGTACGCCGGTAAAATTGTTGAGCATGGAACCGTAGAGGATGTCTTCTATCGTTCGGCACACCCTTATACGCTGGGTCTGCGAGCGGCTATGCCTACCAATGATCCAGAAAAACAAAGTGTGTTGGAGCCTATACAAGGTAGCCCCCCAGATTTATTTTCTCCTCCTCCCGGTTGTGGCTATTGTGCTCGTTGTCCATGGTCCATGTCGATATGTGAGAGTCAGCATCCTGAGGATTACTATCTCAATGAAGGCCATTACACGAGGTGTTGGATGCATCATCGAGAATCCCCGTTAAAACCAGCAGAACTTTATTTTGAGTAATTATTAATGGTTAATATTACAGAAGTGCCTATTCTAGAAACAGAGAATCTTACCCGGTACTTTGATATTGGGGGAAAACAAATTGTTCATGCTGTCGATGGGGTAAGCATTTCCGTATCAGAAAAAGAAATCTTAGGTTTGGTTGGAGAGAGTGGTTCAGGAAAATCTACTTTTGGCAAAGTCGTTTTAGGTTTGCATCCGAAAACAAAAGGTACAGTAAAGTTTCGGGGACAAGCTCTTCCTAGAAAATATAATTCTGCGGATTTTCAGAAATGGTCTCAAAAAATGCAAATGATATTCCAAGATCCCTACTCTTCATTAAACCCTAGAATGACAGCGGGTGAAATAATAGGAGAAGGTTTGCGCCTTCAGACTAATTTGAAAAATAATCAAATTAAAGAGAAAGTTTCTGATTGGCTTTTAAGAGTGGGCTTACAGTCAGACCATATGTCTCGTTATCCTCATGAGTTCTCAGGCGGTCAAAGGCAGAGAATTGGTATAGCGAGAGCATTAATACTTGAGCCAGACTTTGTTGTTTGCGATGAGCCAATTTCTGCATTAGATGTTTCAGTTCAAGCTCAAGTAATTAATCTCCTCGGAGATTTAAAAGAAACGATGGGGTTAACTCTTATATTCATTGCCCACGATCTTTCGATGGTTCGTTATGTAAGTGATCGCATGGCCGTGATGTATCTTGGTTCAATTGTTGAAGTTGGTAAGGCTGACCAAGTATATTTTGATCCCAAGCATCCTTACACAAATATTCTCGTGGGCTCTAACCCCGAACCTGACCCAAGAGAAGAGAGAAACCGGCCTTCGACAGCTATTCGGGGAGAGATTCCGTCTCCCGTTAATGTGGCTCCAGGATGCAGGTTTGCCAATCGATGTCCTAATGTAGAAGAGATTTGCAGCCGAGTTACTCCTAATCTTCTTCCGTTAAAAGATGTTGAGCGTCAAGTTGCTTGCCATCTTTTTAATTAATGCCATTAACGCTGGCCATGGCATTTAGGAGTAAAAATCAATATGAAATATGAAGGCAGCTGTCACTGTGGTTTGGTTAATTTTGAGGTGGTTGCAGAAGAAGATCCCGAAATTGAGTATTGTAATTGTTCAATTTGTTCTAAATCAGGATATTTGCACCTCATAGTTAGTAGAGATAATTTTTCACTTAACTCCGGAAAAGCCGGCATGGAAATATATAAGTTTAATAGCGGTGTTGCTAAACATTATTTTTGTAAAGTTTGCGGCATAAAACCTTTTTATATCCCGCGTTCAAATCCAGATTGTATTGATGTTAATGTTAATTGTTTGGATACGCCTCCTAAAAATATGCGAGTCATAGAATTCGACGGCCGAAATTGGGAACAGAACGCTCATAAGTTGGCGCATAAAAGTCGATCCGCGTAACATAGCTTTTAACTCATTATCTACATGCTAAAAGTCCCACGCACATACTTTAACAAAATTTGGCTAAGCTTAGCTGCGATCAATCTGGTTTTGATATTCTTATTTCCAGATTGGTTCAGTAGGGAATCTATTTCTAGTTTTTTAGGTGGCTTGGGCGCTATGTCGCTAATAGCTTATACCTTGATTTCTATGGGGCGTGCCTTTTTTCTAATCCCTAGCACACCTTTTATCATAGCAGGAGCCATAACATTTCCTGAATCACCTGCTGTTGTTTGGAGCATCTCTTCAATTGGTGTTGTGGTTGGTGCCTACCTAGTATACAGTTTGCCCTCTTTTGGTGGCTACGATAGATTCCTAGAAGAAAATTATCCTAGTAGGGTTGCGTATCTTAAGGAGAAAATGCGTGGTAAATACGCTTTTTGGATAATAATGGCTTGGGCTTTTTTCCCGTTTGTCCCTACAGACGCGGTTTGCTACGTAGCAGGTATAGCAAAAATTTCTTATAAGAAAGTTATTGCCCCTCTGCTGATCGGTCAACTGCCACTAGCGACGGCGTACATATTTTTAGGGACAGAAATTGGTGAGTGGTTAAGGACATGATATCTAGATTTAAATTCAGTGACTCTGTCAAGTTAATAAGAAATATACGAACTACTGGAACGATAGCTCCGAGTTCTAAAATACTTGTCCAGCGCCTTCTAGCCTCGATTGATTTTTCAAAGACTAACTGTATCGTGGAATTGGGTCCTGGAAACGGATGTGTTACGCAAGCTTTGTTAAAGCGCATGGGCCCGGATAGTGTTCTTTTATGCCTGGAAGTGAACAGTGAATTTGCTGCCCAACTTAATACCGTCGAAGACTCTAGATTACATGTATATAATGTTTGTGCCTCATCGATTTGCGATATATTAGATTTACTTGAAATCGAAGAGGTTGACCATGTCGTTTCCAGTTTGCCTTTGGCGATTATAGAAGATGCGATGGTCCAAAATATATTGTCGAGAATTAATTCGAACTTGAAGAGAGGAGGGACGTTTTTGCAATATCAGTATAGTTTGGCAAACTATAATGATATGAAGCCGTTCTTCAGTGATATAAAGCTTAAGTTCACCCTTCGAAATATGCCGCCAGCATTTGTTTATGAATGCTTAAAATAATACATGGTTTCTTATTGCCGGTCGCTCACAGTAGGCGTAGACTTTCCGGTTCTCCATAATTGTGATGCCTAACATAACTCTCGGAGGTAATTATGTCGCTACGAATTAACGATATTGCACCAAATTTTAAAGCTCAGACGACGTGTGGTGAAATCGATTTTCATGAATGGCTCGGGGGCCAGTGGGGCGTGTTATTTTCCCACCCCAAAGATTTCACACCAGTTTGTACAACAGAACTAGGATATATGGCTGGGCTCGAGCAGGAATTCACTAAACGAAATTGTAAAATTATAGGTTTAAGTATTGATCCAGTTGATAATCACAACGAATGGGCAAAGGACATTGAAGAAACGCAAGGCCATGCTGTTAATTATCCAATGATTGGTGATGGCGATCTCGCAGTTGCGAAACTTTACAATATGCTTCCAGCGGATGAGCCTGGAAGCTCGGAAGGAAGAACGGCTGCAACAAATGCTACTGTGAGGTCCGTATTCGTTATAGGCCCGGACAAGACAATTAAATTGATGTTAACGTACCCAATGACGACCGGTCGTAACTTTGATGAAATTTTAAGGGTACTCGATTCGATGCAATTAACCGCGAAGCATAAAGTAGCAACTCCTGTGAATTGGAGGGATGGTGATGATGTCATCATCGTCCCAACTGTGTCTGATGAGGAGGCGAAAGGAATGTTTCCAGACGGCTGGAATACTGTTAAGCCCTATTTAAGAACGGTTAAGCAGCCCTCCGATTAACTGCGATTTAAAGAAATAAAAAAGGCTGGTGATCTACCAGCCTTTTTTAGATACCGATCTTATTAATCTATCAGTGGAATACGGTTGTCAGGATCAGGCCTAAAAATTAAATAAGTTAGGTCAGTTTCTAGTTCACTAAACCAGTGGGGTGTATGCCCTGGAATAATAATAACATCTCCTGGAACAACTCTTCGGCTTACGCCATTTTCTATCGCAGTTCCTCGTGCCCAATTTTCGTTTTCTTGACGCGCTTCTGTCATTGTTCCCCCTGTTACTAAGGTCGCATAACCGCTACGCATATAATAAATTTCGGTTGTATTTACTTGGTGGAGATTTGATCCGCCAGGGAGTTCTTTTGGTCTGAACACCCCATAGACACCAACTCTGTAATCTCCTGTAACTTCCACGCTTCGGATGGGGCGGTCGCTAACTCTATCTTTGGGTAAACCGTCTATAAATTTTGTTATATCTTCAGCGGTCACATCGGTTGCTATTGGCGGTACTGCAGGGGCCGGTGTTTGCGCTAGTATGTAAGTAGTTAGAGAGGTAATAGCACCAAATACCAATACTCCTAAGGCAAGTCTTATATTTTTCATAAATTTCTTTCCTATTTTGAAATAGAGTTATTCAAATTTGTATTAATCATTGTTTAGTTTAAATGCTAGCATCTCCGGACTGTGGCTGCGATCGCCAATTGACACGAGTATGTATTGGTCCCCACCATGCTCGTAACTAATTGGTGGACTAGTAGTGCCAGCTTCAAGTTCGATTTCCCAAACAATTTCTCCATTCTGCTTGTCGTATGCTCTAAACCAGGGTCCGCCACTATTGGTAGCTATTTCCACTGGCATATCGAATGGAATTCGACCGCCGGGGCGTTGGTTAGTAAATCCTTCACCGATGAATAAAAGTGAGCCAGTTAACAATGGCGCAGGACGGCCTGGTGCTCCGAGTTGCCCTAGGTTAAGGTGTGCGATTTCTGGATTATCCCGCGGACCATCACCATTTGGCGCCATCCAGACATGGTCCCCCGTATTCATATCAATCGCCGTGATGCGACCATAAGGAGGCTTAAATAGAGGGAGTCCTCTTGGTCCAGCAATCCAGCGGCGGGAGCCTTTGGTGTAAGTTAAATTTGTTTCGTCCGGATCCCCGGGCAGAATATCTGCAACGAATGGTGAAGTAATCGACGGAATATAGAGGTAGCCCGTTTCAGGATCGAACGCCGCGCCTTGCACATCTGCTCCGCCTTGAGAGCCAGGTAATTGAATTGTACCTTTTGTTCCATTCTCAGTAGCTATAGACGGGGGAGTAAAAATTGGGCCTGTTACATAGTTATTAAAAATTTCTAATGCTTCTGCCCGAAGTTCTGGAGTAAAGTCTATTAGATTATCTTCTGTTGCTCCCTGCCGATCGAATGGAGCCGGTTTTGTCGGAAATGGTTGGGTCGGAGAAGTTACTTCACCCGGTACCGAGGATTGCGGCACAGGCCTTTCTTCGATTTCCCAGACAGGTTCGCCCGTTTCTCTATCAAATACAAAAGCGAAAGCTTGCTTGGTGAGTTGGGTAATTGCTTTTATTTCGCGACCATCGACTGTTATATCCATAAGGATGGGAGCGGCTGGTGGATCATAGTCCCAGAGCCCATGGTGCACTGTCTGGAAGTGCCATATCCGCTCACCAGTTTCAAGATCTACTGCTACGATGCTTTGACTAAATAGGTTATCTCCGATGCGATGTCCACCATACATATCATTAGTGGAGGAGGATATTGGCATATAAACCATACCCAGCTCTGCATCAGCACTAAACAATGCCCAAACCGGCGCATGGCCAGTATAGGACCAAGAGCGGTCTTGCCAGGTTTCCGTTCCAAACTGACCTTCTTGAGGTATCGTATTGAATGTCCAAAGCAGATCTCCGGTCCTTACATCAAAGGCGTGAACATCTCCTCGGTAGGCTTCTTTTGCATCAAATGTGTCGGACATAGATTGCCCTAATACGATTACATCTCGCACTACCATTGGCACCCCGCCCCAACGATAACGCTCAAATTCTGGTGGCATCAACTGAAGATCAACACGACCTTCTGTGCCAAAATCCTGGTAGAGCTCTCCTGTCGACGCATTCAATGCATACAAATAAGTGCCACGTTGTGCGATGATCCGTTCTTCTTCGCCGTCAGTCCAGTAAGCGACTCCACGAGTTGGCGCTCCTGGAAGTCCCTCTAATCCGCCGGGAGGCTCCTGAACCCAAATTGTTTCACCGCTACTCGGGTCAAAAGCTTCTACAAGTCCAACACCATTTGTAACGTAAGCCACACCATTTTTTACAATAGGTGCTGCGTTCCATCTAGTAGAGTAGCGTTGTCTAGGATTTAGATTTACATAATAATCGTCCAGTGCTGGACGGCGCCAGGCGATCTCCAACTGATCAATATTGTCCCCATTTATTTGGTCTAGTGGGGTATATTTGGTGCTGCTTATATCAGCGCCATAGGCATCCCAGTCGCCTGGGGTAGTTCCTTTCCCTGCCACCGGATGGGGGGCTTGTTCAATGGAAACTTCAGTTGCAGTCGACTGAGATTGAACGATTGGTTCTTGTTCAGACCCTTGCTCTTGGTTATCACAGCCCACAAAAGTCAAAGTTACAGTGAGGGTAGTCAACTCTATAATGCGGCGTATTTTCATATTAATTATCATTGTTTAGGCCAGAAATAGACTGTTTAAAATGTTATAGCGAGATTCTACCTAAAATATAGGAAAAAACTATGTATACCAGTTTGAATGTATTTTTCGTAGCTACGCTATTGAAACTTATTGCACTACGACTTAGGCTCTAGAAAACCAAGAGGAAACATAATGGCTAAGATACCACTAATAAAAAGAAGGCAGATGCTTGCCGGCATAGGTGCTACGGCCGTCTTGCCTTACTCTGCTGTTTTTGCTGCCGCTGAAAATAAAATGCGCGGAGCACTTATGATATTAAGTACTCCGTATACAGAGAATAATGAAGTGGATTATGAAGATTTAGCGAGAGAGGTTATGTTTTGTGCGAAGTGCGGTATCCAAGGTGTAGTGTGGCCGCAGAATTCGAGTGAACAGAGGTATTTAAGTTATGAAGAGAGAGTAAAGGGTTTTGAAACGATAGCTGAAGCAAATAATGGCACTGGTATGGCATTAGTTTTTGGGGTGCAGGCGAATGACACTGAGGGGATGCTTAGTTATGCAAGGATTGCAGATTCGTTAAACCCGGACGGGATGATAGCCATTCCACCCATGACCGCAGATTCGTTGGAAGATATTAGAGACTATTACCGTGCCTTGTGCGAGATAACGGATAAGCCCGTTTTCGTTCAAACCAGTGGCGGTCCAGATATTGAGTTAACAATTGATTTTTTAGTAGATCTGGCAACAGAGCTTCCTCAATGCGGTTATATAAAGGAAGAATATGGAAGGGTCCATGAAAGAATGCTGGCCTTGAAAAAGCATCAGCCTGAGCCTATACGAAGTGTATTTGGAGCTACTCTTGGACGTGGATGGCTCTATGAAATGCGGATTGGTACTGATGGCGTAATGACTGGCGGCGTCATGTATGCAGATGTCTACGCTAGGCTATGGGATTTTTATCAAAACGGCGATGAAGAATCACTTCGGGATTGCTATTCGAAGTTATTGTTGATTCAGAATTTGGATACTTTAATCCCCGGTGTACGCCTTTGGGTGATGCAAAAGCGAGGCATATTCAAAACAACGAAGTCCAGGCGCGGAGTTTATAATTTTTCTGAGCAACAGATAGCAGAAATAGAATACCGGTTCGATACTTTAAAGCCTTATTTAGTTTCCTGACTCCTAACGATTTCCTTTTACGAAACATCGCTTTAAATTATTAGGCAAAATTAGGCAAGGTGATCTCTAATTTCAGTCTTTTCGACCGGTTAGCTGTTTTTGAAGTTCTGGATAGCTGCCTTTCTCTGATAGCCAAATATCAAGGAATGCTTTTGTAAAAATTGGGCTATCTATGCGCCCTATGAAAGATGAATTGAAATAGAAGTTGCTGCTCAATTCTTCATCAACTTTTAGGATAATTACGTCACCTTTTTCTACGCTAGGGAGTATAGCTTTAAGTTCTGTTAACCATTGTTCGCGTTGATCAGAACGAAATGACATTTTCTGCCATTCTTCTCTCGTTCTGCTTATTAATTGTTCGATTTTTATTTTGCGTAGATAATTAATTTGTAGTGTAAGATCAGGCTCAAGGCCTTGATAATCACCGCTAGTTGAATATAAAGTACTTTTGTAAATCTGCCAAAATACAAACTTAAGGCGAGTCTCACCTACAACATTAAGGTCTTCAGTCGGGTTTGCAGCTGTTACTTGTATCGCTAGATACGCAATAAGAGGCAAACTAAATTTTGTGAAAAATTTCTTCAAAGTTTTGACGAGATATGAAAAATAATATCGGGAGTCCGATCATCCACACAACTCCAATAGATAATAAACTTACTATATAAGGTTCCGCAAATTCGACAGCTCCCAGTCGTTCACCAATAGCATAATTAAGAGGCATAAGAAAAGCGCCCGCAGCTATCGTTATTATTTTATTTCTTCCTATATAGGATAGAGAGAGCGTTAAAGTGCTAGAAAATGCAAACCAAAGCGCTATTAGCCATATTGGGATAAGGATAAAAGTCTCAGAAAATATAAATACTCCAGAAAAAGCGAACGTGCAGTCTACGGTTATTCCTAAACTAGCGGGCATCAAAAATTGATAGATTTTTTTCGATCCTGCAAAAATTAAGAGGGTTATGTAAATTACGAGTATGGGTATTGTGTAGTTCAGCAATGAATCTCTTCCAATTACCAACCCGGCCCACAATAAATTAAACAAAATCAGATTAAATGGCTTTGAAAGAACAGTTAGTTGTAATTGGTGCACAGTACACTAGTAATTATGAGGGGTTTTGCTTGCGAGAATTTGTGCCGCACTTATGCGTCTTTCTCGAAAGCCACCCTCGCAGTAGCATAGGTAATACGACCATAAATTATAGAACTTTTCATCGTAACCCTTGCTGGCAAGCAGTTCTTTCTTGCTCTTTATATTTTCGTGCCAGTGGGACAGGGTCTTTGCGTAATCAAGACCAATATCAAAAATATCTCGGACCACTAATTCCGTTCTTTCTGAAATTATCTGAGACATCAGATGTAAAGATGGTAAAAAACCACCGGGGAATATATGCTTTTGAATGAAATCTTCACTCTGGCTATAGGCTTTATAACGTTGATCCGCTATTGTGATTGCCTGCAGTAACAGGAGGCCATTAGGTTTTAGGAGTGAATTTAGTTTTTTGAAATATTCGGTTAAATATTTTTTTCCTACGGCTTCAATCATTTCTATGGAGACAACTTTGTCGTATTGTCCCTCAAGCATGCGATAATCTTTTGATAGTAAATCAATATCATTTGTTAAGCCGGCTTTATCTATTTCGATCTTTGCAAATTGAAATTGCTCATTTGAGATTGTAGTGGTGGTAACCTTACATCCATAGTGCTTTGCCGCAAATATTGCTAGACCACCCCAGCCAGTACCAACCTCAAGCAAATGATCATCCTTGCTTAGCTGAAGTTGCTCGCAAATTCGCGTAAGTTTGTTTTTCTGAGCTTTTTCTAGCGATTCTTCTGGCGCTTTATAGATGGCGGAACTGTATTGCATTTTTGAATCAAGGAAAGAGCAGTAAAGTTCATTTCCAAGATCGTAGTGCGCGAGTATGTTTTTCTTTGCTTGTGTTTTCGTATTGGCTCGTCTTATGTAGCGAAGAAATTTGAAAGGCTTCAATAACCAACCGAAACGACTGTCCCAGTAGTCCATCATGGCAAGATTTCTCGAAAAAAAGCGCGTGACCTGCGTAATATCTGGAGAAGTCCACCAGCCATCAACAAATGCCTCTCCTGCAGCAGTGTTACCGCCAAGCAAGGCGCGGGCGTATATTCTATTATCACGAACGTCTGCTTCTGCTCTTAGCTCATCCTCAGGATTTCCAACTTCAGCAATGATTCGCCCATTTTCTCTTAGTAAGAAATATCCTTCGGTAGCTTGGCTAAGAACTTTTACTAGTATTGAGCGAAGTAGAGCAACTTTCTTCGAGGTTCTCGATCCTTGAGAATTACCATCGCCAACAGTTAATTCTTCATGGCTCATGATGCACCTTCTTCAACTTTAATTTCAGATTTAATAGGGTGTTTATAAAAAGGAGTGCGCTTTAAAAATAATTTTAAGGCTTGCCAATAAATTCCAAATACTATACTTGCTGTTTGCATTGGTGTCTTAAGTAGGACCCTATTCAACTCGTTTTTATTTAATGGTCGTTTTTTTAAATTAAGGGTCGCATCAAATACTTTATTATCTGTATTTTGAGTGTAGCTTTCAATATGGATCAAACACGATTTAGACGAATTCTCCGGTGGTTTAATCCTCCATTGATAAGTTTGATCCATTGGATTAAACGGTGATACGTGAAATTCTTTTGGATGCCGATGCAAATTCTCTAGATCGAGCGCGTAATAGTGTTTTTCATGCCAGGGTGTATTACTTACTTCCGCAAGCATATGAGTAAAGCCGCTCTCTTTTTTTAAAAAATACACATTCAATGGGCTAAAATAGAAACCAAAATAGCGAAGATGGCCTAACAGAAATACATCTCCTTCTAGTTCATCAATAGATAGGTCTAACTGATTTGCAATTTTCGATTTTACTGCAACAGCAAGATTATCGATTTCACTAGCTATGTAATCTTTACGTTTGAATCTAGCCCAACTTATGGGTTTAAAACTCAGTTGCCAGAACTTTTTAAAGATGTCGGAAATCTCGTCTACTTTGAATAAAAACATGAATAATGGGGACTCAAATTCATTTTTATTTGGGCTGAAACGGCGATGTCGAACAATGCCTTTATAGATTGCGCTTTCGAAGTTTGTTGTAGGTTTCTGGCTCACATTTCTACCCCAAATCGTTTGACAACATCTAGTGCACTACGCACACCGTCTTCGTGGAAGCCGCTGTACCAATAGGCGCCACAATAATGTATTCGGTCTACTCCACAAATTGTTTCTCGCCTTGACTGAGCCTGGATCGCTTTTTGAGAATATATTGGATGGGAGTATATAAATTCCCGTAAAATTTTTTCAGAAGCAATTTTTTGCCTAGCGTTTAAGGATACTAAAAAAGGAACCTTACTTTGAATGCCTTGCAAAATATTCATGCAATAAGTAACGAGAGGAGGCTCGTCTGTCTTGCGCTCGCCTGCAAGGAAGTTCCAGCTTGCCCAAGAAAGCCTATTTTTTGGCATAAGAGAGTCGTCGGTATGCAGAATAATATCATTTTCTTGGTATTCGAGATCTCCTAATATGCTATTTTCATTTGTGCTAGGATTTTCAAGTAGTTCGAGTGCTTGATCGCTATGGCAAGCGAAAATAACTTGATCAAACTCTTCTACTCCACTAGCGTGGCGAACCTCCATAAATTCGTCATTTCGTTTTACTGAAAAAATGGGGCAGCTCAGTTTTATATTTTGTTCGAAACTGGCTGTCATTGGCTTAACATAAGCTCCCGAGCCGCCGTCAACCACATACCATTGTGGTCTATTCTTTATATCAAGCAACCCATGATTCAAGAAAAAGCGTAGAAAGAATTTCAACGGAAATTTCTCTGCTTGTTTTAAGCTGCAAGACCAAATGGCAGCCACCATGGGCATTAGGTAATTATCTCTAAAGGTTGTACCTAATCTTTCTTGGAGTACAAATTCTCCTAGGGTTACGCTTTTATTTGGTTGGTTTTTGAGCGATTCTTTCGCAGCCTTATTAAATTTCAAAATGTCGTATACCAGTCTGTAAAACTTAGGTCGCAGAAAGTTTCTGCGCTGTGAAAAGAGCGTGTTTATATTGTGGCCATTGTATTCGAGGTTTACTAAATTATTTCTAACACTGAAACTCATTTCTGTAGGTTTGAGAGCAACATCAAGCTTTGCCATCAGCTTGAGAAAATTCTCGTAATTGCGGTCATTGGATACAATAAATCCCGTGTCGACTTGATAAGTTTCGCCCAAATGCTTAATTTCAACCGTGTGAGTGTGACCCCCAATATAATCATTGGCCTCAAACACAGTAATAGTATGGTGTTGATGAAGCAAATAAGCCGAAGTGAGTCCGGATATTCCACTTCCTATGATCGCGATCCGCTGTTTATTCATTAGCTGACTTAAATCTTAGTACGCGAGGGCTTTAGTAATCAAGATTTGTTGAATTCGTTTTGGTAAAAGAGCAATTGCTTTAAGTATCAATGTGAATTTTCTAGGGAAATGAATTTCTTGTTTATTTTCGTTAAGCGCTGTTCTAATACTTTTTGAAGCGAACTTAACATCGACGCGCATGGGCATTGGGAAATCATTTTGTTCTGTAAGGGACGTTTCTACAAATCCTGGAGCTATGTAACTGACGTTGATATGGGATAAAGAAATTTGCAAAGTACGGGCTAGATATTCTATTGCAGCTTTTGAGGCTCCATAGGCCTCCGCTCTAGGTAATGGTAAGTAACTTGAGCTGCTTCCCATCAAAGCTAAAGAACCCTCATTCTTTATCTTAGGGATCAGAGCCTGTAGACAATTAGCGACTCCTATGAGATTGGTTTTCATTACTCTCGCAAATAATTCTGCGTCAAATTCTTTGGCATTGATGTATTCGCAAGTACCGGCATTAAGAATTACTTGGTCTAACTGCGAAATATTAGCTAAAGAGCCCACACATTCACTCAGTTCGGCAACATCAAAGCAGTGTAGGAAAGCTGATTCTGGGAATTTTTCAACTAATTGTTGTAATGAAGAATTGTTGCGGCCACAGCAGAAAACTTCGTGGCCGTCTTTAAGATAATCAAGAGCTAACTGCTTGCCAATTCCAGAGGTGGCTCCAGTAATCAGTACCTTCATTGCGCAATGCGTTGCTTAATTTTTAGAATCATGCGGCCGAGGAAGGGAACATGCTCGTACAATAAAGAACCCAGGTCGAAGTAATCCCGGTGGTAATAGATCTTGCCGTTTCGAGTTTTCAAAAAACTGGCACCTTCAACTCGAATAGTTTGGCCCCCTTTTAAGCTGGGATACTTAATAAACATTGTCCAAGCCATAAATATGTCCGCGCCATTTGATACTGTCTGGTGGAACTTGAAAGAGCAGCCCTGAAGTTTGGCAAAGGTTTTCGAAAAATGTCCTACCAATGCAGTTTTTCCCTGAACCCCATGAGAAGGATCTTCAAAATACGCATCATCTGTATACAGAGACTCTACTATCCCTAAATTGTCTGGACTAATAACGTGGTAAGCCTCTTCGACCCGTTTTGCAAGGTATTCAGCACTTGTTTGCTCGGATGCGAAGGATAATTCAGGGGCCTGACTCATAGGATTTCCAACTCTTTGTTATTTTAATTACTGTTCCAACCTTTACGGCCCTTCCTCGTGCTTGGATCACTTTAAATACCGTCTAGGAAGTGATCTATATCTCAAAATCTCGCGTTTTAGAGTATTATGTCTGGAATATTATTGAAAATGGACAATCTAGCAGAGAAGCAATTCGCAGTACGAAAAGCATCTCCCCCTGGTTGTACTGAGGTCGGAATGGTTCCTTCAGTGGAAAATAACCTCGATCCCACTAGCGACGAGGCTTTGCTGGTAAAGGTAAGCAATAGCAAGTCAAAAGAGGCGTTCGACCAACTTTTTGATCGCTTCGCTAACAAGGTTTTTGCGCATGGAATGAAGATTATGCGCAATGAGCAAATGGCTAAAGATCTAGTGCAAGAGGCGATGCTAACCGTCTGGCAGAAAGCTCCTCTCTACAATATGGATAAAGGTAATGTCCAAAGTTGGATATTTACTATAACGCGAAACCGTTGTTTCGATATGCTTCGAAAACAAAAACGTCAATCAGCGGTCTTAAGCGCTGATGATATTTGGCCCGCGGGATTTGAGGATGCGGAGGCTTTAAGCGAAGCAGAGCGAGGATCAGTTGAAGTGCAGATCTCACAAATAGAGAAATTAGTCAGGCAACTCCCAGCCGCGCAGCAAGCAGTTGTGGAACAAATTCATATACTTAACCGGACTCATGAAGAAGCGGCGCAGTTTTTAGAAATTCCGCTCGGCACCCTGAAATCAAGGTTGCGTTTAGCGATGGGCAAGTTAAGGCAATCACTTGGGACTGAATCATGATTAGCGAAGCAAATTATCATCCTTCGACTGAAATGTTGAAGAAATTCACAGCTGGGAGTTTGTTATCCGGTTTGAATGTAGCGATTTCTGCGCATATCGAACTCTGTGAAACTTGCAGGCATAAAACAAGTAAGATTGAAGCGAAAGCGGCAATAGATTGGTTGCAAACAAACGATGATCAAAAGCAAAATGATTTTTCTGGTTTAGCCTTGGATATCGTAAATCAACCACAGATTGAAAAACCTAGAGAAAAAGAGGCGATCCTAGATCAGATACACATGCTTGATCATAGTGTCAGCCTTCCTAAAGTCTTAGCCAAGGCTGCTTCTCAAGGGCTGGTCTGGAAGCAACTAGGTGGCGGTATAAACCAGGCGCTAATGCACCTGGATGATGAAACCCAGTGTGAATTCATTTATATGAAACCAGGAAGCCAAACGCCGATGCATAAGCACCAAGGTAGCGAAACTACTTTAGTGTTAGATGGCAGTTTTAATGATGAACTAGGACACTACCAGAGAGCGGACTTTATTTATCGGACTGAAAAAGATATGCACCAACCGCGAAGCGAGGAAGGGTGCTTATGCTTCTCCGTCTTAGACAGCCCGCTCACTTTTACTAAGGGGCTTGCTCGGTTGCTCAATCCGTTTTTCAAGTATCAGTTTCGCAGATCGGCGGCAGGGCGCGGAATTTAACCTTACGGTCCTTATTTTAACTCAGAGTGTGTAATGATATTAAGAGCCACTGAAAGCTAAGAGCTAGAGTTGTTCATAGTTAGACTGCTAAGAGTCGGCCTTCCATCCAAGGGAGTAGTATAGATCAATTAAGCTAGCGTTGTTCAAACTGGTCGCGGTGTTGGCCATCGTTTCGGGGAATGAGGCAGTTAAGAATACTCTTTTTGTGTCATTAATCTCTCTCTGGTTATTTGCGGGCAATATAAGTTAAGTTTACCTAAAATTCATAATACTCCGCGCTAGTTCCGCGTCGGCCACAGGTCGGTTTTTTTTGTTAGCGAGCTGTTTAATTGTGCGCACTGATTCTGCATTGTCAGTGGCGATGTCTCCTGTGGACAGATAAAGATTATTTTCAAATCCTACACGACAGTGCCCTCCCGAATCAATGACTCTTGTCATGCATGCAGACTCGTTCTTACCAAATGCGCAGAGCCACCAATTGGAATCTTCGGGGATTGCTGTTAAGAGAGGGTCTAAATCTTTTGGGTCTGACTGCTGGTTACGTGCATATCTTCCTAGAACGAGTAGTATCGTATGACTGTTTCCTGGCACTAAACCGCATTTACAATATGCTTTGAATCTCCCAAGATCTTCTAAATCATAAAGTATATATTGTGGTGAAATTCTTTCTTTATACATCCACTGAAAGAACTCGCCTGCTGCTTTCTCATAGGAAGCATCGGGGCAGAATTCTCGAAGTGCAACAGAAACGGCTTCTGGTCTAACTTTCTTTACCGCTTGAATCTGTTGCTCTGGTTGATAGATTCCTACAGCTTCCGTGGTAACTTGCACAATCAGGTTGTCTCCAACCGCATCCTGAATAGCACTAATAGCTTCTTTGTATAAGTAAGGATCCAAACTGTGACCGTTATTTTTATCTCGCACATGAAGGTGAATCATGCATGCTCCTGCACGAAGGCATGCTTTTGCTGTTTCGCCCAGTTCTTTCGGATGAATTGGTAAGGCCGGATGATCCTTTTTTGTTTTGCGAGCCCCGTTTGGTGCTACAGCAATCATTAATGGATTTTGCATTAGTATTTTTCTAGCTTAGTTTTATTCATTAATGAGAAAAAATATAAAAACGTTAGTCTTATTTGCGTTGGATAATATAGGAAATTGAGGATGAAATATGAATTATTTGGGAGTATCGATGAAGATAATTAAATAGCTGTATTATTTTTAAATTTTTAAAATTAATTGTTGGTAATTTAGTCAGACACGATTATGATTGTTCCCCCCCCTTTTTTATTATAAGTCTTCAGATTAGGAATAATTTAAAAAAATGGCAGGAAGACCACGAAAAGCTCAGCCTGAAGTTGCACTTGCAGCGGCGATGAATGCATTTTGGGCAAAGGGCTACGAAGCGACATCTATGTCTGACTTAACTGAAGCAACTGGTTTACATAAGGCTAGCCTCTATCAGACTTTCGGGGATAAGCACCAACTTTTTGTGTCTGCTTTAAAACTTTACTTTACAAAAACGACTAAAGCGCAAAAAGATTCCCACGATGGTGAAGAAAATCCAATAAAGGCGATTAAGAAGTCGGTAGACTCGACCATAGATCAGTGCGCTGAGGGTAAAGGGTGCTTAGCTGTGAACTCGCTTATTGAGGTTGCCCCTTTTGATGCAGAGATTGACCGTATTCTGAAGCAGTTTCGTCAGAGATTAGAGGGCCATTTAGCAAGATTGGTAGAGGACGCAAAAAAAGAACGACAGATTCCAAAGGACATAGATACAAAAGAATCAGTCAGATTGATAACGGTTTTCTTGCATGGTCTTTCGGCAAATATGGCGGCTGGAATGAAAGCCAAAAAGGCTAGGGCGCTGCTCCACGATCAATTAGATTTGGTCTTACTCCCCCATAAAAAATTTAAGCGCTCGTAGGCGTTTATATTCAACGGTTTACTTTTTTTGAGTTAAAAATTATTGTGTTGCTCAGCACTACTAGTTGGGATACCAATTGCTTCTTCGAAATTCTATGCCGGTTCCTGATAATTCACCTTCAAAAGCATTTAGAGTTTCCGGCACTGAAAGTCCGCCGGGAAGGGTGGATCCAGCAAAGTCTGGATTACCCAGCCGGCGCACCCAGTCTTGATCATAATGGTAGGTGTATACTACATCGGGCTCTAAGGCTTTTGCGCAGTCAGCTGCAGCTTCCGGGGTCATCCTGCCTAACGGAATATTCATGGGTAGGAATGCAACATCGATATCTTCCAACGCCTTCACTTCATCCACACACTCTGTAACTCCCGCGAAGAAAAACTTTTTCCCACCTAAAGAAAGCACATAACCATTAGCGTCTCCTTTGGGGTGCTCTGGTGCTCCGAGGATTATATCGTAGGCAGCTACTGCCTCAACTGTGACACCTGACACTATTAATAACTCCCCATTTTTTGCAACTACGGCATTAGGTAGTTGTGATAAACCATTTTGAGCGATTACAACGCTGGTGTTTGAATCGCTTAAATTGGCGATCGCATTTGCATCAAGATGATGACCGGGGCTGTCGGTCACTAGTATCAGATCTGCCGTTTTTGCGTGCGAAATATCAATTACTGCCCAAGGGTCTACCTGGACGACGAAACCATCGTATTCCAACTGCACACTAGAATGAATCAGAGGTGTTATTTCAATGGAACCATTTGTACCTGATACAGCATCAGCCCAGCTTTGAACGGAAAGCATAATTAGTGATAAGCATACTGTAGTTAGGAATTGCGGAGATGGGGGCTTAATTTTTCGCATATATTTGTGCTTATATTAGTTTTATTAATTAATACTCTGTCTAGATTATAAGCGTTGGAGATGCAACTTGGAATCTCCATGTCTGTTTCTATGCGTGTATAGATACAAAGGAGCCCTATTTTAGGGCATTTTATGAGTTCATGAAAATCTCAATGAAATGGCTTGCACCTCCTGTGCAACGCCGGATATAGTCCACAATTGACGTAAAATAATAAAAATCACCAGCGAATGAGGAGCCACCCCATGCGCGACAAGAAGAAGCAGGGCAATAAGCTTGTTAACAAAAAAGACCCCGCGGTGAAGTACGTAGAACCTGCTGCACAGGGTTTAAATAGTAAAGAACAATCACGAAGAGATTTTTTAGAAGGTTCCGGTGCGGCCGCAGTCGCTGGGGCAGGTATATCAGCATTTGGTATTCCTGGGGCGAATGCACAATCTTCATCAGCGGTCGCTACAACCGTAATTAATGTTGTCGTTAATGGGACCCAACACAGTCTAGAAGTAGAAGATCGCTGGACACTGGCTGATATGCTCCGTGATCAACTAGATCTTACTGGTACTAAGATAGGTTGTAATAGAAGTGAATGTGGGGCTTGTACCGTGTTAATGGATGAGCAGCCAGTTTACGCTTGTTCTCAGCTAGCTGTTTGGGCGGATGGAGCGGATATTCAAACCGTTGAAGGCTTGGCTCAAAATGGTGAGCTTACCCCAGTGCAAAGAGCCTTTGTGATAAACAATGGTCCGCAATGCGGATTTTGTACACCAGGACAATTAATGACGGCGACTGCTCTTTTAAGCAGCAATCCTTCGCCTACAGCCAAAGAAGTTAAAGACGCAATGGTAGGTAACCTTTGTCGCTGTTCCAATTATAACTCCATAGTAGAAGCCATAGTGATGGCTGGCGAAGAAGGGGGTTTGGCATGAGTGAATTTACTAGAGAAGGTTTAGCACCTTTAAGCACTATAGGAAATGATACTCCTCGAATCGATGCGATAGAGAGGGTCACAGGTCAAGCTAAATATACTAGAGATTGGAAACTCCCCGGCATGCTATTTGGGAAAGTGCTGCGAAGCCCATATCCACATGCACGCTTAGTGAGTATTGATACAAGTGAAGCCGAAGCTCTTCCCGGAGTTCGTTCTGTGATTACTTACGAAAATGCACAGGTGGTTTGGGGGGCAGGTTCGGTAAATGGAGGACGCCAATACAATGACCCGACCAAGGAAGCAACAATACACCGGCGCTACATTTTTAATAACCCGGTAAGGTTTGTTGGCGACTCGATCGCTGCGGTGGCAGCCACGGATCGTAATATTGCGGAGGAAGCATTGGCTTTAATTAAAGTGGAATACGAAGAGCTACCCTTTGTCCTCGACCCCGAAGAGGCTCTAGAGGATGGTGCTCCACTGGTTTATGAAGAAGGAAATCTTTGCCCGGATTTTCGCGGAGAATTTGCCCCGATGATAAGTGATATCGGTGATGTTGAAGCTGGATTCGCGGAGGCAGACCAAATTTTTGAAGAGCGATATGAAACCGGCTTTATACACAATGCGCAGATGGAGCCTCGCTGTTCTTTAGCGCATTGGCAAGGCGATAAGCTTGCACTTTATACCCCGTCGCAAGGAATTTCGAACTGCCGACACGACACTGCTAGAGACTTGGGCCTTGAGGACCATCAAGTACAGGTGATCACTAAATACATGGGTGGAGGTTTTGGCAATAAAAATCAGAATCAAGATGCTGACTTAGTGGCAGCCACTCTTTCGCGAAGAGTAGGAGCTCCGGTAATGCTGGAGTACTCGCGTCGAGAGGATTGGTTGGGAGTCCATGGCCGTTGGCCCACCGTCCAGAATTATAAGATAGGTGTTAAAGATGATGGTGAGGTAACTGCTATTCAGATGCATGGCTATTCCGGGATGGGGCCTTACCGAAAAAATTCGGGTGGTATCAGTGGAATGGACGCATACGGTTGTCCCAACCGCTATCGGGAGATTAGTCCTGTCTATACAAATCGAACAACCTCTGGAAATTTTAGGGCACCTTCAGAGCCCCATGGTTTCTACGGCATAGAAAACATGATGGATGAAGTGGCTTATCAGATCGGATTGGATCCTGTTGAGTTTACTCTTAAAAATATGCGTCGACCTACAGAGGAACAACAGTTTACAAATTATACCCTTGATGAGGTCATCACAACCGGTGCTGAGCGATTTAACTGGCAGGCCCGCAGGAAAGTCATCCCTGGTTCTGATGATGGACCAATAAAACGGGGAGCAGGATTTTCGTTCATGATGTTCCGAGCTGGTGTCGGGACCTCAAGTGCCATCGTGCGGGTCAACGCTAACGAACAATATACACTCTATGTTGGCGTAACAGATATCGGTCCGGGTGCGAAAACGACAATGGGTATGATAGCGGCCGAAGCTTTGGGTACGTCATTATCAAACGTGGAAGTTGTCTGGGGAGATACTGATCGTTGTCCTTACTCGGTCGGTGAATCGGGTAGTCGGACTACGATAATGACGGGACTCGCTGTTGTCGAGGCGGCAGAAGATCTTAAACGCCAAATTACTGACAATGGAATGCCGACGGGTGGGGATGTATTGATAGCATCGGCAACTCCAAGCCCAACTACAGATGGTAAAACGCGACAATGCTTTGGTTCGCATTTTGTAGAGGTAGAGGTCGACACGCGGATCGGGAGTACCCGTATACTAAAGTACACTGCAAGCCATGAGTCGGGTCGTATAATTAATCCATCCACAGCACGAGATCAGATTCGCGGAGCTACCATTCAAGGAATCGGCCAAGCTATTCATGAGGACCTCCTCTATGATCCGAAATCAGGGCAACCGCTAACGCCGGGATATTATCGCGCGCGCCATCTAACTCATAAAGATATTCCAGATATTGACGTGCATTTTATCGAGACAGATGATGGTTATGGCCCGTTTGGGGCAAAAACGGCAGGAGAATCGGGAATTATCTTGGCGCCTGCTGCTGTCGCTAACGCTGTCGCCAACGCGATTGGTCATCGTATGACCTCGCTGCCAATAACCCGGGATAAGATTCTAGGAGCAATGGCATGAGATCACTAACAAACTTAAATGTAGCTAGTTTCGAAGAAGCGGCTTCCGCTGCACAGCAAGCTCGTCAGCTGGGCCAATCTGTTGCTTTTTCTGGCGGCGGTACTGATCTTTTGCAGCAAATTAAGGATGGTACGGATAACGCTGATGTAGTTATAAACCTGCGCTCGGTCCCAGATGGGAGGGCAATAGAAACTAACGGGAACGGAGTATCGATTGGTGGTTTAGTAACCCTGACTGAATTATCTGAAGACCCATTGGTTAACGCAAGTATGTCTGCGATTGCCCAGGCGGCGGTTTCTGTCGGTACGCCCCAGATACGAAATGTTGGAACGTTGGCCGGCAACGTGACACAAAGGCCTTGGTGCTGGTACTACCGAAATGGTTTTAACTGTTTTAAAGCGGGCGGAGAGGAATGCTTTTCGCTAGATGGTGAGAATGGACAACACGCGATATTCGGAGGAGGCCCTTCCTTTATTGTGCATCCGTCTGATGTTGCACCAGCGTTAGTTGCTTTTGATGCAATCTTCCAGGTGACTGGACCTAACGGAGACCGAGAAGTATCTGCCGAAGATTTTTTTGTTTTGCCAATTACAGATCCGGTTCGAGAAAACTCCTTACGAGAAAATGAATTACTTACTGGTGTCGTGATACCGAATTTATCGGCGAATACGGTCAGTACATACTACAAAGTTATGGATCGCGAGGCCTGGACCCATGCGGAAATAGGTGTGGCAACCGTTATACAGCGAGATGGAAATGTTGCGCAAAGTGCCAAAGTGGTTTTGACTGGGGTCGCTCCAATTCCTTGGCGAGTCCAGGCAGTAGAGGATTTTCTAGCAGGCAAACAAATTAGTGCAGCGGTAGCTCGTGAGGCCGGAGAAATTGGTATTCGAGATGCGCAGCCGCTTACTAAGAATGCTCATAAGCTGCCGATGACGAGCGCCGCAATAGAAACGGCTGTGCTGAGTTTAGCCGCTGGCTAGTCTCGTTCTTAGTTATGAAACGACGAGATTTCTTATTAATGCGGATGGATGGCAGCGAGTGCATTGCTGATCTTTCTTGCGAAAAACTTTTTATGAATTATCAGGATCTCAATTCTGGTTTCCAACAAAGTAACGAAGAATCCGGAATACCTGAGGATGCTGATTGGTGGGCAGGTGAGCCTACTCTTAACATTCATAGTGCTGATCCAGAAGCGTTTTTTACTAATGTGTTGGCTGATCTTAAGGGTATTGATAAGGTGCAAGTGCAAGATATGGAGTGGTTAGCGCAAGACGAATTTAGAGTTCGAGTGGAAACGCTACTGACTGCTTTTAAGGCTGGCGGCGGTGAAGTTAGCTATAAAGTAGATCAAGAGTCAATTGCGACTGAGATCGAATAAATTTTTAACGTTAAATGTTAAATAAAGTATTGGGAATATTATGAGTAATAAAACAGTCCTATTTAAATATGGAGTCGTCTTCGGTGCTTCACTTTTAGTTTTAAATTCTTGCGGGGGAGAAAATTCTTCTACGATGTCGGAGAGTTCATTGCCCATTGTTAGTAATATATCTGATAACGAACTTGCGATTGATGAGAGAATCAAAACACAAGTTGAATTAGCGGTCGCTAGTGCGAAAGACCTGCCTTCCGGGTTTACTGTTCAAGTGACAGAGGGGATAGTTCTTATAACCGGATCGGTTGTTTGCGATGACTGTGGTGGCATGCGAACCCCGGGTCATATCGGAACTATTCAACAAAGTTTGGGAGGCGTAGTGCGCGCAATACCTGGTGTTATGAGTGTAAACTTCGACTTGTCCTACGGACCAAATTATCCAGCGCGGACTCTTTAGTGTTTATGCATGAAGTTTAGAGAGATAAGAGCTCGCGCGGAAAAACGCAAGGGTGTAACAGCACTAAAGGAATTATTACCAAAGGTTTCTAATAAAACGCAATTGGAATCACTAGGCGACGATCGGTATCTGGCGGCCATGACTAAAGTTATTAACCAGGCCGGATTTAGCTGGAAAGTTATCGAAAATAAGTGGTCTGAATTTGAAGAAGCATTCTTCAAATTTGATCCTAAGAAGTTATGTTTGCTTTCACCAGAACAGTGGGAAAATTATTTAAAAGATCGCCGTATAGTTCGTAATGGACAGAAAATAAAAGCTCTCCAGGAGAACATATTCTTTTTACAAGAGATAAGCAAGGAGTATGGAAATTTTGGTAAATTCCTAACCTCATGGTCGGGTGCAGACCAAGTTGGTTTAATGGTATTTTTGAAAAAGAATGGCAGCCGCTTAGGAGGAAATTCTGGGATGTATTTTTTGCGACGGGTTGGTAAAGATTGCTTTATTTTATCTAGGGATGTGATTGTTACTTTGAAAAGTATTGGGTTGGAAATTGCTGATAGACCGACTAGTAAGAGGGATTTAAATAAAATTCAAGAAAAGTTTAATGACTGGCATGAAGAAACTAAGCTGCCTTTTAGTCATTTAAGCCGCATTGCCGTCTGTTCGGTCGGTGAGAACTATCTTTGACCGAAAGTTTGTACAAATGAATATTGTAAGTTTGCGCGATATCGGTAAAAAATACGGAAATAAGATATATAATCAGTAGTATTGCGCTAGCTATTCCTGCGAATAGAATAATTATAAGTAACGTTGCCAGATTAACTGGACCAGGGAGTAACAAAACGTGCACAGGGTTATAACTCTATATAGCTCGATGATCTTGGTAGTTTTCGCCGGCAGCGTAACTGCGCAGGAGAACGCGCGAGATACGACAGCATGGCAACGTGCTTTTCTTAACCAATACTGTATTGCCTGCCACAACGACTCTACTCGCACAGCTAATTTTACCCTGCAAACGATTGCCCTTGACGAGGTTGGTAAACGTCATGATGAAATCGGCATCTGGGAAAAGGTTGTTCTTAAATTACGTGCGAGAGAAATGCCTCCCCCAGGCATGCCTCGACCTGAAGGGAAAATTTACGATGAATTAGCCGCTTGGTTAGAAGCTTCTTTAGATGATGCGGCGGCGAAAGAACCAAATCCAGGCCGTCCAGTCGTGCACCGTCTCAATCGCGCCGAATATACTAATGCTGTTAGGGACATTTTATCCCTCGATATCGATGGTCGAGAGTTCTTGCCGGCCGATGATTCTGGATATGGGTTTGACAATATAGGAGATGTTTTAACATTGTCTCCTAGCTTGCTTGAGCGTTACATGATCTCCGCCGCGAAAATAAGCCAATTGGCAATAGGTGATCCGAATTTACTCCCAACAGTGAAAACTTATGAAATGCGCTCTACGCTTATTCAATCAGGACGAATGAACGAAGAGCAGCCTTTTGGGACGCGAGGGGGGTCAAATATCTCACATTATTTTCCACTGGATGGCGAATATCACATAAAAATACGTTTGGCGCGCACTCATGCAAATCAGATTATCGGCTTGTCCGAGCCACATAATATCGAAGCGCGGTTTGATCGTGAGTTAATCGCTGAATACACTGTTGGCGGCGACGGCATTATTAACCCGTGGGCGGCAGTTATGTATGCCTCGGAATATGAGCAGACGGCTGACGACCACATGGAATTGCGTATCACCGACGTTAGCGCTGGTGTACATTCGATCACCTTAGCTTTTCCTGAAAAACGCGGAATTCCGGAAGGAATATTGGAGCCGGCCCTCTCTACTGCGTCATATGAGTTTGCCGGGGATAGGGATATGCCGATGGCACTGGGGAGTATTAAAATTTATGGCCCCTACAATGCGAAGCGACCGAGTGACACACCCAGCCGGCAGAAGATATTTTCTTGTTTACCCAGTGGTAGTGTCTTAGGTGATCAATCTTGTGCCACTGAGATACTTACAAATTTGGCTCGAAAGGCGTTTAGAAGGCCCGTTACCGATGATGACCTTTCCTCATTGCTCTCTCTATACACAAGTGGCCGAAAAGAGGGCGGTTTTGATAGGGGAATTCAGCGAGCGCTGCGAGCTATTCTTGTAGACCCAGAGTTTCTATTCCGGATAGAAAGTGAGTCAATCGAGGTGGAGCCTGCGACTGCTTATAGGATCACAGATTTAGAGCTGGCTTCGCGGCTGTCATTCTTTTTGTGGAGCAGTATCCCTGATGATGAACTGCTTGCTCTGGCTGAGCAAGGTAAGTTGAGCGACTCCACAGTTTTACTTCAGCAAGTCGAGAGAATGTTGTCGGATCCTAAATCTCATTCATTGATAGAAAATTTTGCAGGGCAATGGTTGTACCTACGAAATCTGCCAGGTGTTAAGCCAGACCCAGATGCTTTCCCCGAATTTGATGATAACTTACGCGAAGCTTTTCGCAGGGAGACTGAGTTTTTTGTAGAGAGCCAGATTCGCGAGGATAACAATGTATTGGAGCTGCTTACAGCTGACTATACTTTTTTGAATGAGCGCTTGGCCCGACATTATGGAATAAGTGATGTTTACGGAAATCATTTTCGGAAAGTTTCTTTTATCGATGAAAAACGAGGTGGTCTTCTAGGTCAGGGTAGTATCCTCACTGCCACTTCATATCCCAACAGAACTTCGCCTACATTGAGGGGCAAGTGGGTTTTGGATAATTTGTTAGGGGCACCGCCGCCGCCACCACCGCCTAATGTGCCTGACTTGGAGGATAGTGATATGGCTAGCCCAAGGTCAGTGCGAGAGAGGCTCGAGGCGCATCGGTCTAATCCGGTTTGTGCTAGTTGTCATTCGCGAATGGATCCCTTTGGACTAGCTTTAGAACCTTTTGATGCGATAGGAGGGTTGAGGACTCACGATGGTGGGGAGATCATTGATGCCTCGGCAATTTTACCCGATGGTTCTTCGTTCGATGGACCCGCCGGAGTTAGGGCTTATCTGCTTGGTAATGAAGAACGCTTTATAGCGACTCTCACTAAGAAATTACTCACCTACGCATTGGGTCGAGGTCTTGAAGACTATGACCCGCCGGCTGTTAGACAAATAGTAAGGAAAGCGGAGGAAGATAATTACAGTTGGTCTTCCATCGTGTTTGGTATTGTTGAGAGCGTACCGTTCCAAATGAGGAGTCCAAAAGAATTATGATTATTACAAAAAAGCATATACCGCGAAGAACTTTCCTTCGAGGATTAGGGGCGAGTGTTGCGTTACCTCTGCTTGACGGTATGGTCCCGGCGTTAACTGCTCAGGAACTAACCGCGGCAAAACCAGTTAAACGGCTGGGCATTGTTTATGTTCCAAATGGCGTCTTCATGGATAACTTTACGCCTCCGGAAGTTGGCCGAGGATTTTCATTGCCATCCACCCTGGCGCCATTGGCCGCTTATCAAGATCAGATGCTTGTTCTTACAGGTCTTTCAAATAAGATGGGAGATGCTTGGCCAGGAGAAGGGGCGGGAGACCATGCGCGGGCAGCTGGGGCTTACCTGACCGGCGTGCATCCAAAGAAAACTGAGGGAGCTGATCTTCGTGCGGGCCTCTCTATTGATCAAATTGTGGCGAAGGCCTTTGGTGAGCATACCCAATTATCTTCTTTAGAATTGTCTTTGGAGTCTAGAGAAAACGTAGGGGCCTGCGATCCTGGTTACGCATGTGCTTATGCCAATACGCTTTGCTGGTCTAGCGCTACTACGCCACTTCCGATGGAAAATAATCCCCGTGTGGTCTTCGAACGTTTGTTTGGCGGCAACGAAAGTACCGACCCGAAAGTTTGGCGAGCACGCCGCGAGGAAGACAGTAGTATTCTAGATGCGGTGAGTAACAAACTAGCGAGGCTGCAAAGAGGCCTTGGCCACCGAGATCGGCTTAAGCTTGAAGAGTATACAGATTCTATTCGCAATGCGGAACGGCGCATTCAAATGGCCGAAGCCCAAAGTGAGAGAGAGCTTCCAGTCATTGAACAACCCGCTGGGGTGCCTGCGACTTTTCAAGAGCACGCTAAACTAATGTACGACCTTCAGCATCTTGCATTCCAAGCTGATTTAACCCGAGTCATAACTTTTATGGTTGGTCATGAAACTAGCCAAAGAGCTTATCCTGAGATCGGGGTTCCCGACGCGCACCACCCTCTATCTCATCACGGGGGCAATGCAGAAAAGATCGAGAAACTTATTCGAGTCAATGGTTACCATACCGAGATGTTTTCCTATTTTCTCGACAGAATGAGAAATACCGATGATGGTGATGGTTCTCTTTTAGATAATTCTATGCTGATCTACAGCAGCGGCATGAGTGATGGGAACGGCCATAATCATCATAATTTACCGACGATGCTTGTGGGCGGTGGTACCGGAACGATTAACGGTGGTCGCCATGTTCAATATAATAGAGACAATGAAACGCCGGTTACTAATTTGTTCTTAGATATGCTGGATAAGTTAGAAGTTCCCTTAGATAGCTTTGGTGATAGTACTTACAACCTGAATGTATTGTCTGGTTAACTGCATATGTTGAAAATAATGTTTATACGAGACGGATTTAATTTTGGAACTAATGCATTTATTTTTATCCTTAGTGTTGTTAGTACGGGATTATTGAGTGCGGATGAGCCGGATCTTTTGATTGCCGCACAAAAAAATGAGATTGACGTTGCACTGAGACTTATTGACAAGGGTGCTGACGTTAATCTTACTCTGCCAGATGGAGCTACCGCTTTGCATTGGTCCGTTCATTGGGACGCAGTCGAGCTTTCAAAAGCTTTACTAGAATCGGGGGCGGAAGTTGATGCTGTGAATGACTTGGGTGTTGCACCCATATCAATTGCTTGTCGAAATGGCAGTGAAGCGATGGTTGGGCTTTTATTAGGTGCGCAAGCTAATGCGAAGACTGTTGAGCCTAGCGGTGAAAGCGCTTTGATGAGTTGCGCTCGCACTGGAACCTTGCAAGCTGTTGAGACACTTCTCTCAAGAGGGGCGAACCCCAATGGAGTTGAAAGGGGTAGTGGTCAGACCGCTCTAATGTGGGCTGCTGCCAATAACCACGAATCAGTCGTTGATGTCCTCATTGGCGCCGGGGCACATGTCAATGGGACTTCGAGAGGAGAGTTTACTCCACTAATGTTTGCCGCTAGAGCCGGTTCGGTTGAAGTTGCGAATTTGTTGTTAAAAGCAGGTGCGGATGTAAATGCTTCGACATCAAATGGATTGAGCCCTTTGTTGCTTGCTGCGGCTAGCCTTAGTGCAATCGCAGGGAGTGACTATCGCCTTGTAGTTGATGAGAGTGGACATGAAGCTCTAGCCCTACTCATATTAGATTACGATGCTGACGTAATGCAGGCAGATCAATATGGAATGACATCGCTTCATTACGCTGTTGAAAGGAATAAGTCGGTATTATTAAAGGCCCTTTTAGACGAAGGTGCCGATCCCAATGCGCAGCTTACCCAGGGTTTACCTTTTAGGCGGGGAGATTATGTGGGGCGTGAGGCCTACGATGGCGCTTCGCCATTCTGGTTGGCGGCTCGCTTGGGTAATGTTGGGATGATGAAAGATTTATTAGCTGCAGGCGCAGACCCCGAGCTTCGTCAGGCCTGGGGTGTTACGCCAACTATGGTGGCAGCAGGTGTAACACAAACGGATTCTCGTATAGTGACTGAAGAAAAGCTAATACAAGCGCTCGAATTGTTGGTTCTTGAGGTCGGAACGGACATCCATTCGGTAGATCGCTCTGGTCAGACCGCTGTTCATGGCGCAGCAAATGTTTCGGGCAATGAGATTATAAAATTTTTGGTTGCCCGAGGTGCGGACCCAGAGGCGCTAGATAATAGAGGCCGAACACCGCACGATGTGGCAATGCGTACGTTAAGACCAAGGCCAGTGACAGCTGCTTTGTTAAGGGAATTGGCTACAAACTAAAAACCATTCCATGGTTTAATTTTTTGGCTAGTCGGCCCCGCCATCAGCTTCGGCAGCACGACGTTCGCTCATCCTCTCACCCCTTAGTATATTCTCCATGCCATAGTTACCCTCATGACAGCCGTACTCGTAAAGCTGTCCCGCGACTTTGGTCATGGGCAGCGTTGCTGTAATCCTATCTGTGAACGTCGAAGGATCTTCTAAGGTCCACTCGTAATTTATAGTTGAGTAATTAACGCGTGTGAATTTTTCGGTAAGGACTTTATTTTCTGCCGTACCAAACCTGCTGAAACTTGGTAAGAGGTCGCTAAAGTTTTTTGTGACAACGACTAAGGTATCACCTTCAAAGTAACCCCTGGAATCACCAGTCCACAATCGGATGTTGTCGTCTAAAGCTCCCCCATCATCTAGAGGCACAATCCGAGCATCATGAACCATCTCAGTCAAAATGACCGCGTGGCTTTTGCTTTGAACTATCTGGATGTTGGCATTATACCCACCACCACTTAGAGGAGGGCCAGCGTTGAAGCCAATCAGGCAGCGTTCCGAGAGGCCGCGATCTTCTGGTCCGTCTTTAGCAATGCCTCCAAATAGGGCCCTAACTGGCCTGTCGCCAGGAACGTCAGGCCCTAGATTTGCGGTGTGGACAAGAGAGCCTTCGACCCTCTCTGGAATTCTTCCATTTGTAGGGTGAGTAATCAAAGAGGTGCGGACGTTCTCACCAATAGCAGCCCTCTCAAACCAGAAATTATTATAACCACCAGACCTTTCAGCAACCGGAGGCGCTTCTGGGTTTACATTTAGCTCCGCCTCGCGGGCGTCTGCCTCTTCACGACTTCTCTCTCTGTCAATCCGAGCCTGTTGGACCTCTTCAGCAGTTAAAAACTCGCGATCCCCAAACTCTTCGGGTCTCTGCATGGGAGTTTCGGAGTTGAAGTTCCATACTCCCTGAAGGTCGGGCTGTCCCCATTCGGTTTGCGGAACAAAATAGTCATCTGCAGATTGTGCAGCGGAAAAGCTAAACGGAATGATGAGCAATGCAGCGGCAATTGGGGTTGTAATTTTCATGGCGCTTTCCTCTTATCTTATTGTCCTAAGGCGTCGAGCTCTAGTCTTCGCGCTCCCGCTAGCGATCCCGGCATAGAGTAGTTGCCCTCATGGCAGGCATATTCGTACCAAGGCTCGGGAGAAGCATAGAAGCTTAGTTCTGCGGTCCAAGTCTGATGGTAAATATTGTCATCCTCTACAATAAATTGGTAGAAAATTTCATTATCAGAATATCTGCTAAATCGTTCAGTTATTCTTCCATCTTTAGTTATCGGGATTGAGCTCTGACTCATTTGTTGTGGGTGGATGTTAGTGGTTTCGATAACAAGCTCGTCATCTTCATACCAACCGACAGAATCACCAAACCACTGCTCTAGTGGTGTTGGTCTTCGATTGTCTCGCGCTTCCTCAGCGGAGTCATAGATCGGAATAATCCGTGCGTCGTGAACCATTTCTACCAGGATCATCACATAATCATCCGTCTGCACGAATTGGTAGGTATTGTTATACAGTGCTCCCATCATCCCGGGTCCCGCCTTGTTGCCGAAACCTAATAGGCAACGCTCTGCGTTTGGGAAGGCCTCCGGGCCACGATAGTCAGCAATTCCTGTCACATAGCGATTACCGAAATTTGCTCTTTCGAAATCGTATTGCGGATCTTCTTGCCGCGGGACGCGACCGTTCGGCGGGTCGACTATATAAGAGGTGCGGAACTCACCTTTCACAAGGGCCAGATTAGATCCAGGACTTACCCAAAAATTATTGTAGGCCCTGACACCAAAGTCATCGGCTCCCGCTTCGGGCGTATCGTTCACACCGTCGCCCTCATCGAGCCCACCCTCGAGACGGGCTATTGGGGTAGCCGCGGCTATAATTTGGGCCTGCTCGGGCGGAACAATTAGCGAGTCCACACCCTCTGGGCGTTGCAGATTTGTGAGTGACGCGTTGGTCCAGATACCTTCGAGGTTCGGGCGATCGCTTTGGGCGTTGGCGAAAGAGCAGGCGAGTGACGAAGCTATCAGCACAAGACTAGATCGGTTTAGAGTTTTCCGCAGGATAGTCATTTTTGAGGATCTCCTGGTACGTTTAAATTTAGTACCTGCTGTTATTACAGCATATTGTGACTTATGAGAGTACTTATATAGGTACTGGATTTTCTGAACTTATTACTTTACACCCACAATATAACAGAGCCAGCTATCGTCGTTGGGCGCTTCCTTAACTACCTCCCACCTTTCTTCTTCGTCCTCGGGAGCTACGTCCCAATAAACTAGACTTTTACGAAAGCCCGCTTCTTCAAGCATCTCGCGTACTTCAGGAATGGTCCAAAAGCGCCAGTGATATTCGAAAGCTTTTTTCAGGCGGCTGCCATCTCCGAACTTAAAGTGTATATAAAAGGAGCAATCTGACGTGACTGGGTTGAAGTAAGCTTGCTCCCAGCGGTACTTAAAGCCATTGCTTCCTTTTACAATCGTACGCTTGTCGGTCACGTCTGTTGCGTAAGACTCTTTGCCTCCCATCATGTCCATGACCATGACGCCCTTATCATTTAGGTTCTCATAAACTATCTTAAAATAATCGACGACTTCTTTTCGAGTTTTAAATATCCAGAAAGAGAAATTTTGTGCTGCCAACACATCTACCTTCGGTGCGGTCTGCGAACGTACATCCTTCTCTAGAGTGTCAACTCTCTCTGCGGCTTCCGGCTTAAGTTTGCTCAAGTTATTTTCAATTCCCCACTGGAGTGTTTCTGGACATAAATCCACGCCTATTGCCTTTCGATTTTTGTCTGATTTGGCCCACTCGCAACACACGGCAAAAGTGCCGCAGAAATCTTCTCTCAGAGTCAAAGGTTTTTCCTGATATGCATCTCTGAAAACAAGCTCGAAAATCTCTACTTCGTGTTCTGGTTCTTGAACCGATTTTTGGTAGCAGTAAAACTTGTCCGCCTTGTCCGCCATGGTAGGCTCATTACTAGCTTTACTTTTTTTACCACTTTTTTTTCTGTTTTTAGCCATGTGATTAATTGCCTACGCGCTATAAACGCTTTTACTCGTAATTTTTAAAACAAAGCATTGCCGCATTATCTTTTTAGTAATGTTGGAATGATGTCGAAAGATTTTAAAATTATAGGTTCTTCG
The DNA here is from genome assembly GCA_029242705.1 of Gammaproteobacteria bacterium. Lineage (GTDB taxonomy): Bacteria > Pseudomonadota > Gammaproteobacteria > Pseudomonadales > Pseudohongiellaceae > UBA9145. Next base: position 9,217 of record JAQWTK010000011.1, on the reverse strand, counting down.
TTCTATCTAATAAGTCCTTCAATGGGCTCATGACGTCCGCCATTTTCATCGCACACAGCATAATTACGTTGGCTTCCGTTAGCAGATGTGCCGTAGAACGCCACGCCTGCATGGCTCCCATCTTTATTGAGCACGTAGAAGTTTACGTTGAATGTAGGTTCTCGATCTTCATTTAACAGTCTAGCCTCCGTATTCTCCCATATCCGCTGCAATGCCGTCATACCAGCATCCTTCGGGTTAGCGCCGCGCCGGAGTTCTTCAACAACCAGGAAAGAGGCAAGGTTATAGAGATTGGCTTCACCGCGACCGGTAGAGCCAGCTGCTCCATGGTCATTCGAGACATATAAGCCGGCACCGAGAATTGGGCTATCTCCCACGCGACCAGGAATCTTCCATGCCAGTCCGGAGGTAGTAGTTACGCCGCACACATCTCCATTGCTATTCACGCCATTACAGTTGATGGTGCCATAAAGATGCTCAGGATCAATCAAACCTTCAGCTGCCATTTCTTCGGCTACCATTATGCTTTTTCGAGCAAAATTCTTGTGCATATCGGGAGTTAATTGCGCCTGTCGATTTGGGTCTGGATAATGTGAGGGGTCTATGCGGCGGCGCCATTCTAAATAGCGCTGTCGAGAAAGCTCGGTATTTAGATCGTCTTCTATATCAAAACCCATTTGTCGGGCAAAATCTTGAGCCCCACGTTCTACAAGCAGGTGATGATCGGTCATATCGGCCACTGCCTTGGCTACATTTGAAGGTGTGCGAACACCTTGGAGTGCCGCGACACCACCAGCACGTTTCAGGGGTCCATGCATACAACAAGAATCCAGTGTAACCCTGCCCAAGGCATCGGGAAGGCCACCATAACCGACGCTTGTATCTTCCGGATCCAATTCGACGATATTCACTCCCGCAACGAGTGACTCCAGAACATCAGTACCCTCTGTCATCATTCGATAGGCCCGCTCGACACAAGTTTCTGTGCCACCATTACGATAAACAAAGCCATTTCCAGAACTGATTACTGTCGGGCGGGACGAACGAGATTGAGCGATTGCCGGTCCTACACCGCTTGCTGCCATAGCCCCAATAGCACTCGTTACCCCGATAAATGTTCTGCGGTCAATTGCTGATGTTGATTTCTTATCTACCATTTGGTCTCCCTAGCGCGGATTGATCTTTTTTAATCTGCGAGTCGATTTTAGAGGTGCTGTTTTAACATAAATTAGGAAATCTTTCCGAGATAATGGCGCAATAGCCCATTAGAAAAAACCTGTAACGCTTCACATCTTGCTAGTTTCCTTATACGCTCAAATCACGAACCTGTTAAGGAGTAAAAATATGAGTAATAAAAAATCTCTTACGATAATATCGTTACTTACCTTTATGTCCATATTGATTGAATTTTCCATTTCAGCTCAACAGGGAGATGAGGAACCACCCGAGATGGGATTCTTTGTATCCAGCGTAGGTGTTGGCGATGGGGCAAACCTTGGAGGTTTGGCTGGGGCGGACGCACATTGTCAGGCGCTCGCGGTGGCTGCCGGCGGAGGTAGTCGGGCTTGGCAAGCATATTTGAGCACTCAAGGCATCAACGCGGTTAATGCTCGAGATCGAATCGGACAGGGGCCATGGGCTAATGCTCTAGGGGCGATAATTGCAAATAACTTAACGTCACTTCATTATGATAACTCAAACATTACTTGGGAAAATGCGGTGGATGAAAACGGAAATAGGATTGCCTCGCGGATAGAAACTCCTGATTTTTCGGAGCACGATATACTCACTGGTTCACAAATTGATGGCTCTGCGTTTCCAGTGGGGCAGGATCAAACCTGCAATAACTGGACGAGTAATGATGAGGGTAGTGCAAGAGTGGGCCACGCGGATCGTTGGTCTTTTTTGACGCCAGGAGCACCCTGGAATTCTTCTCATGGCACACCAGGATGTTCACAGGAGGAGTTAATTAGTGTTGGAGGGGCGGGACTGCTTTATTGTTTTGCCATTGATTGAAAAATGATGCTTCGTTGAAACATTGTTACGTGGAGGTGGGGAGAGTTGAATAGCTAATTCAAGATATTTAGGCTATTAGTAATTCTACCTCGCGTCCAATCAAGAAGGCTTTAATATTATGAAAAACTAATAACAACAATAACCTTACTTCTTTTGAGTCCTCTAATTTTTAGCCAACAACAAGAATCCACGTCTGATTCTGAATCCACGACCAAGCCACAAACTGCTAGAAGTACTATTGAAGAAATTAGCGTAACAGGGGAAAGAACCACTTATTCCTTGCGCTTAGAGATTGAATGTGCGGAAACAGAAGCTTATAGCTTGTTTAATGATCTGAACAGTAACGATGAATTTGATGTAACTTGCGAGGAGGTGTTGTATACCGGAAGCCACCTGCCGGTTCGAACATGCATGGCGGCGTATCTTAGAAGAGAGGAGGCGCGCCAGACGCAAAATTATATACAGAGCTTGTCAAGCGGTTCTTTAGGGGCGCCAGGATCCGGCGCACTATTGGATCGCGTTTCAGTTAGAGGTGAGGAGCTTGAGAAAACAAAAGCTATGGAGCAAGAAATGATACGCCTCGCAATTGAGGTCCAAGAATTTACTGAAGTACTAAAAAAACTCTCGGAGCTCGTAGGTGCATTAGAGGCGAGGACTAAGAACTGAATAGGACCTATATATAACTAAGCAAGAGTTTATCAGGGCTTCTGTAGCGTTTATTTCTAGCTTGCACCTCGCTGGCATAGAAGCCGCCTTAGTAAAAGGGAAAAAGTTAGTTAAGTCGAATAATTCCTACGTCTCCATCGATTTCAATATCAGTATCCCACTCATCTGATAGTCTTTCTACTCGCTTCAATATACGCTTTGCATCTTGTGGTTCTGCTATTCGCGGAATGCCGAGACGCGAATCGGGGCCATTTATACCCAACTCGGTGGGATATAATCGTACTTCTTTCAGGGTGCTATCGCTGAAGTGGCTAATGGCTATTAAGCTCTCCAAAGACTGGCTAGATCCTCCAAAATTTCTAGAGAACTGTTGCATTCTTCTGTCCGGGTCTGTGGCTGCGTTACCCATTATTAATTCGAGTTCCCATTGTGCTTCTCTGAAGAATTCACCAAGCCCATAAAAAATCGGTTTTCCTTTGTAGATTTCGATTCCCCTCAGTGTTTGCACGCCAGTGCCGACAAAGGCATCTGCTCCAGCATCAATAGCTTGGTGCGCTAGATCAATATAAAAGGCTGGCGGTCGCGTGCTTAGATGCTGAGTCTCTAAAATAGATCGACTTTGGTGAATATGTGCAGCGGCTATAACAAAATCGCCCAGTTGTCGTGCATTTCTAATGTTTTTTAAGATACGATCAAGATCATTTTCATCCATTTGATAAACAATAGTGCCGGGTATCTCTTTTTGTTCTGCTACCCGATAGGTTGGGTTATTTCGCCCGGAACTAGATGCAGGAAAGTTAATCCCTACACTAGGAGACGCATTTGTAATGGCCCGTGGATTATCGTAGTTGTTTTTATACTCTAGAAATCCTTCTCTCACTTGCTCTAAAGCATTGAATTGATCTCGGGAAACTAAAATCGTCTCTCTATAATTCAACATGTTTAGGCCTGGCCTGCCACCGAGATTGCCAATTAGTGATGTTGCGGCAAGGCGATTATGTTCTGGCCAGATTGGAGCATGGGTTCCGACCAAAGCGGCACGACCTTTTGGTGTTTCGAAAAAGGCAGGTGCCGCGGCTTCTTGTAAGTTTTTTCCTGAACCTGCATGTATGATTCCCGCCTCGTCTAACAGAGAATTTGTGGAAAACATGCCTGCGATTTCAGAATCCAATAAGTGATTCTGAGCACGATTAACCATATCGAAACCCATCATTTTAAGATCTTCGGCCACCTCATGAGTGCCAACGAACCCGTTCATTGGTCCTTCGAACTCCCGGAGGTTAGCTAACTCTCCCTCCATGTTTCCGATTGCTAAATCTGCGCTTCGAATTAAATCAAATACTTTCTGTGTTTGTGGATCGGCTAATTGAGAAGCTGGCCTTCTGATCATTAAGTCACCGACACTCGCAAAAGTGAAATCACCAGGTATGGTCATCGAGCCGTTTACTTCGTTTAGTGTTTGCCCATTTGTTTGTGCTTGCACTAAAGTGATATTGAGTGTGGTAACTACAAATAGCAGAAAGTAACTCTTGTAATACTTGTTCATAACGATGACCTCTTTTATCTTAAGGATCTTCTAATCTGCGTCCAGCGCAGGCTGAGCCATTTATCGCAGTAACCCTTAGCAGATCAACACCCATGTTTGTGAAAGCATTCATGTCAGAACAGCGCACATAGGTGAAGCGCAGGTCGAGTTCATCGCCGTCCCCTAGACCAGAATTTAGAAGGAGTGGCCTTACATTATAAAGAGACCAGTTGCGCGCCAGACTTAATTCATCGAGTTGGTTCATTCCAGCTAATGCGCTTACGTCTGTAATATCGTTGTTCTCGAGCCTCAAGACTTTCAAGACATGCAATCGCCTTAGTGCGTCAATGTCGCTGATTCTATTATTACTAAGAAACAAGTGCTCCATTTCAAGCATCCCGCTGAGATCACTGATATCTGAGATGGCGTTGTCATTCAGGCTTAATTGACGCATACCAACCATGCCTCGCAGTGGGCTTATATCCTCGATCTGATTGTTATGAGCCCACAGCAAGACCAGCTTATCGAGATTCGCCAGCGCGCTGATATCTCTAATCTGGCTGTCATAAATACGGAGATGCGTTAGTTTATTAAGATTGGCAAGCGGACTTATATCAGATATGGCATTTAGATGAATGCGCAGCAGTCGCATTTCTGTTAGTCCAGCTAGCGGGCTTATGTCGGTAATGCCATTGAATACTGCATTCGGGTCGCGCCCATCATCCATCCTGATGTAGTGCTGTAGCTGGTAATCGTAAAGTCCATGCACATGTAATTGGTGCAGTTTTTTGAGCCCTGCCAGAGGACTGATATCAGAGATTGGGTTTTCACTGACAATTAGCTGCTCAAGATTGATCAGCCCACTTATCGGACTGAGGTCACTGAACCAGTTTGTATGCAGGTTCAGAGAAACGAGATTGGTCAGGCTGCTAAGCGGACTGATATCAGTAATGAGCCTATTTATAATGTTAAGCCTGGTAAGACCTGTGAGATTCTGGATACCTTCCAAACTCTCAAAAGGTTTCTCTGGCGACGGCCGCAGCGTGCCACCGTAGACCACGCGCTGAATAGTCGTGCCAACAATCAGTTGTTCAAGCTCTTCTGCCTGCCTGCAGCTTATTGCTGCTCCCGACTCCAAACCCACTGCTTCATTTACCACTTCGGCCAGATCGGGATCTGCAAATGTAACAATCGCGTCGGCCGAGAAGTCTCGGCAGTGCTCCATAGGAGAGAGGATGGATTGTATCTGACCAATAGCGAAGTTGGGTAGGGAGCAAGTTAGCAGTATTAGAATTGCCGGCATCGGCAAGTAAGAGCGACGATTCATGAGTCCTACCTTTTTATTATAGTTTTTGCTTTTATTATTTGCATTGTCACTAGAATTAATTAGGGGCTATGAAATTTAATTTCAGCGATAGCGATACCGCTCTCACCCGCAACTGAATATAGTAAATAGGTTTTATCATCTTCCTGGTAGATGGCTGGATCACGAAGCTGATTGACCCTCACATCGATGTAACCTCTTTTGGACGGCTCGTTTGGCAGGTTCGCACCCTCGTAATCGAACTCGGGGCGCAATACTTCTACCGGATCAGTGGCTGTCCAGTCCTGCCAATCTTCTGTCAAATTGATAGTGGCAAGTAGAATTCTTTCTGGTTGTTCTCCTGCCTGGGAAAAAAATACATAGAGGTGGTCGTCATGGATCACTAGGGCCGAGTGCCGCATATTGGCGTTAAAAAATTGAGGGCCTGCTTTGAATCTTGATAATCCGTCGGGCGATCGGTGCAGAAAGCCCGGCATACTCATGGCATAGTAATAATCATCGTGTTTGAGCACTCGAAAATAATGCGGACCCAGCTCTTCCTCTCTCCCTTTAAAATTAATGCCGTCTTGAGAGACTGCTGCCCGGGTGAACTGTCTGCCTTCTCCTCGTCCGTGGTAATACATGACTATTTGTTGAAGATCTTCACGCACGTGCACGTCAGGTGATGCAATGTGTGCATATAGCGAAGCAGTCCGCCCCGGAGAAAGTGAGCACGGCGGACAAGTGGTGGGAAAGAATGAATCTTCGAGTTTCAACGAGCCCGGCGAATACACAGTCCACGGTCCGGTGACTTTATCCGCATAGGCCATACGAATATAGGTGCCGCGATGATCGGCGAAATACAGATAGTAGTTGCCGAGGGGGTTCGGTACCCAATCAGGAACCTTTATCAATGATGGGCCCTGAATATTGCCGCCCATTCGAGCATCCATTTCCGGCGTGATGATTGGCCCATTCCCAACTCGGGTGACAATGACATCAGCTGGCCCTGCAGCTTGCACGGACGCAAATAAAACGGACAGTGAGCAAAAAATTAGGGTGGTAAATTTTAGTGTTTTCATTATAGTAGTTTCTAAAAACCCTTATCGTTGTCTAGTGGCGGTGGCGCAAGAAGAAAATAACTCAGTGCGAACTTCCACCCCTTTCTCCGCCAGTCTTGCTTGATCAGTGCATGACACATTAGTATGCCTTAGTTCGACAATATCTCCATCCCCAATACCAGGATTTTCATATAGTGCCTGAATATTTGTTAACTCAGGGTTGAATCGGAGGTCAAGTGCCATCAGGTTCGTAAGGCCACTAAGTGGCGTTATATCAGTTATGTCGTTCCCGGTCAGTTCAAGATATTCAAGAGTAGTGAGCTTGCGTAAAGGCCCAAGGTCGGTAAACGAGTTACCGGCAAGTCTCAGTTCGAGTAATGATGTCAATCCACTCAAAGGGGACAGGTCACTTATATTTTGTGTGTGTATATTAAGATCAACCAGCTTGGTAAGGTTTGCCAGCGGACTGATGTCGGTAACGGCATTGATAAACAGTAATCCTGTCGCACCCTTGTAAGTTCTGGGATTTTGTCCGCCGATGAAATCACCGTGGCGGTGCATCCGAAGCACTCTGAGATTGGTAAGTTCACTTAGGGCGCTGATATCTGTCAATGGGTTCTCGGCGATACGCAAATCCACCAGCTTAGTTAAGCGACGAAATGGACTAATATCAGAAATCCAGTTCGTATGGAGATTCAAATGTGTCAGCTCCGTAAGTTCAGACAGCGGGCTAACATCGGAGAGTCCTCGATTAGGGAGAGAGAGGTTAGTCAAGCCCGAAAGGTTTTGTAATCCGGAAAGATCATGAAATATGTGTTCGGGGTCAGCCCATTCAGGCGATCCTGAAACCGATCTTCTTGCTCCACCGCCGGGCGCTCTTAGCACAGTTAATTGCCTAGCTTGCCCGCAGCTGAGAGAATCTTTTGGCCCGAGTGAAAAAGCCTCACGCACCTCGTTTTCCAGCACTGCATCCGCAAAGGTCACTATGTCGGAGGCGGAGTGATTGCGGCAGTTTTGAGTAGGCAGCAGAACTTGCTGTGCCCAGGTCCCAGAGCAAATGACAAGCGAAAGCGCAGTCAAAGAAAATTTTCTAAAAAGGTGCATCATATCGACGTTCCCTTGATATTGCCTAAAACCAATCTAACATGGTGGAATCACAATAGGAAATGGTGTGGTAGTTCAAAGTAATTTTAAGTTCGTATTTCTAGCTTACTTATCAGCAAACATCTATAGTGGCTTTTGGATATGAGGGATGTTGTGTCAGGATAAATTTGGAAAACAGAATTTCGTTTTTATAGGGGATATCAATGACCAAACGATTTAAAAAATTAGTGTTGATCGCTGCCTTGGCGATTATAGCCGGACCCGTCAGTGCACAATTCGATAATGTCGGTTCCATTAATTTTCCGACCTCTGAGTCTGGGGAAGCGCAACAATATTTTTTGCGTGGAGTGGCAATCCTGCATAGCTTTGGCTGGGAGCAAGCGCAGGAACAGTTTCAGAAAGCGCAAGAAATTGCTCCGGACTTTGCTATGGCCTACTGGGGTGAGTCTCTTGCCTACAACCATCCTTTGTTTTCGAGAATGGATGCAACCGAGCCTCGCAATGTGCTTCAGCGCCTTGGCCCTACCTCAGAAATTCGACTGTCAAAGGCGCCAACTGATCGAGAGAAGGGGTTTCTCGCCGCTGCAGAGATTTTGTGGGGTGAGGGAGAGATACCCGATCGTAAGATTGGATACATGGAGGCGATGGAAGACCTTTATAAGAAATATTCTGACGACGATGAAGTTGCCGCTTTCTATGCTCTATCGATATTGAGTGCTCGTGCAGTTTCAGGAGGAGATCTTGATAACCGTATGGCGGTCCGTGCAGGCACAATCGCATTGGAGATATTTAATAGAAGGCCGACGCATCCGGGCGCAGCGCACTATACCATTCACTCTTTTGACGACCCAATTCACGCGCCACTAGCACTTGAAGCTGCCTATCGCTATGCTGAGATCGCGCCCGCGGTGTCGCACGCCAGACATATGCCGACCCACATCTTCATACAACATGGTATGTGGGATCTGGTATCCGGAAACAATCAGTCAGCCTTTGACGCGGCGCGGGAACTTTGGCGACCCGGTCAAAGTATGGGTGATGCAATTCATTCCCTCGACTGGGGCCAGTATGGTGATTTGCAGAAGGGTGACTATGAGAAAGCTCGCCTTTGGATAGATCGCATAGAAACCATGTCTACTCAGGGTGGCTTCGCTGAAGGGGGAGCTAGAGGAGCATCCGGTGCGGCTCGAGCAAACAATACAGTCGCTTTAACTAAGAATCGCTACATTGTGGATACCGAAGAGTGGAGGATCCAGGAGGTAACTAAAGGCTCTCCCGACCATGAGCTCCTAGCGACGGCGCTCTCCGCGTATCACCTCGAAGACCAAGAGACACTGCAAGCCGCAGAGCAAGAATTAAAGCGGCGCGTCGAAGAGGGGGAAGAGGGTTACACCGCCATTATGGCTAACCAGGCAAGTGGATTACTTCACGCCGGCATGCAACATCCCGACGTATCTGTGCGTTTCTTCGATCAGGCCGCTGAGATCATTGAGCCCATGGCACCGCCGCGCGGTTCGGCTAACCCAATCAAGCCTCTTTACG
>JAQWTK010000107.1 GCA_029242705.1 Gammaproteobacteria bacterium | reverse complement strand
CATCTCTTCATCTGTTCTATCTTGTATAGGGTGAGGGACAAATACTCTCGCGGGCTTAATACCCAAGGATTTTACTTGTGCATTTGCAGCTTGCTCGAACTCACAAGAAGCCACAAATCCTGAGGGAAGTCCTCTGCTTTCTAGGTCCATGATGTCATGCAAACTGCACGAAGTGCATGAGCCTCAGTCAGCTAATCCTTCAATCACCGCATCGCACTCGACGCTAATTTTTTGATTCAGTTCCTTGGGTGCGATTCGAGCAAATGTCGGCTTAGTATAACGTTTTACCTTAGCGCCCAGGCCTATCAAATGCTCTTCTATTTCATCTAAAAATTCTTTCCCTCGTGGTTTAGAAATATCGAGAAGCCCTACAGTCGCCCCTGATAATGTCTCTAAACGAGGAAGAATTTGTCGTTCTACCGGCTTTAGTTCCGCCGTTGGATCTAACATGACAGTATTGTTCATGATGCCCTCCTGTTTTTAAATTTTCTGTGAAACTATTTGACTACCTTTTTCGCCGGATGCTACCCACCCACTAATAATAGCGGAAAACATCCCGGCCTTACCTCCTGTTGATGTGATATGTAATCCATCATCACGAAATTTACTAAGAATTTTATCTTTTAATTTCTCTGGCATGCCCTCTGAAATTTCTTGAGCCCCGCGGATCAAATTAGCGCCAGGCATCATCAAATTTTCGCAAAGCACTTCTTTAAAATTTTCCTTGGTCCATCCGGAATCTCGAATTACTCTTCGATGTTCAGGAGAAATGACCAGTATTGCATCTGCTGCACCATATAGTTTCGCATTTACTACTGTTCGCAGGCTATTAGCTATACTTTTAGCGAGTGATTCAGCCCCCCGGGATTTTTGGTCAACAATGGGTTGTAAGCCCTCACCAGCAAACAGACTAATTACAGAATCTTGCCTATTGAAACCGCGATCTTGAGCTAATGTGGTCCATTGCTCATCCGATTCGTCTTCGGCGAAGCAGTAGGTGTATTTTCCAGGATTACCCATTACAGCGCGATCTATCCCTCCTGGTAAGCCACCCCCAACATTTCGAATGAGTAATTGTAGGGCGCGGCCAACTGTTGCGTTGGCACGATTCCCTTGGCCTAAAGCATTAACTCCATTATTTAATCCGATTTCTTTGATAATCGGTCCATTTACAACCATGACAGGGCTAGAGAAATACGTTGTGCACAGCAGACCATGCATACAGAACCTGTCTTGGAGTGCCGCCTCAACGGAGGCCAGCACGATCGGAAAATATTCAGGTTTGCATCCGGCAAGTACCGCATTGATAGCCACTTTCTCAATCGTACAAGGTAAATTATCAGGGGGTATTTTACCTATGATTTCGTCAGGGGAGCGATGGGTTCCTTTTAGCATTCGAATTACTCTAACGGAAGTTGGGGGCACGACAGGTAACCCATCACTCCACCCTCTCTCAAAGCAACTTTCCATCTCATCCTCTGATTCAGCGAGTGGAATATTTCGAGAAGACAGTAAATTCTTGTCAAAGCGCGCTATGAGTTGTTCTTCCATCCCTGGTTCTTGCGTCTTTGAGCCACACCCAGGCTTAAAATCGATTAAATCTTCGCCAAGGGACGCTAGCCCAGTGAGTTGTCGCCACTCAGACTTATCCCAGCCGACAGTTCTCGTTATCTCTTCATTATCATTTGAACAAATAAGTGTCGGTACTATTTCTATGTTATTGGCATAAGAAAATTCTAATGATGTGTCATCTAATTTTTTGTCTATACTTCTTGGAAATGTAAGATCGTCCTGCACATATATGGATATGTTTTTCTCGTATTCCGCTACTAACTGTCTTAATACAGGTTCAATTAACTCGCAGGTGGGACATTCCTTCTTAAGAACTATTGTAAATTTATTAGAAGATAACTGATTCAAAAATAGATTCCTTTAAGTGCTTTGGTTGGGTTATATTTTTAGCGTAATGAGACAGGTCAATAAATAAAACCAAGAGTGCAAATGCCAACTAGAATATTAATTATCATAAATATCGAAGAAGTCCGTGACATTACTTTCCATAGCTGTGGGCCCTTGTATGCTGTCTTAATACGAATCAGAAGTAGGGCCGTGTATCCTAATTGCGTGCTAGCGATCATTAAGTAGGATAGCCAATTCTCTGAATCCACCGCTTGACTACCGAAAATAAAATAGAGTCCGCACCCGGAAAAGAATAGGACCCAGTAGGTTAGCGCAAGTCCGTATTCTCCTGAAAGCAGGCGTTGAGCGAACGACCTTTCGTCTAATTCGTCGATATTTTTGAGTTGGGTAGCGCCGCTAGTATTGTTTTCCATTTGCTTAAGTTTAACTCACGTAAACTTCACTGAAAATGCTTTAAGTACAAAGATTAGAGTGTTTACGGGAGTTATTTTTTGCCCATCAGCCCTTGCAGTGCCGCTGGAATATCAGCAGGCAGTACGACGAACTTAGAATTACCAGACTCTGAAAGTTGCTGTAAAGATGAAATATATTTTTCACCGAGCAAATAAACAACCGGCAGCTCTTTTTCACCAATTGCTTCGGTTACCTTTGTAATGGCTTGCTTACTAGCTTCAGCCAGGATAACTTGTGCTTCTGCTGCTCGTTTTGATGCTTCCAATTCTCCGTCTGCTTTTAGAATAGCTGCTTGCTTGTCGCCATCTGCTCGGGTGACCGTGGCCCGACGAGCACGTTCTGCTGCAGCTTGTTCTTCCATAGCTTGCTGCATTGTCGTGGATGGGTTGATATCCTGTATTTCGACAGTTTTAAGTGTTATTCCCCAATCCGCAATATCATCTGATATGGCGGCTTTCAATTTTGCCTTAATATGGTCCCTAGAGGACAGGGCGTCGTCGAGGCTCATTTCACCAACGATTGAACGTAAAGAAGTTTGGACCAAAGTTTGGATAGCAATCACATAATTTTCGACACCGTACACAGCTTTTTCTGGCGACACAATATTTATGTAAGCCACTGCGTTAGTAATTATTACAGCATTATCTTTGGTTATTACTTCTTGTGAGGGGATATCGAGTACGATGTCTTTCGTTGTTACCTTAAACGCTACAGCATCAATATATGGAATTATAAAATTCAAACCAGGGTTTAGGGTTGAGCTATATTTGCCCAATCTTTGCACGACCCATTTGAAACCTTGTGGAACTTGCCTTACGCCTTGCGCAACCGTAATTAATAAAAATGCGAGTACGGCCAATGCTAAAATTATACTAGGATCCATTGTTATCCTCCTCTAAGTAACTTCGAATTTTCAGGCTTTTTTTACGATTAATGCATTTCCAGAAAGTTCGACCACGCTGACTCGATCGCCCACGTCGAGCTCGTCGTGAGAGATAATTAACCATTCATCAGATCCCAATACAGGTGCGGGGAATCTTAATTTTCCGCGTTTCTCTCCGTTCGGCGCTAGGAGCACTTGACCAATTTCTCCTAAGAGAGCCTCTTTCGATAGGCCAGCTTTCGTTTTATCGGTATTCAATGGTTTGATTAACTTGAACCAAGCGAAAGCAAATGATGCAGACGATATCGCCCAAATTAGAACTTGTGCAGTCAAAGACATGCCGGGGAGAGGCACTATAAGTAAGCCAACCACCACAGCGGCTGCACCAAACCAGAATATGAAGAATGATCCGATAAAGATTTCGGATAGCATTAAGACAATACCAAATACAATCCAGTGCCAATATAGAAAGCCGGTTTCCATGACTAACCCCCGTATTGAGTAAGGTTTTAATACTATCCTTTTTCATGTCCCTTGTATGGTTAAATATAGGCGCCCAAGTAGAAAATTAAGAAATTATCTTAAAGCTACTTTCCCGTAAGAGCCCGAGAGCTGGCTTAATTGGTGGTTATTAAAGTGTTAGAAAAAAAAGGCCGATAAAAACCGACCTTTAAAAGTTTTCAAGTTAGCAGCTAGAATGTATTGATAGCTAACAGAGTGGACTCTTGTTCTTCTTTGTTGGCAAAATTCACTATCATGTCTGGTGTGACTGGTACTCGGTTGAAAGAGTGTCCTAGTGCATCTGCAATCGCTGAGGTAACAGCCGCTACAGCGCTTCCCTGGGATGGTTCTCCTACACCCCGCCCTCCAGCCGGGTTGTAGGGGTCCGCTATGTCTACCGCACCATTAGTCATCTCGATTGGCACGTCCATAATGGTGGGGAGTTTTGCTTGATAGAGTCCAATATTTGCCGGCAGTGCATTTTGGGGGTCATAAACATGTCTTTCAGACGCAGCCATACCAAATCCCCATACGGCACCTCCATTAATTTGTTGCGATAACCCTTGCGGGTGGATGATAGTTCCGCAATCTGCGATTCCAACGTAATCCAATACTTCATATTTGCCGGTTTCGAGATCTATCTCAATTTCTGTCATGCTGATCATTAATCCAGGAGCTATTCCTCTTTTCGGTAAATTATCTCTTGCTACCCCAATAAGTCCTGTTCCAGCTATTCCTTCGACTGCTCGTTGCGTAATGGGGTGCAGGTCATTGGGATATTCTTGGCCACTATACTTCCCCCCCACTTCAATCGCTTTGGCGGCAGCCTCGGCATAGCTTAAACTTTCTTCTGGATTAGAAATCTTAAAAACTCTTTCATTATTGATATCGTATTGGTCAACATTTCCGCCAAATTCAGTTGCGGCAATTTCTTTCAACTTTATCACTGCATCTTCTGCTGCAACCCAATTAGTACGTGTATGAGTGAAAATAGTATTTGATCCACCTTGCGTCGACGAGTGCGGCAAGTGTTGGTCGGTACTTCCTCTTACTATTTCGCAGCTTTCCCAGCGGCATTTTAGAACTTCTGCTGCTGCTCGAGCGGTGCCTGCGTAAGAATAGGTGCCTAAATTACCTACACCACTATGTAGATGGACTCGTCCGTCGGGGGTTATTCTCACTAAACCATCGTAGCCATTACCGCCCGCTGAATGATAACCGAGACCAATTCCTAGTCCGCGCACCTTTGATCCGTTACGTTGGCGGGGGGCTGTTTCTCTTTCTGTCCAATTAAACATTTCCATGGCTATATCGATAGCTTCAGCCATAAAGGCAGACGTAACAGGGCCTTGCGATTCGTAGACAGGTGAATCGCTGTGAGGGGCATTTACGCGCCGAAATTGAGCGCGATCCATGCCGAGGTCGCGGGCTGCTTTATCCATAATAGGTGCAATCGCCGCAGACATTTCATTTTGACCAGGACCTCTTTGCGCTCCCCTCGGGGCCGTATTAGTAAATACTGGAATGTTTCTAAGTCTCATGGCTGTTGGAGTGTAGACTACGGAAATGTGCTGAGCGGAAGATGAGGCACTATTTCTTCCTGTGGGCCCGCCATCGCTAATAATGATTACATCAACCGCCGCAACCGTTCCGTCGGCGCGAATGCCTGCTTTTACCCATCCTTGCATCCCGGGTCGACCTACACCTAAATAGTATTCTTCTTCACGCGTAATTCGCAATTGCACTGGTCGATTTAGTAATTGTGCAAATCGACCTGTAATCGCCATTGTGGGATATACCCGACCTTTCGATCCAAAACCTCCGCCAGTATTTTCAGAAATCATGCAGACATTTTCAGGCTCTATTCCAAGAAGAGCGGCTAGGGGTTCAACTACCGCGCTTTGACTTTGAGTGGATGCATAAAAATAGCACTTACCATTTTGCCAATAAGCCATACTGCTGCGAGGTTCGAGGCAGTGGTGAGGAGTGCCCGCAGTAACGAAAGATTCCTCTACGATCACTTCGCTTTCTGCGAAGGCGGAATCTAAATCACCATATGTCCAGCCATCTGCAAAATTTACATTTCTTGGTTCTTTACCATTACGGAAATTTTCTATTTCGCTGGCCGGCCACTTGATCGTAGAGATACCTCCACGAATAGTAGCGTTTTCATCTTCTAATGAGTTGGTTTGCATCAGCACGTTACCGTCGGGGTAAGCATTCGGCCCGCCCTCTATTAGGCTTTCAAGAGGGTCTGTAACAAAATTTCGGCGTTCAAATTCGATTTTGATTCTGTCAATTGCGTTCTCTGCAATAGAATCTGAAATTGCTGCTATGGCGGCAATTGGTTGACCTATATAAGTAACATCGTCAGAGGCAAGAACTGGGTCATCTGGCGCTGATGATGGAGGCAGGTCGTCAGCTGTTAATACACCTAAGACACCATCCATTCGCAATGCTTCGGATGCATCTATTCCTACTACTCTACCGCTGGCAACGGGGCTAGTTAACAATCTCGCATAAACCATTCCTTCCGGCGCGAAATCTTCAACATACTTTGCATCTCCGGTTACCTTGCCTTCGACATCGGGTGGAATAAAATCTTTACCAATATGCATAAATGTCATGACAATAACTCCGCGGCGCGCATCACGCCATTCAGATAGTGATCATATGCCCCGCAACGGCAAAGATTGCCTGCTAGCGCTTGCCTTGCTTCTTCTCTAGTCGGATTAGTATTAGTCCGTAGTAAGGCCGTGGCGGCCATAACTTGTCCTGGCGTGCAGAACCCGCATTGGGGTGCTAGTTCTTCAATAAATCCCTGTTGCACAGCACTCAGGCTACCGTCTGCGGCCCTTAGTCCTTCGACAGTTGTGATCGATCTTTGCTTAATTGTATGTGTCAGTATGGAACAGCTGTAATTTGCAACATCGTCAAGGAGTATTGTGCAAGCACCACACTCGCCTCTATTGCACGCAACTTTTAATCCCGTCAGTCCTAGTTTGTTACGCAACGTAAATGCTAAGGTTTCAGAAGGGGCCACATCAACTAGTCGTGTTTGTCCATTTACACTCAACGAAAGCAGTCTTTCGACAATAGCATTGGAATTAGTTTGGGCCGTGGCAAGGTAGTAACCGCCCCCCGAAGCAGCGGCTGCACTAGAGTAGATGACGCCCTTAATAAATCGGCGCCGAGATAATTTCGGATTCAAAATTTACGCACTCCCTATTTATATTTGTTTTTATTAAAACTGCTCTTAATTATCTAAATCCAAGTGTTCACAGTATCTTTGGGCACAGCAAAAATCAACCTAATCGGAGAATTATTTGAAAACCTTTAATTGTGATTTATAAAATTTTGAGAGCCTAAATCACTCATTCATAACGCAGCGCATCAATAGGATCTAAATTTGCTGCTTTGGCGGCTGGTAAAATACCAAACACTACGCCGACGAAACCTGAAAAACCAAGTGCTAAGGCTGCTGCCCAGAGAGGTACGCTTGCGGGAGGAAAATCTGGAATGTTATTTGATATAAGCATACCTAGGCCGTAGCCCGAAGCGAGTCCTATTGCACCTCCAAGAAGGGATAATAATAATGCTTCAATCAGGAACTGCATGAGGATATGGTGGCTCTTTGCCCCAATGGCCTTGCATATACCTATCTCTCTTGTACGTTCGGTAACGGAAACTAACATTATATTCATAATGCCTATACCACCTACGAGCAGAGAGATACTGACTATTCCCGCAATTACCATCGTCAAAGTGCCAAGAATTTGATCAAACTGCTCCATAAGCTGTTCAGCAGTCTGAATTCGAAAATCGTCATCTTCGCTACCGCTCAAATCGTGTGCGTTACGCAATAATGAGGTGAGTTGTGAGGTTACAACCTCTAGATTCGCTGTCGGAGTGAGGCTCAGTTGTATGCCGATGTCAGTTTGTGCCTGATTTCCTAGGATACTAACCATGGTAGAGTAGGGGACAAGCACAATATTATCGCGGCTTTGACCCATAACATCTCCCATTGGTTCGAGTAAACCGACTATCTTGAACCACTCTCCGCTAAGCTCAACATATTCGTTAACTGGATTTTCCGGGAGGTTTAAATTTTCTCTAACGTCTTCCCCAATTACGGCTATGCGCCGCCGAGTTATGTTATCGGCTTGGGCTAGAAAACGACCAAATTCAGTATAAGTTTGGGCAACGTCTTGGTAAGCGTAAGTTGTGCCCATGATTAGACTATAAGCGGTTTGGGGTCCGTATTTTAGTTGGCTTGATCGGTTCGCCTCCAGAATCGGTGTTATTGATGCTATTCCTTCGCCGCGTTTTTCGATTAGCTCTAGATCGGCTGGCGTAAGACGGGACCGGATCCCCTTCATTAAATCTTCAAAGGGGGTGTAAGACTGTATCGTTAAGCTATTAGTGCCTAGTGAAGCAAAGGAATCCCCGATAAACGCACTCATTCCTCCCGTTACCGAAACAACCGCGATAACGCTGGCGACACCAATAATGATGCCTAGGGTTGTTAAAAAACTGCGCAGTCGGTTTGCAAGAATTGCTGCAAATGCTGAGCGAGAACTTTCTAGGAAGGCAAAAAACATTAAGCAGTAGCCTCAATCTTAGAGCGTTGGGCAATAGTGTCACTGAATATTTTCCCATCTTTCATTTCCACAATTCGATGGCAATGCTGCGCTATTTCATTTTCATGAGTTACGACGATTAAGGTGTGACCCTCTTCATGCAGTTGATCAAATAGCTGCATAATCTCAACCGTTGTTCGAGAGTCTAGGTTTCCAGTTGGCTCATCCGCTAACAAAATAGAAGGGTGCGTGACTAGGGCGCGAGCTATCGCGACGCGCTGTCTTTGACCTCCAGAAAGTTGGTTTGGTAAATGGTCGATTCTGTCTTTAAGCCCAACCCGAGACAATGCTTCCATCGCCATGTTTTTGCGTTGTCTAAAGCCAACGCTTCTGTATATTAAGGGTTGCATTACGTTATCGAGCGCGTTCGCGCGAGGTAATAAATTAAAGCTTTGAAAAATAAATCCTATTTCTAGGTTACGAATTTCTGATAGCTCATTTTGGTCAAGTATTTCAACGTTCTTGCCATTAAGGTGGTACTGTCCAGAAGTCGGTTTGTCCAGACATCCAAGAATGTTAAGCATTGTTGACTTGCCGGAACCCGAGGATCCTATAAAGGCGAGATAATCATTCTTATTAACTACGATATCAATACCGTTGAGAGCTTTGACAACTTGAGAGCCCATCTCGTAATATTTTTTTACATCAGTTAATTTAATAAGTTCCATATGACCCTTTATAATATAAAGGTTTAATCGAGAAAAATTCCGCCTAATCCTGATCTATTAGATTGAATATTTGATGTGTTTCCCCTAGGCCTAGCTGTGTTGATTTGATCTCCATCGACCAGATTCCGCAGTTCTCTATTGGGTCCGGTAATAATTTCGATGCCATCGTCTATCCTGCTGACGAGTTCCTGGTATTCATCATCTGAGAGTCCTACTTCAACCTTGGTCTTTCGCGCTATGCCATTGTCGTTAACGAATATGAAATATTCGCTACGAAGTTCCGACCTGTCTTCTTCAAATATAATGGCCTCAACAGGAATAGCTGCCACATTTTGTTCTTGTTGTGTGAATATTTCAGCTCGACAAGACATGCCCGGTCGAAGAACGACACCGCCTGGATTCGTGATATCAATTTTCACAACAAAGCTTAAGCCAGTTCTTCCTTGCGCAATTTTTGCGGTATTTGCTATGAATTTAACGATGCCTTGCATGGGCTTATCGGGGTAAGCGATTGCAACAATTTCTGCACTTTGCCCCACTTCGATGTTGGCAATGTCCGCTTCATCGACTAACACTTCTGTATAAATGCTCTCTGGATTGGCGATCGTCATCAGAGATGAACCAGGAATATTTGTTGAACTTGCGATAGCCGTTTCTCCAACTTTGATATCTAGGCTTGTAACTACACCATCAATAGGGGAGATGATCTGTGTTTTTGAAAGATTGTCTAGAACTTGATCAAGTTGAGCCTCAGCCTGTGCCAGGCTTTCTTTTGAAGACAAAAAGTCTATCCTTGCCAAATCTAATTGATTTAGAAGGGACTCATATTCTTGTTCCCCAATAAGGCCTTCTTCATATAAGCTTTTGCTCCTTTCGTATTGGCGCTCTAAATTTTTTACCCGAACTTCTTGTCGTTCGATATCAATCGTATTAATTCTCACCGCTGCTTCCGATTGCTCAAGCCCGGCCAAGAAATTTTTATCATCTACTTGTAAAACTAAATCACCGGTTTTCACGGAGTCGCCTTCTTCTATCATTAGCTCGGCAACCTTACCGATTACTTCTGAGCTGAGCATAACTTCTTCTTCATGGGCTAAAAAACCAGACGCCAGGATCGATGGACTAATAGTTCGTTGTGAAACGATTGCTACGTCGACCTCTTTGAGGTCGGCGCTAAAATAAGTGCGCAATACGAAAGGAGTCGTAGCGATTGCGCCCACTATAAAGAGGATAACTATTAATTTTTTAACATTCATATAATCTGAGGTTGTCAAAATTATTGATAGTAAAGAAGAGATCTTAGGCGTGTGATAGATTTAATTCCATCTAGATAAGATAAAGACATGCAAAATAGCGGTAGTTGGAAAAGAAATCACCGATACAGTGTAATTAACGTTATTTTTCCGAGTAGAAAAGCCAATTAGTGCAAGTTCTCGTTATCTTCAGGTAGCAAGTGTGCTTCTAACTCTAGCTTATGTATCTTTCTTCCAATCAGCTCAATAATACCCAAATTACGAATTTTTCCAGTTGATGTGAATTCAAAATGATAGCGTCGCCGCAGTCGGAGAGACCCATCATTAGAGCGGATAGGCCAAAGTCCTTTTAATACCATAGTTTGATCTAGTAGTTGAAGATTTCTTACGCGACAATATTTTATGATATGTGCCATCGCAAACAATTTTATTTGGTCGCTCTTCCACCAAAACATAATGAATGCGGTTACCAATGTCGTCCAAAATAAAAAGGATAATGAAATCATAAAAACCGAATTTGATTCATAGTTTTAACTCACCATGAGTTAATCGATTTTAATCAAGTCGATGCATTTTGATGAGCCAAATAACGTTCAATGTGCGGTTGAATAATCTCTAGAGCAGTTTTATCGCAGGGCGGCAAATCAGCATCGCTTTCCTTGAGGGGATTAACGCGATCACTCCATCGAACCAATCCCGCACCCCAAGTTAGACCAGCGCCGAATGAGGCTAGTAGTAGGTGATCTCCAGGTTCAATTTTCTTCTCTTCAAGAGCTTCTGATAATGCGACTGGAATTGTTCCTGCAGAGGTGTTGCCATATTTGTGAACATTTACAAAAACTCGATCTTCGCTGATTCCTATTCTTTTTGCTAATGCATTCAGTATGCGTTTATTAGCCTGATGCGGTACTACAAGTTTAATGTCATCAAGTGACATTCCCGTACTTTCAAGAACATCTTCACATGCTTGTGCCATGGATTTTACGGCACGTTTGAAAACTTCTTGGCCCCCAAAATTCCACCCGTTGTAAAGATGCTCATCGGATAGACGAGAATATGCGGAGCCCAGATTAGTAATTTGAATGGCAAATTTAGCGTCGGATTCACAGCCTATTTTTGCTGCCAATAAGCCGGTTTCTTTTTCAGATTCTTCAATAACTACAGCTCCGCATGCATCACCGAATAGAACGGCTACATCGCGCTGACTCCAATTCATATAATGGGTAATAAATTCGCCGCCAATCACAAGAATTTTCTTGTGTGCGCCAGCACGAATTAAGTTTGTTCCTATGTGTAAGCCATATAAGAATCCTGTGCACGCGGAATTAATATCGATGGCAGCAGCTTTTCTGGCACCAAGGCCATCAGCAATTATTGAAGCGGTATTAGGGCAGTAACTATCATTTGTTAGGCTGCCGAGCAGAATTAAATCTAATTCCATAGGATCCAGGTCTGCTGCAGCAAGTGCGTGCTTGGCAGCTACTAGAGCCATATCTGAAAAATTGCAATGGCAGACTCGACGTTCTTTTATACCAGTTCGTGTGGTGATCCACTCGTCGGATGTGTCTATGAATGTAGCTAAATCCTCATTACTAAGAACCGCGGGAGGTACGCATTTCCCCCAGCCTGTAATTTCCGCATATTGCATTTAATCTCTCCGTGAGCACATCTTAGACTAAGACCTATTTATTAGGTTAGCGGTAGGTTCGATAAAATAGTTTAAAATGAGCGTACCCTACCTACTTTACGATTGGAATCTTAATCGTACCGAGATAAATCCATACGGATTTTTACCGTATCCTTATTCCCATTAAGTTTTGCTTCGATATTACTATTTGGTGTTTCCGAATCTTGTTGTGCTAATATCATCGGCGGAAGAGTATCATCCCCGGTGGGGTGCCCGGACTTCAAACTCGGTGAGGTCTGTTTATGACAGGCTTGGTGGGTTCAACTCCTGCCTCTTCCGCCAAACCACCCAGCAGGTAATCGGGCGTCAGTCAGAAAGAAAAATTAATCAAATTGAGATAAAGCCCACGGCGTCTAGAATTTAGTTAGCAGT
>JAQWTK010000106.1 GCA_029242705.1 Gammaproteobacteria bacterium | reverse complement strand
GATCTGAATGGTATCGGGTTCTCCGAATAAAGTGATGAAAAAGCCAGCCGTGATCAGCCATGATGATGGGTAAACTAATAACCACGAAAAGACAAGAAAGTAGGTTGGATGGCAGTCCCTTGAAACCGCAAATAGATTACGATTTTGACAAACATACCAGGCGCGAGATTTGGAGCGTTCGATACATATCGCCGCAATTGGAGATACGAATACAGGTGGAAGATTCTCATAGATAAAAGTTATCCAGAATTGTTTCCAAGAAAATCCTAGTTGGTTGTCTGTCACAAGCACTCCTTTTAAAAATAGATTAAGGTTGCGCTGAATCAATTATAGGTTGAAAGAAATCTTCATGGTCCCACTGTGCAGGGAATTCAGTTAAGTGATAGGAGGTGGACCGTTCTTTCGTATTTCCTACAAGTTCAAGCGTGCTATTCCTCACAACCACAAGATCTAATCCTGGGTGAACGTAGATATTATTGCTCCTGCTGCCCAAAGCAATAAACCATTCGCCAGATCTGTGGGGCCACCATAAGTAACTATAGCCAGTCGGTAGTGAAGGCGCGGTCACTATGTTTGGTTCAGTTGATTCTACTGCCCATTCCGCTGGTACGACAGTTTCTCCACCCCATTTCCCTTCTCTCGCATAGAGGAGTCCGAATCTCGCGAAAGCCCTTGTTGTCGCATCTATGCAGCACCATGCCATATAGTTATTAAACGCATCCTTCCACCAAGACGCCTTCATACCAATCTTTGAAAACAACTCCGTTTCGGCGAAATCATACAGTGTTTTCCCCGTAGTGCGCTCAATTATTTCTCCCAGGATCTGAGGGTCAGTATTCTGATAGTTCCAGTTATATGTGGCTCCCAACCAATGGGCGCGAGAAGGGTCAGCGATTCTCTCTTGGATGCTGAATAGAGTATTATTCACTGGCTTTGAATAATCAATGCTCCCATCTTCTCTTTCTTCTCCTGAATACATTATCGCACCATCATTACTTCCCTTTTCTTTCAGTCCGGAAGACATCATAAGTAGATTTTTAATTGTTATATTTTTGGTTTCATCACTTTTCCACTCTGGGATAAATTCTGCTGCAGAAGTTTCGATGGAAGAAATATATCCACGATCTACCGCTATTCCAATCAGTGCGCTCGTAAAAGATTTCGCGGTTGACCAAGAGGTTGCGATGGACTCTTTGTCAGAATCTAGCGCATATCTTTCCGCCACTATTGCACCATGTCGAATAACGACCAAACCCTGAGTATTTTGGGAATTTGGTTGTGTCGCAGATTTTTCAACACCTCCTAGGGTCGCGGCGTTCTCGAAAGCGTAATCCATTGCTTGCTGAAGCTTTACACTATCCATGCCTACGTCTTCAGGATTAGCAGTTATCCAAGAATCAGAAGGGAAAGTTTGAATGGAGCTTGTTAGGGATGCTTTGGTCGCCTCAAAGATTAAGTGTTCAGAATCAATAAGGTTGAGATCAAGTTCATAAATTTTATCGGCGTACTCTAGTTTTTTGATTTTCAAAAAATTTTCTGAAAAATAATTTGCCATACCTGTTGTTGGTAGTTTTGTTTCTTCAGCCGCTACGAGTTTTAAACAGATAGAATTACATTCAGTTATTTGAAAAGAGGCCCAATATTTTTTATCGCCAGCAGTTAAATGCTTAACCTCTAAGAGTCCATCCTTAAAACTCGCACTAATATCATATTCAATTACAAAGCCTAATTTATTTGAGCATGAAATATCATTCCATTGCCCAGAACTTCCCAGGGATATAGAATCGTCCGCACCCTTGGGCCAGGTTTCTAATCCCATCGCCAAGCAGTCTTGATTTCCCATGAAATTGTCAGGCTCGCTTGATCCATTTTCAAATCCTGGGCCATGCCCCCATAGAGATCGAGCAGTAATGACTGATGTGTCGATTTTAGTTTCATCAATCCATTTCCAATCGCCTTCAAAATCTTTGTCGGAGCCACCTAACCAAAAATATCTAGCTCCCCCACCATCTTGAGCTGTTGATATTATTTCAGACATCAGCAACTTAACAAAAACGTTCTCTTGAAAAGAATTAATTTTCACTAGAGTGCCTGCTTTTTGAATCGCATATTCTCGCGCGTCTTCCCAGGACATAGCGGTTTTAATCACTTCGTACGCATGACCATCAAATGCTTTGATAGTATTTGTGCCGGCTGCTATTGAGCCGAAACTGAATATGAAAAATTCAATAAAGAATATAAATTTCAAAATAATGAAGGTAATCGTAGTCCAAGGAAGATTGGATAGAATTAATTTCATAAATATAGCTTATATTTTATTTCTTGATTGCGTGTATTTTTATTTTTAATAATCAAATAAAAAAAATATTATGGTTAACTTTGACTAACGGTAATTTTAGTATGCTGCAATTCGTCGGTATGATTTTCTTCAGAAATATAGAAATGTAAAACCGCTGCTATTAATCCTAGGATTATTCCAGCTATCCATACACCTTCATACGTTCCGAAATTTTCATAAAGCCATGCACCTAACCATACTCCGGTGAAGCTCCCCAGCTGATGACTAAAAAATACTATGCCATATAAGAAGGTCATGTAGCGCGTACCAAAAAATGTTGCTACCAGTCCAGACGTGGGCGGCACTGTTGCCAACCATAGGAAACCCATTGCAGCACTAAAAACTAAAATACTAATAATGCTAGTTGGCATCACTAAAAAACAAACTATCGCCACGGCCCTACTAAGATAGATGTTAACTAGAAGTTTGTGTTTTGCGTAGGTGTCGCTAGCTATTCCCGCGTAATATGCCCCAAAGATATTGCATAATCCAATAACGCTAATGCTTAGAGCTCCTATATAAGCTGAAAAACCTAAATCTGAGAGATACGCAGGCATATGTACCCCAATAAAAGCGAGGTGAAATCCACAAACATAAAAGCCAAAAGTTAACAATACATAGGACCGAACGCGAAAAGCTTTTTTTGCAATTTCAAGTATTGATAGAGAAGACTGAATCTCTTCAGTTGGTTTTGGTGCTCCTCCATATTTAGCAATAGGCAGTACGAATAAAAACATGACTATTGTCGATAGAGCTAATAACTGGAGGGTCTGAAACCACTCAAAGAATTCTATAATTGTCTGTATAAGTGGAACTAGAAGGAATTGTCCAAAGCTACCTGCAGCTGTTCCTATTCCTAAGGCCCACCCTCGCTTTTCTTCCGGAACCGCTCGGACTAAGGCCGGTAACACTATGCCAAAAGATGTTCCAGCTATGCCCGCCCCCACAAGTAAACCTGCGGTTGAATAGATTGTGAGCTCGCTAGTAGAGTATGCCATTCCCCACAAGCCAATACCGTAACAAAGAATTCCAGCAATAAGTACTCGCAGATTGCCGTACTTGTCAGCGATCCCCCCGGCAATTATCGCAAAGACTCCCCATGCCAAATTTTGTATTGCAAACGCTAATCCAAGGATATCTCTACCCCATTCTCTATCTACCGACATGGGCTCAAGAAACAAGCCAAAACCTGCCCGATAGCCAAACGAAAGCATTACCAAAACACAGCCGCTTATTACGATTGGAATGTATGAGTAGTTTTTATTTCTCATGGATTATCAAATTATGGGAATTCGTTGTTTTTATCTAAAATATCTTAGTTTTAATAAGAAAATTACCTTTTATTTTACTATACTTACTTTGGGCGAATTTGCTGTGACGGATTACAGAAATTTTACTAAGATCCTGCTATTTATACCAAGATAAATTTACAATATGCGTAAATAACTCCTAGTATGCTAATTTAAAATAAAAAAAATCTATTGGACTTGAATGAATGATAAATATTATTTTTCTAGAACATGATGGGACAGAGCACCGTGTAGAAGCGAAGGTCGGTTCTTCTTTAATGCTTGCTGCGGTTACTAATGGTGTTCCAGGAATTGATGCTGATTGCGGTGGCGCTTGTTCCTGTGCCACATGCCATGTTTATATTGAGGAGGCCTGGTTGAATAAGGTCTCTGAGATAAACCCAATGGAGGAAGCGATGCTTGGTTTAAGCCCTGATCGAAAATCCAATTCACGTCTAGCTTGTCAAGTACCTCTCGCCGAAGAACTAGATGGACTGATAGTTTCTGTACCAGAATTTCAATTTTGAGTTTTTATTTAAACTTCTAATTAATATTAGAGCGATAACTCATGTGAGTGATTCAATACCTAAAAAAAATACGCAAAGTAAATGGAGCATGGTAGGGAAAGATCCATATGCTTTGCCTTTAGAAGAGATTGATTTGTCTCATCCTGGTATCTGGCAGGCGAATGAATTTCTGCCATTTCTAAAGCGATTGCGTGACGAAGATCCGGTTCATTATTGTACTAGATCTGCGGTGGGTCCTTATTGGTCAATTATGAAGTACAAAGATATTATGGAGGTAGATACCTCGCCAGATATCTATTCTTCTGAGCCGACTATAGCTATCGTAGATGCATTCGAGGAATTTACCTTACCATCATTTATAGCGATGGACAGACCAAAACATGATGAGCAAAGACGTATAGTTCAGCCTGTCGTAGCACCAGCCAATCTTAAGAATCTAGAGGGAATAATTCGAAAAAGAGCGGCCCATATACTAGATAGTCTTCCGATAAAGGAAGAATTCGATTGGGTTCAAAATGTATCTATTGAATTAACTACTCAAATGTTAGCAACGTTGTTCGATTTTCCAATTGAAGACCGCTGCAAACTGACTTACTGGTCTGATATGGCTACTGCTATACCAGGAGGAGGTGTTGCGGAAACGCAGGAGGAGCGTTGGTCAGCTATTCAGGAGTGCCTAAATTATTTTACTAAACTTTGGAACGAAAGAGTAAATCAAGAACCAGGGTTTGATTTAGTTTCAATGCTTGCTCATGGCGAGGCAACTAGAAATATGTCTCCAATGGAATATTTGGGCAATATCATTTTATTGATCGTCGGCGGTAATGATACTACTCGAAATTCAATATCAGGAGGTGTTGTCGCACTGAATGAAAATCCAAAAGAATATGAAAAACTTCGTACCAATGTGGAATTAATACCGAACATGGTGTCAGAAATAATTCGATGGCAGACGCCACTTGCTTATATGCGAAGAACGGCCAGGCAAGATACCCAATTGCGCGATAAAACAATAATGGCCGGTGATAAGGTTATTATGTGGTATGTCTCCGGCAATAGGGATGAAGAGGTTGTTGAACGTCCTGATGACTTTTGGATAGATCGCCCAAAAGCGAGACAACATCTCTCGTTTGGATTTGGTATTCATCGCTGTATGGGGAATAGGCTTGCTGAGATGCAGTTACGCATCTTATGGGAAGAAATTATGGAGAGATTTAGATTTATAGAGATAGTAGATGAGCCAGAGCGTGTTTATTCCAGTTTTATTAAAGGGTATACAAAATTACCAGTTGTTTTACATGGAATCGATTAGTGTCTTCTGGTGCTTTTTACTACTGGCCGAATACATTTTCCTTTTCGGTCCTTACAAAGCGAGTATTACCATCCCGGCGGGTGAACCCGACGCGATCGAAATACTCAAGTATTTCTATGCATAAGTTTCTCCCTATTTCAGATTCATCCCTGAATTGAATAACCGAAAAACCTTCCTCTGCTGGGTTCTTGTTCATTAGTTGTTCTGTGAATTCGGCTAAGTGCATAATCGTTTCGGGTAGGTAATACCTATTATCAGCCACTTTAATTAAGCTGCCCGATTTAGTGGTTTGTCTTAGAATTTTCTCTAGAGGTTTTAGAGGTATTCCCGTTAATTCAGCCAATTCTCGAGTGCGAGGAGGAATGTTTCCAGATTTCTCTAACAAAGGCCTCACTTTAGTCAGAAAATCGCTTTCCTCTTTGCTTAATGAAATTTTATGGGAAGGAAGATGTAAGAGTGTTCCCGTAAGCTTTAAGACTCCCGCTTTTACCAGGTATCTTATCAAGCTATGGAATAGCAAGTGGGAGCCTGGGAAATTAATTTCGTGACTGAGAACGGTTTAACTTATCCCTTGTAAATTAGAATTTCTTTCCTGGAAGTTTTCTATCTGCGTGATAATTAACCGTTTGTACTCTTCTAGATATTTTTTTAGTAAGAGCGTATAGCCCTCTTTTTTGTCGAGCTTAAATGAAAAAAATTCAACGTTTGCTGCATTAATTTCATTAAGCAGAGAATCAATTTTATGCGATCTCAAATTTCTATTAATTGTAAATTCGTTTAAATCAACTCCTACGGGTGATGTCTCAATTAAGGCTTTAAGCGCAGGCATATCATCTTGATTTAATGCGGAGAGCATATTTAATCGATATTTGCTGGCCCGCTTTTTGCGTGGAATAAAGATATCTATTACCTTGCCTCCGCCTATGGTTTTTTCGCCAGCAGGGTCTCGTAAAATAAATCTATCATCATGATGGGTGATAAAATTATTCTTAGATTTTATTTGTGCGAAATTATTTTCATTGTCTAAATATCTAAGGCTTACTATATGATGAGATGTTCCAATGTAGAGATGATACTCGGCACCACTCTTTATACGCGTATTTTTGTCAATCAATGTAAGCACAGTATCTATTCGATTCGTTGGGCGTAATATTTTTGGGTTTAGCAACCAACCACCCCGTGAAATACTTTCAAGGTCAGAGTCAATATTAAGTGCCGCTCTCTGACCGCTCTCTATGGTTGAGATGTTCTCTCCATCGATTCGAATTCCGCGTATTCTTACGGAAACGCCGTTGCTAGATATAGCAACATGATCGTTTATGCTAGTAGTCCCTGACTGTAAACTTCCGGTAACGACTGTGCCTATGCCTTTGACAGTGAATGCTCGGTCCACTAGATAGCGGAAATGTTTATTTGAGACATTTTCTTGATCAGTTCTACTACTCATCGTTTGGATTTTTAGGTGATCTAGGAGCTCCGGAATACCCTCATTAGTTAAACTAGATACTGCGAATAAGGGTGCATTTTTCAGCCCCGATTCAGATATGATTTCTTTTATGTCTTGTTCAACTTTCCTTAGGCGATTTTTATCTACTCTATCTATTTTGGTAACTGCTATTGTTCCCCATTTTATTCCTAATAAATTAATTATAGAAAGATGCTCTTTCGTTTGCGGCATAATGCCGTCGTCAGCTGCTATAACGAGCAAAGCAAAGTTAACTGCTCCGACACCGGCTAACATGTTGTTGATGAAATCTATATGTCCAGGCACATCAACGAATCCTAACGTGCAGGGATGCTCGCTATTCTCTGTAGGAAGGAAGTGGTGGTATGCG
The DNA here is from genome assembly GCA_029242705.1 of Gammaproteobacteria bacterium. Classification (GTDB taxonomy): domain Bacteria; phylum Pseudomonadota; class Gammaproteobacteria; order Pseudomonadales; family Pseudohongiellaceae; genus UBA9145. The sequence continues at coordinate 47,419 of JAQWTK010000106.1, read as the reverse complement.
TATCCCAAATTTATCGTTAATCCACGTTCCTTCTCCTCAGCAAGGGTGTCTGTATCTTTCCCAGTAAGAGAATTAACTAACGATGTTTTACCGTGATCAACGTGACCCGCTGTTGCGATAATCAGAGATTTTGTTTGCATGAATTTTCGTTGACTTACTTCTATAGATCACAGCGACAGGTTAGGTTTTAGTCGCAGAGCACCTTTAGGTGCTCTTTTTATTTAAGGGACTGTATTTCGATTGTATTTAAAGATGAAGTACAGCATCACTGCAACAATCAGGGCTACCATAATAAATCCAGCGTTTAATAGTCCATTGCTTAAATTAACAATTCCGTAGCCAAGAGAACCAGTAATAAGTGCGTAGTAGAAGAAAGGGAGAAGGGTCTTTCTGATTACAGCACCTTCTTTACCAATCAGCCCAGCAACTGCAGATGCAGCGACAACATTATGCACGCAGATAATATTTCCTGAAGCTCCCCCAACTGCTTGCAGTGCGACAACCCAGGTCGGATCAACAAAAATACGTTCGCCCACACCGAACTGGAAAAGAGAGAACATCATATTGCTAACCGTATTCGATCCGGCAACAAATGCGCCAAGGCCGCCAATAAATGTTGAAAAGAAGGGCCACGCTGAGCCGGCTATATTTGCTACTCCTTCGGCTAATGCTATGGGCATCTGTTCATAACCGGCGGCACCTCCACTAGAATTAATAAATACTTGGACCATAGGCACCGTAAATACTAGGGCTGTAGAGGCTGGCACTAGAGTTTTTAAAGAATTATTGAGAGCAATCTTATATTCAGAGCCTTTTAAACCATGTAACAGAATCGTGAGAAGAGAGACGATGATAAAAATTGTGCCTGGCGACCAAAGAGGTTGGAAAGAAGCGCTAATATCACTCCCAAATATCTGAGGCCAAGACCATGTGATTAGAGGATGATCACTTCGAAGGAATGCCTCCATGTTAACTGCTCGAAGGCGTGTTAAGACCAGTAATCCTGCGACGAACAAATAAGGTGACCAAGCCCTGACTAGGCTTATTTCTGATGCAGGACTAGGATTTGATGTATCAGTTTGCATGGAGCCCGTCCATTCGGCATCCCAGTTTTTTCTGTCATCAAAGTCCCATGTTTGGTCGGGCATCAAAAATCCATTCTTTGCCGCAGTTACGACGATAGCGAGGCCTATCATGCCTCCGAACATTGATGGGAATTCTGGGCCTAGGAATGTAGCGACCAAAAGATAAGGGATCGTCATCGATAGCGCGGCAAAGATTGCAAATTTCCACACCTTAAACCCATCTGAAAAAGAACGATTAGCTCCGAAAAACCTAGTCATTACCGCAGTAACCAATAAAGGAATAAACGTGCCAGCACTGGCATGGAGGATTGCGACTTTGGTTCCAATAGAAGCTAGAAAATCTTCCCATTCAGCGAAACCACTTTCCATCGCAAAGGCTGCCATAGCGGGGTCAGCCGACAAACCCGTATTTATCCCGACTAGAATTGGTGTGCCCATAGCACCAAAAGACACGGGAGTGCTCTGAATAATCATACCGGCAACTACAGCTGCCATTGCGGGAAAACCCAACCCTACCATTAAAGGGACAGCCACTGCGGCGGGAGTTCCAAAACCTGCGGAGCCCTCGATAAAAGAGCCGAAAAGCCAGGCGATTATGATTACTTGTATTCGACGATCCGGCGTAATGTCCGAAAACCCTTGCCGAATAGTATTTATTGCTCCACTTTGTTGGAGAGTGTTAAGCAATAAAATAGCACCAAATATTATATAGATTAGTGTTCCAGCTACAATCAGCCCGTTCATTGAGGCCGCTAGTACCTGAGATATTGATAATTGCCATATAAACAGGGCTAGGGCTACCGCTACGATGTAGGCTATAGGCATGGCCCTGCTCGCCGGCCAGCGCAACATGACCAAGAAAATTGCGACAGAAATTATGGGTAGTAAAGATAGTAATGCAAGAATTCCAGTGCTCATGATATTTATTCTTGTGTTTGAGTGGGTTGTCGTCGAGCGAATCTCTTGAGCTTAGCAGATAAATGTTGATGTGAGAAACTCATTTCAAAGAGCAGAAGTTACATGACTTGGCGCATACTAGAGCGACTATTCAGAAACTATGTTTGATCGGATTAATTAAAACTAGTTATTGCGGAGCTTCGCTTGCGCTGCCGCCAGTCGAGCAACAGGCACTCGTGGGGGAGAACAACTAACATAGTTTAAGTCAGTCCTATGACAGAAATCTATTGATGCTGGATCTCCCGCATGTTCGCCGCAAATACCGAGCTTTAAACTTGGTTTTGCTTCTCGGCCCTTACGAGCTGCATAGTTAACTAGCTTGCCAACGCCCATTTGATCCAGGCTGGCGAACGGATTTTGATTATAGATTTCTTTACGTTGATATTCGTCGTAAAAGAGGCCCATATCATCTCTACTTAGACCTAAAGTAGTTTGTGTTAAGTCATTTGTGCCGAAGCTAAAAAAGTCAGCTTCATGAGCGATTTCGTCTGCCGTTATAGCTGCTCGAGGAACTTCAACCATCGTTCCAACCAAATAGTTGATTTTTACTTTTCTTGCTTTCATGACTTCTTTAGCAACGCGATGGACGATATTTAACTGATCGGCAAGCTCTTCTCTAAACCCGATTAGGGGTATCATAATTTCAGGCTTCACTTTGATGCGCTTCTTTCCCTTAAGGATCTGCGCTGCAGCCTCAAATATCGCCCTTGCTTGCATTTCAGTAATTTCTGGATAAAGGATGCCGAGGCGGCAACCACGACAACCTAACATTGGGTTTTCTTCATGCAATGCTTTTATGCGATCGATAACAAAATCGAATGGTACATCAAGCTTTTCAGCGAGCTGTCTTCTTACTACATCGTCTTGTGGTAAGAACTCATGCAATGGAGGATCAAGGAGGCGTATGGTTACGGGCCTACCGTTCATTGCCCTGAAGAGACCAATAAAGTCTTTCTTTTGGAAAGGTAAGAGTTTTTTAAGAGCTGCTCTTCGCTGCACTTCATCGACTGCAAGTATCATTTGGCGCATATAGTCTATTCGATCACCATCAAAGAACATATGTTCAGTTCTACAAAGCCCGATCCCTTCAGCACCAAAAGCAACTGCTTGTTGCGCCATTGCTGGTGTGTCAGCATTTGTCCTAATCTTAAGCTCCCGATGTTTGTCCGCCCATTTCATTACAGTATCGAACAAATCATAGGTGTAACTGCTCGACGGCTTTAGGCCGCCTTCTAGTACTCGTTTAACATCAGAGTCGGCACTTTCTATAGCGCCTTTGTAGATGGCACCCGTAGATCCATCTATGGAGATGTAGTCGCCTTCTTTAAGCACGACTTTGCCGGAAGTTAATGTGCGCTTCTCATAATTGATTACTACGTCTCCGGCACCACAAATACAAACTTTTCCTAACTGCCGTGCTACTAGAGCAGCATGGGAGGAGACCCCGCCTCTCGAAGTGAGGATGCCTTGGCTTAAAAGCATGCCTCTAAGATCGTCGGGAGAAGTTTCAGTGCGGCACAGTACGACCTTATTACCCTTGCGAGTTTCGATCTCCGCGTTGGCGGCCGTAAATGCGATTCGTCCAGTGGCAGCGCCAGGCCCAGCGGGAAGACCATGTCCTATAACCGTAGCGGCTTTTAGTGCTTTGGGATTAAATATCGGTACCAGTAAGGAATCGATAGACTCTGCGGGTATTTTTAACAATGCGGTTTTTTGATCCATTAATCGTTCTTTTTGCATTTCAACCGCAATGCGAACTGCTGCTAAACCTGTTCGTTTACCATTTCGTGTTTGAAGCATGTAAAGCTGACCATTTTCTATCGTAAATTCAAAATCCTGCATATCACAGAAATGCTTTTCCAATTTCCTTCGAACTTTTTCCAAATCCTTAAAATTTTTGGGTAGGGTTTCAGCCATCTGCTGTATGGGTTGCGGGGTCCGCACTCCTGCGACAACATCTTCTCCCTGAGCGTTTATTAAATACTCGCCATAGAATATTTTCTCCCCATTTGCGGGATCTCTCGTAAATGCCACACCAGTAGCACTATCATCTCCCGCATTGCCAAACACCATTGCCTGGATATTAACAGCGGTTCCCCATTCGGCAGGGATGCCGTATTGTTGCCTATAAAGTATAGCTCTCTCATTTTTCCATGAGTTAAATACAGCGCTAATTGCTCCCCATAATTGTTCCATAACATTTTGTGGGAATGCGCTTCGTGTTCGCTTTGAAATAAGTGCTTTGTAACGCTTAACCAATAGTTTTAAGTCTTCTGTATTAAGCTCTGCGTCTGATGATGCGCCAACCTTATTTTTAAGCTTTTCAAGTTCCTTGTGGAAAGGTTCTTCCTCTTCTTCCGTTCGAGCTTGTACTCCCATAACCACATCGCCATACATTTGAATAAAACGACGGTAGCAATCCCATGCGAATCTCGGATTATTTGAAGTTTCGGATAGCCCTTCTACTGTTTCATCGTTGAGGCCAAGGTTAAGAATCGTATCCATCATTCCTGGCATGGAATCGCGGGCTCCGGATCGAACAGAAACTAGTAATGGATTTGCGCGAGCTCCAAATTTCTTTCCTAGTTGTGACTCAATTTTTTTAACGGCCACTTCAACTGCTTTTGTTAAAGTTGCTGGGTAGCGCTTTTCATGACTATAGTAGTAGGTACAGACATCCGTTGAGATGGTGAATCCTGGCGGTACGGGCAAATCGATAGACGCCATTTCTGCTAAGTTTGCTCCTTTTCCACCAAGCAATTCTCTCATCGAGGCGTTGCCGTCTGTGGTTTTACCGAAAGCAAAAACATACTTTTTAGGTTTTTTTCTTAGTTTTCGAGACGGAGAGGATTTTTTGGATGGAGCTTTTTTCATAGAGTAAATTACTACCCGCTTTAGTCTTGAAAAATTTCTACAAATCTGAAATTAGCTATGCAGATCATACCCGAATACGTTTTACAAATCACAATGAGCTAAATTTTAGCTTCCTGTGGTTTTATAGGAGCATATTTTGTACAAAAAATAATCAGTTCAATCCGATGCCTGCGGGCGAGAGAATAAAGCACAACAAAGTTAAAATCCAGTTCTGAGTTAGTTATCATAATGCTGTAATTTTTATCTGATTCTATAAATGGGAATTCTGCCGTAATTCCGGCGATTAGTTGTTTTCGTCACTCAGATAAATCGATGGTATTCCTTGCTCATCAACCGAAGCAATAACCTGTATAGGTCTGCAGCAGACATGACAGTCTTCAATATACTCTTGCTGTGGTATCGAGCAGTCCACACCCAGTTCTACGATTTCGCCACAGTAAGGGCATTGGGATTTGACAAATTCCTGCACTAAATGGCTCACAATACTTCTGAAATTAATTCTTTGCCTGAAAAATAGGCGTTAAGGTTATCTATAACTAGGTCTCCCATGGCGGCTCTAGTTTCTATTGTCGCGCTGCCAATATGCGGTAGGAGCACAATATTTTCTAGTCTTCGTAATTCCATCGATATATTAGGTTCGTTAGCGTAGACGTCTAGACCTGCTCCTGCAATAGCACCTCTCGATAAGCAGTTTGTTAACGCTGCTTCGTCAACGGTAGATCCCCGCCCAATGTTGATGAAAATTCCTTCTGATCCAAGAGCTGTAAGCACTTCTTCATTTATAAGGTGATTCGTCTCTACTCCTCCAGGAAGAATACATACTAAAATATCTGAAGCTTTCGCGAGCTCGGTGATTGAAGAGAAGTAGATATAATCTAAATTTTTGGGAGTTCGGTTGTGGTAAGCGATCTTTAATTTAAACGGTAGAGCTCTTTCAGCCACTGCCTTGCCAATTCTACCAAGTCCAACTATCCCAAGTGTTTTACCGCTGAGGCCAGAACCATAATTCATAGGGTTATTTTCCCAATGGCCAGATCGAACGTATTTGTCTGCGTTAATGATATTTCTTGTAGTCGCTAAAATAAGCGCTAGGGCTATATCGGCAACGTCGTTATTTAAAACATTGGGTGTGTTGGTTACTCTGACGTTTTTTTTATTGGTTAGGGTAAGATCAATTCCATCAATCCCAACTCCGTATGCAGCTATTAACGCTAGAGAATCTAGGCCATAGACTAGTTCGTTACAAGCCCACGAACCAGTAGCAACAGCTTGACAGGAGCCGTTTAGCTCATCGATAAGTTTTTTCTGTTCTTTCCTATCCATTTTCCATAAATGATGGAGTTGGAAAAGAGAGTCTAATTTTTCAATCGTTGCTTCGTGGAACTTGTTAGATATTAATAGGTGGGGCAGTGAAGTCATAGTGATCTAAGATGCTTAGGTTGCTTTATGCGCTATTATTTGAACGAATTTACCTCTATGTAAAGTGAAAAACTTCTATCTACGGTCAGTTAAGTTGAATTTCAGGTTGAATATTGCCAAAAAATTACGTAGATTGCGGGTCCTTCTTCAGAAAGCTGTCTAATTAAGTAGCCGTGAGCTATGTATAATCGTGAAGTCTCAAACTGATATCTTTAAAGCTTTACCCAGTGTCGACAAAGCGCTCCAATCGACTGAGCTAAAGGACCTCGTGTCTAGTTATGGGCATAAAGCAGTTAAATTGGTGATTCGGGAAAACCTTGTATCATTGCGGCGCCAGATATCGCTAGATAACCACTCCATTATAGAAACGGTTACACATAAGGATTTTTTCGAATCATTTTGTCAAACCGTCGCTGAGCGAGTGAGAAATTCGTTCCAAAGTTCTCTTGTTCAAGTAATTAATTTAACAGGTACCGTTGTGCATACTAATTTGGGGCGTGCTAGGTTGCCTGATTCTGCAATCTCAGCAATGGGAAAAGTAGCAGCTCACGCGACGAATCTTGAATATGATTTAAGGACTGGTAAAAGGGGAGATCGTGACTCACACTTAGAGGGTCTGCTATGCGAAATTACCGGTGCGGAAGCGGCCACGGTTGTAAACAACAATGCTGCTGCAGTGTTGCTTGTGTTAAACACACTTGCTTGCGAAAAAGAAGTGATAATTTCTCGAGGGGAGTTAGTAGAAATTGGTGGTGCGTTTCGTATTCCCGATGTAATGGAAAGTGCTGGTTGTATTCTCAAAGAAATTGGAACAACCAACCGCACTCATTTACGTGATTATGAGTCTGCCATTAACGCAGATGCAAGCTTATTGATGAAGGTGCACACTAGTAATTATGAAATTCGGGGTTTTACTAATTCTATTCCAGAGTCTGAACTTAGTCAGTTGGCGCATAAGAAAGGTTTACACTTTGTGTCTGATTTGGGAAGTGGTACGCTAATTGATCTAACGAAGTATGGGTTGCCTTATGAGCCAACTGTTACTGAAACACTAAGTCTAGGGGCAGATGTTGTTACCTTTAGTGGCGACAAATTATTAGGAGGCCCTCAGGCGGGGCTCATAGTCGGGAAAAAGGAGCTCATTGGAGCAATAAAGCGAAACCCACTTAAACGTGCACTGCGAGTAGATAAAACTACTATCGCCGCATTGGCAGAAGTCATCAAAATTTATAGAGATCCAGATCGACTTAATTGTAGATTGCCTCTATTAAGTGACTTAACACGTTCATTGGCTGAAATCGACTCTCTAGCTAAAAAGATATTGCCAATTTTAAATGAAAAATTGAGAAATATTGCTGATGTTTTTATAGAGCCCTGCAAGAGCCAAATTGGCAGTGGAGCACTTCCTTTAGACTTGCTTGAAAGCAGGGCGATAGTGATCAGGCCGATAGCTAGAAAAGGAGAAACGGATTCAACTCTCCAAATGTTAGCTAAAGAATTTCGAAGCTTGCCGGCTCCTGTAATTGGCCGTATTCATGATGGCAGGCTACTTTTCGATCTGAGATGTTTGAAAAAGGAATCTGACTTAAGTTCTCAATTAGAGCATTTAGCTAAGTTTGATTAACAAGGCTAGATAATTTTTCCTTTGTGTCTTAAGACGCCCCAATGAAATAACATAAGAGAAACGACTGAGGAAGCTAGCATCAAAAATAGTAGAGGATAGACGGTTCCGTTATAGATAAATGCGACTAATTGCGCTGCCGCTGCGGAAGCAGTCATTTGTAGGAACCCTGTTAAGCCAGATGCGCTCCCAGCATATTCGGGAAATTCATTTATGGCAGCAGCTTGAGCATTAGGAAGCGTTATACCATTACCAAATACGGCCAGCGCTATAGGGGCAAATAACGCTAGAGGTTGATTAAATCCCATTATGTGCAAGGTTATCGCTAGGAGTACTCCAGCGATCCCGACGCTTGCGCCGACTGTAATCATTTTATCAATAGAGATTGTTCGTCCAAAATATCGCGCCACGTAATTTCCAGACATAAATCCTACTGGAAGCATAATAAAATAATAACCATAGTCAGTAGGTGGTCGGTTTAGGACGGAAACCATTATCTCCGGCGCGGCCGAAATAAAACTGAAAAATACTACTGAAACAAAAGTTACACAAAATGCATACCCGCAGAAGGCCTTAGACTTAAATAAAATTGAGAAAATCGCAAATATTGACTGCAAACCCTCAAAAGGAACCGGCTCTCTTAATGTCTCTGGCAAATTGTAGTAGAGAAATACAAGGGAAAATACGCTCGCAACAGCTATGACCAAGAACACTGATTCCCAACCGTATAGTTGCATGAGTTCCCCGCCTAATGCCGGGGACATCATGGGTAGTACTACCATCACCATGACGAGTGTGGCAATTACTCGTGCAGCTTCTGTTGCTCCATAAACATCACGAACGATTGCTCTTGCTAAAACCAAACCTACGGCCGCACCGAATGCCTGAATAAATCGGCTGACGATTAGGAGGAAAATTGTGTTTGATAAAAAGCAACAAATTGAACCGATCAGTGTGATGCTTATGCCTATTAACATTATTGGTTTTCTGCCATATTTATCCGAGAGAGGTCCATATACAAGTGTGCCTGCTGCTATTGCAAGCATAGAAAGACTTAAGGTGAGCTGCGCCACATCATTGGTTACTGAGAAAGTTTCTTTTATTACTGGTAAGGCAGGTAGCAGTATTTGCATAGCGACCGGCCCGAGTGCCGAAACGGCGGCCAGTAATATCATCATGCGTTTTGAAAGCGAATCAATATTCGACAAGTCTACTATCCTTGCAACTTCTTTCCGTTATATTCTTTTTATCGAGAAAATTTAGCTTAGCGAATCAGGAAGGCATCTCTTGAATTACGCAGATTCCTGTTTGATTGAGAACTAAGAATTACACTTGAACCTAGCAGAATAGACCGTTGAGCTTTGCTGATTTGGTGCCCTAATCCAAATGCGTTTGTGTGAAATAGTTGGGTAAGCTCTTGGGCATGCCATTTACTACTTTGATTTTCAGCGGTAGGAATAGTATAGCATGACAATACTCCCCCAGTCCGCGATTTAAGGCAAATAGAAAGGTCTGGGCTTGACTTTATTTCGAGCTGTAATCCATTGATATCATGCTTAAATCTTGGAGATTTTCTTAAATAACTTTCTATGCTGTTTGAAAAATCTGTACCGTCCCCATTAAAAAAAATGGGTAAACTGGTCTCTAGTCTTCGAATAATGCTGGGATCTTGTTTATAGGCTAATTCAAAATAATTTAACGACTCGTTATAATTACTCTTACTCCAGTGTGCTTCAGCCATATGCATAGAAATCCTTGCTCGAAGTAGAACTTCTTGTTGTGGTAAATTTTCTAAAGCTTTTTCACCAGCGTCGATTAATGATTCTGCGTTATTTTCTAATGTTTCTATTTCTGTGAGATATGAATAGTAATATCCTTCATTTAGTTGAAACGCACCATTTTTCTTAGCTTGCTCAAGTATTGTTGACATTACACCCGTACCAATTAAATTAATTATTTCTGGCTCGATCCATTCTGGTATATGAACATCTAATGGAGCATAGGGCCGCAGACGATTCTGCAATACCTCGAAGTCTGCAAATAGTGAGGCGGCTCTTCGTTCTGCCTGCCAAGCATCAAGTCTTAGCATGTTCGCTTTGAGTCTCCTGAAAAGCGATGCAGTAAAATCCTCTGTCGCCAATTTTTCCATTTGAATTTGATACTCGGTGCGATTAGCAATCATGCTTAATAAGGCGGCAAAAGAATCTTTCTGATCATCATCTGCGCTATAAGAACCGTTCCGATCTGGCTGATTGAGAGCTGTTTGACTAAGCTTAATAGCATCTTCAGAGTAGCCAGCCACCATGAGAAAGCTTGCAGCAACGAGAAAATGTTCGGCGCGATTCATAACATTAACTATTGGTTTTTGCTGCTGTCGCCAAACTAACATTCTGTCGAGAGCATTTTTCGCATCGTCGAACCGTCCTTGGCTTAATGTCAAAAATAATTTGTATATCCAAGGATCCGCTACGCTATTTGGGTTTAGAAACTGGGTAGCGCGGTCTAAATAATTTTCTGCTTGTTCCATTTGCAATAGACTTAATGAAACTTCTGAAGCATTGGTAAGATAAACGGTATCATAATTATTTGAGTTGTCGGTTATTCGTTCTTCTTCATTGACTGCAAGATCACAAGCTGAAGTCGATGCGATTGGCTTTAGGCTCGCAAGTTGTGCAGCACAGAGAGTATTCCACGCACGGGCTCTTTCCAGCGCATTATCGCTATTATCTAATACGCGGTTTGCCGATTCTTCGGCCGCGGCATATTGTTTGAGCTTAATGAGCGGCCAACCTCGTGACGATTCCATATCAATGTCATAAATTTCAGAGATTTTTTCTAAATATTCTAAAGACTTTAATTGATCACCCATTAGCTGGTGTACATGAGACAACTGGCTTAATGTTAAGTAATGCCATTGCACGTTACCGGAGTTGAAGGCAGATTCAGCAGAATCGTAATTTGTCAGAGCTTCAGCTAGATTCAAATGAAATAATGCGCGAGGCATATTTCCTTCAACCGAGAACAAGACCTCAGCTATCGCGAATTGTGCCGCTGGGGACTCAGGTTCATTCTGGATCCACTCTTCGCTAAGCTCTCTGGCTTTAACATTTTCATCCAATTGCAGTGCATCACAGATTTCTTGCGCGCGCACATCTGCTATATCAGTGAAGCCAAAACATACTGGAGCTGTGGCTTCTGTTATTTCAATATCTTCTATATTTATTTCATTGTCATCTTGGGCAAAGACAGATTGTGCGAAGATAATACTCATCGCTAGAACTAGTAACGTTCGTCTCGAATTATTGACCGCTTCGATTGCCATTATTTTAATGTGCTCTTAGCAAGTTTCTCTATAGGCTCCTGCATATTTTCTTGAAGTATTTTTTTAATATCTGAAACGCCTGGGGCTAATTCTATACGATGGTTTAATACATGAGGAATGAGAAGTTCTATATCTTCCGTGGAAACATATTCTCTTTGCCTTAATGCCGCAGAGACTTGCAGCGCAGGGAGTAATAAAACCATGCTGCGTGTCGAGTTTCCTTGTAAAACACGATCATCTTTTCTAAGGTTTCGAGATATATCAACTAGGGTTGCTTTTATTTGAGCGCTAATTTCAACGTTCTTATCAATTATGGATCGTGCCATCAGAACATCACTGCGTGTGACAGTTTTATGCTGGTTGGTTAGCTGCCTTCTCTCCTTATAGGAATCTAAGACTTCTAGTTCCGACGCGCGATCAATATGGTCCATCGTTATTTTAAATAAGAATCTATCTAATTGCGGTGTTGGCAGTGGATAAGTTCCAATAAGATCGAGCGGATTTTGAGTTGCAATTACGAAGAAAAGATCATCCAAGAGGTAAGTTGTATTGTCTACAGTAACCTGTTTTTCTCCCATTGCTTCCAGCATGGCAGACTGTACTTTTGGAGATGTACGATTTATTTCATCGGCTAAAACAACGTGGGCGAACAAGGGGCCGTGATGAAAGTGGACTGCGTTACTGTTGCTATCGAATACCGGCACACCAGTAATGTCAGAAGGGAGTAGATCTGGCGTAAATTGAATTCTTCTGAAAGGCACAATAGGCTCGTCAGTGCTTTGGCGGGTTTCAATCGCTTCCCCCATAGCTTTCGCGAGCGTTGTTTTTCCAGAACCGGGAAAGTCTTCGAGTAAGATATGACCATCAGCAATAAGAGCGATGATTGCTAGTTCAATGACGTCGTCTCGCCCAAGCACTTGTTGTTTTACTATATCATTCAATTCTTTTAGAGTTTTAGTAGCAACTTCTAAAGAATCAGTATTAGGCTTAGCCCCATTAGTATCAGTGCTAGTTAATTCTGTGACTTTATCAGTATTACCCGAATTCATTTGGTACTCCAAAGGGTTAATTATTTACTATGGTCTATTTTGTTAAAAGCCATGAAAAAGGATTAATAAGCCCAACAACTCTGTGCCATATATTCGTATTTGAAGTTATTTCTTGTTGGATTCTTCTTTCGAATTCTTGCCAATTAGTCTCATAATTTTTCCATTTAGAAATATTTCCTAATGCACAAGATAAGTGTGAGTCAGTTAGTTCTATGATAGATGGAACCGTTTTGCTAGCTCGAGAAGCAAACTTTTCTCTGCTTTCTCCAAAACGCCTACGTATTCCGATGCAAGCTAGACGATCAAGGATCGCTCGGTAGCTTACTCGATAACGTTCATTAGCCAAGCTGAAATTCGGAATGAGTAATCGATAGGTCTTGACCACATAACCTATAAGAATCAATGTTATTACTAATGCGTAAATAATATTAAGTATAGTCCCAAATTGAATAAATGAAGTTCGTTGGGACTCCAAAAAGTCTTGGAACGAACTGTCATTTCTTAACATATCCCCAAGCAACTGTTGCAAACTGTCTTGTGGATCAGTGGTCATGTCGACTAGTGTTTGCTGAGGCGCGGGATCAATAATTACCCAGCCAATGTCTTTAAAATAGACCTCTGGCCATGCGTGGCCATGTATGGCCTGCACCAGTAATGCAGACCCTCCCGCACGGTTAGCGGCGGGTACTGAGTAGCCAATTCCAACTCTAGAAGGTATGCCCAGACTTCGGAACAAGTAAGTAGCTGCAAATGAGAAGTGCATGCAGTAGCCAGTTAAATCGCCAAAAAGAAAAGATGCAGCTGGGTCAGATTCGTAGGCGTGCTCGTTCTTTAGACTGTAAATTCCGTTCTCATCTAAATAGGCCTTGATAGCCCACGTCTTAGCGAATGGATCATTAGTAAATTCGGGTTTCAAATTCCCAATTAGTTCATCTGCGAGAGATCGATAACGGTCATCATCTGGGAGACGCAAATATTCGGTTAATATTTCTTCTGACCACTCTTCGTTTCCTACCTCTCTTTCTAATAAGTATTCGAAACTGTATTGGGGGGCTAGCGAATAAGCGTCGTAAGTTCTTTTAAATCGTACATTGTTCGGGTTGGCTATATTTTCATAGGCAATAGGACTCTCTAAGCCAAAAGGGTTGCGGTGTGGAACAAGCATGCCAACCGTTGTTTTAATCGCTTTATGTTGATCCTCTGCTAGTGGGTTTTGCTCCGCTTCAGTTCTATCTATAGTGAATTTTTTGATCAGGTCAGCATCCATGCCGTCAATATTCGAGTAATCCAACATTGTTCCATTAAATTGTGAATAAGCAGATTCGCGAAAGTAATAAGACCCATTGATTGGTTCATAATCATCTCTAAATACAACTACAGCAACAGGAGCTTCTCTGTCGCTATTTTCATTTTCACCATCTCTAAATGGATTATCTCGCTGCGAGTTTGTATTGTCCGAAGCTTCGCCGGTAAGGCCCATGGTATCGGTGCTTTGTGGTGTGGGTATCCCAAAAAAATTCACATAAACGAAAAGCGATAAGCATAAAATTCCTAAGATACTAAAATGGTACGGCAGCCTCTTATGGTTTTTCTCTACCATAAGCAAAGCCGATAATGAAATCACCGCAGCACAACCTAAAACCATTAAAATTGATGAAGGATCGATCCCTCGGATGATGGCAAAGTCACCGATTAAAAATGGGCGATGGATCATTCCGTTTCTATGTGCCGCGAGAGTGATTACAAACGCAGCCGCGACAAAAATGATTTCAATTGTGGCGCCATAACTTGTTCTTTGCGCTAATGTTCGCAATATGAGAGTCAAGGACGAGCTCAAAGCTAACCACTTTATCGCTTCGCTTAAATTAAACGCTATGAGTGGTGATGCTGAAAAAGAGATTATTTCTGTATTCACAAAAAAGTTCGAGAGCAAAAGCCCTGTGGCCCATAAGCAAATGCTCAGGCCTATGATTGAGAGCGTGCGAAGCTTGCTAAAGAATTCACGATCTAATCTAAGATCTATCGTATAACATATGAGAAGAGAGCCGCAGAAAGCAGCCACAGAGCCGCTGACCACGGTCATAGGTAGACTTAAAACCCAGAAGCTACATGCAATTATCGCTGCACGCAGGCTTGTTGGAAGAAGTTTGCTTATCGATACTTCGTTTCTTGAAATCATTTCGTCATTCTATTCGTTTAATGCCAAGGTTAAATCCTCCTTAATTTCTTATCAAAACTTAGGCTAGATTTCCTATCGATAACAATCATGGATTTTACTAGTTGGCCCAATTCGGTCAATAACTTAAGCATTTCACTTTTTGAGCCGCTTTCTTTTTGTTGGCAGTGAGAGGCTGGAGGTGTCCGAAAAAGTAGATTTTGCCATAGATTTGGTTTATTTGGTTCTTCAAATCCATCGGTGCCCAAAACTAATGAGAATTGGTTAGGAAAGTTTCCAATAGTTCTCCTTAGCTGTGGAAGCCAAGGAGCATATTCTGCTGCAGCAAATACAATACAATGAGTGTTTGATCGGCCAGCTGATGAAGTGAGAAAATTTTCAAGCCCATATTCATATTCAGATTCGATTGAACGAGATTTTGCTATCGCTTCAAGAGCTGAGGCTAGCGTATCACAGCTTTTTTCGCTTCCGTCCGCACCAAACAACCAGTCTTCTCCTAATGTGCCACGTTCTAGTGCCATTCGAGCCACTGCTGCGGCTGCTTCATCATTCTTGCTGCTTAGTAGATATGCCATCATCTTTGTATCATGGAATACACTTTTCTCAGCTAATCGAATATTGAGTTGACGTGTTCTTGCATATACTTTCCACATAATATTGCGAACGGAATCTCCAGGGGTGTAGGGGCGAATTTCCATCCGATCACCTTCTGGTTCTCCAGAAGGATTAGGCAAACCATCTTCAGCGTTTAGCGAACGCAATAGGGGTGTCGATTTCAACGTATTTTTCTTGGGGAGGGCTAAGCAGTTAACGGTTTGTTTTTGCAGCCATGAATAACGGCAAAAGCCGAGAACGTCTGATACCGTAAATTCTCTAGTCACATACTCGGTATTGCAACGCTTAGCCGGAACAATTTCTTCTGAAAGCATACCATCGGAGGTTGCCCTTAATCGTGTTTCTATATAATCAGGATATGCAATGTTCCAGCTAAGCTGTACTAAAGGAAGAATATTTAGGGGTGGGAGTTTGAAGCCAGTTTCGTTAGGGTATTCAGCTTCTACTGATATTTTTTCATAATAAATTCCTTGTTCTCCCATTTTTTTTTGTATTTTCCTTTGTACTAAAAGTCCACTAATTATCACGCAGAATAAGCAGAAAATTAGAATTGTAAGAGCGCAAATCGTTATTGCAAATACAACTAAATCCATTGAGCCATAGCCGAAGACTCTAAGGAAAATAGTAGTTACTAGTAAAGTAATTGTTCCTTGAATTGTTAAAGGGAAAAGACCAGCGATAGCACCAATTATTTTGACAATTATAGAATTGCTAGTGATTCGCTTAAAAGTAGAATTATTCACTTACTGGGTTCTTCTTGTCATTATGACTATAGACTAATTAATGTGGAGATATAATGGTTATTTATTTGCTCGGTTTTCGATAAGTTGTTCCACTACATTGGGATCTGCTAATGTTGTTGTATCTCCCAGATTTTTAATTTCATTGGCTGCGATTTTTCGCAGTATACGCCGCATAATTTTTCCCGATCTGGTTTTGGGCAAACTAGGGGAAAATTGAATGATTTCAGGTTTTGCAAATGACCCAATATCATCACTTACGAATTTGATTAATTCTTTGCGCAATTCTTCGCTAGTTTCGAGGCCTTCCATCAATGTTACATAAGCATATATGCCTTGCCCTTTAATTTCATGGGGATATCCAACAACAGCGGCTTCGGCAACGTTACTATGAAGGACTAATGAACTTTCGATTTCGGCCGTGCCCAGTCGATGTCCAGAGACATTGATGACATCATCAACTCTACCTGTAACCCAATAAAATCCGTCTTCGTCCCGTCGAGCGCTATCTCCAGTAAAATAGTATCCAGGATAAGTAGAAAAATAAGTGTCGATACACCGTTGATGATCGCCAAAAACGGTACGAATTTGACTTGGCCAGGACTGCTTAATCACAAGATTACCAGTGGCAGGGCCTTGAATCTCATTACCTTCAGCGTCGAGAAGAGCGGGTTTAACACCGAAGAAAGGTAATGTTGCAGAACCGGGTTTTAAGTCTGTTACACCAGGGACAGGTGTAATCATTATGGATCCGGTTTCAGTTTGCCACCAAGTGTCAACGATAGGGCATCGAGAGTCGCCCACTATCCGATAATACCATTCCCATGCCTCGGGATTGATTGGTTCTCCCACTGAGCCCAGTAATCGCAGTGAGGCGCGCGAAGTCGATTTTACTGGTTCGTCGCCGGCAGACATAAGTGCCCTGATGGCAGTAGGAGCGGTGTAAAATATATTTACTTGGTGCTTATCGATCACTTGCCAAAATCTAGAGTTAGTCGGATAAGTAGGAATCCCTTCAAACATTAACGTTATCGCTCCGTTTGCAAGTGGTCCATAAACGATATACGAATGTCCCGTTACCCAGCCAACGTCAGCTGTGCACCAGTAGACGTCTCCTTCGTGATAATCGAAAACATATTTATGCGTTATGCTTGCTCCTAACAAATATCCCGCTGTTGTATGCAATACTCCTTTTGGTTTTCCCGTTGAGCCTGACGTATAAAGAATGAAAAGTGGATCTTCTGCGTCCATGATTTCAGGGTCGCATTTCGCACTAACATTTTCGATTGCTGTGTAGTAGCAAACATCTCGCAAATCTTTCCAGGCGACATCTGTATTCGTTCTTCTGACCACAAAGACTGTGTGGACATTTGGACAGTGCTCTAGTGCTTTATCGACATTGGCTTTGAGTGGAATTTTCCTCCCTCCACGAATTCCTTCATCTGCGGTAATTACAGCCTGACAATCCGAATCGAGAATTCTGTCTTTGATAGAGTCTGGAGAAAAACCACCAAAGACTACTGAGTGGATGGCGCCTATTCTGGCACAAGCTAGCATTGCATAGGCAGCCTCTGGAATCATTGGCATATAAATACAAACATGATCACTTTTTTTTATACCGCGTTCTTTAAGCGCGTTTGATAATTTACATACTTGTTTATGCAGCTCATTATAGGTAATCAATTTTTCATCACCTGGGTCATCACCTTCCCAAATGATAGCCGTCTGCTCTCCTCTTTCTTCTAAGTGTCTGTCAATACAATTAAAAGCCACATTTAATTTAGCGCCGGCAAACCATTCTGTATTTGCGGTCTGGAAGTTACTGCGAGTGATGGTTTCCCATGGTTTATGCCAAGATAGTAATTCGGCAGCCTGCTCTGCCCAAAATTCTGATGGGGAATCTATAGATTGGCGGTATAGTTCAGAAAATATTTCTTGGTTTAGATGGCTCTGCTCAGCGATATCTTTGGCAACAGGATATATTTTTTCGTTCGGCATCAGAGTTTCCTACGTTTCAAAGTAAATTGCGATTTTGAGTTAAGCTTCTCCAGCAATTAATGAATATGCTCAACTTTTAGGCTGTGCTGTTTAATAAAAAAAGGACTTCAAGTATGCCTTAAAGCGACATCTCACTCAATTGTATGAGATTTTCCGGCGTTAGTGGTTGAGGAATACACGTAAATTGTCTATTAAACGTACCGACCCAAGGTGGGCTGCAACTAAAATCACTAAATCCTTGTCGTTCGAATCTGCGGGATTCAGCGTATTGGCATGGCAAATACTGCAGTAATCTGGTAGAAACCCCGCTATAGAAAGCTGCCTCTTGGCCTTATCTTCTAATATTTTGAAGTTCTTATTTCCTGCGTGCAGGGCTTTAGAGATTTCATTAATAGAGAAAAATAATTGCGATGCTATCTTTAGTTCTTTTGAAGAGAAAAAAATATTTCGAGAGCTTAGAGCGAGTCCATTTTTATCCCTCGCAGTTTCTATTCCTTTTATGCCTACCTGTATTCTAAAATCGGAAACTAACTTTTTAATTATTAGATATTGTTGGTAATCCTTTAGACCAAAATAGGCAGTGGTTGGACAAATAATATTAAACAATATGCATATTATCGTTGCGACTCCATCAAAATGACCTGGACGGCTCTTGCCGCATAAAATCCTGGAGATTTGAGGGGCTTTTATGAGCGCTTGGTCGCTCGATCTTCTCTCGATTATTTCATCATTTTTTGGGAAAAATAAATAATCGCAATTTAAGTTCTCTAATATTTCTATATCTTCATTAAGAGTTCTGGGGTAGTTTTCAAAATCTTCGCCAGGATTAAATTGTAGAGGATTAACAAATATAGTTACGACAGTAATACTATTTTCTTCAGCAGCGCTTTCTACAAGTCTAGCGTGGCCTTGATGTAGGTTTCCCATAGTGGGAACTAGTCCAATAGATTTTCCATTATCCCGGTGAGACTTGAGCTTTTCACGCAGATCAGAGATAGATTGAATTACTTCCATACACTAAGTGTGAATTCGATTAATTAAAACAGTGCTGTTTTTCCGGGAATGAATGGTTTTTTACAGATTTTACATATCCTTCTATAGCTCCAGGTATCCCATTTTTTGAATCTATAAGGAAATTCTTCACAAATTTTGGAGTTATAGGCGATACTCCAAGTACATCATGAAGCACCATAATTTGCCCTGTTGTATCTGGTCCCGCCCCAATACCAATTACGGGAATTTCTAGGGACTCGGTGATTGATTTGGCTAAGTCTCGTGGTACACATTCTAATAGAAGAATATTTGCGCCTGCATCTTGTAACATATGAGCTTCGTCAATGATGAGTTGTGCTTGATTTGTATCTCTTCCTTGCACATGAAAACCACCTATACGATTAACACTTTGTGGGGTCAGACCCATATGTGCGCAAATAGGTATGCCTCTTTCCATTAAGAGTTTTGTAGTGTTAGCAATCCATGCCCCGCCCTCAAGCTTCACAATATTAGCGCCCGCGCGCATTAAAGCTGCAGCGTTCTCTAAGGTTTGTGTTTCTGAGGCATAGCTCATAAATGGCAGGTCAGCCATTAGTAAAGAGCTTTTGTTACCTCTTTTTACACACTGCGTATGGTAAATCATGTCATTCATAGTAACAGGAAGAGTGCTGTCATGACCTTGTAGAACCATTCCTAAAGAATCACCTATGAGAATCACATCTACTCCAGCCTTATTTAATATCGATGCAAAACACGCATCATAGGCAGTTAAGCATGCAAATTTATCTCCACGTTCTTTGATATTCTTTAACGTAGCTAAGGTAATTCCAGAGGATATTTTTTGGCTGCTCATTTGGGTCGAAGTCTAATCGAAAATCTTGCGGAAAGATATCTAATCTATTACGAATTACTTTAGGTAAAGTATTCTAAAATTTTTTTCGATTAGAGAGGTTATCCGGGATTGAAATAGTTAGTGCCAGTGGGGTGAGAAACAATATAATCAACTAATTGGTTATAGTCCTTTTCATTATTAATCAAGTCGATTTCTGTGTTGTTAATAATAAGTAGTGGAGATTTATCATAGTAATGAAAGAATTCAGTATAAGCATGGTTTAAATTCTCCAAATAACCAAGTTCAATGAACTGTTCTGACAAAATACCTCTCTTTTGTATTCTATTTAAAAGTACTTTAGTGGGCGCTTGCAAATAGATAACAAGGTTTGGTGCTGGCGCATTTATAGTTAAATGGTTGTAGATGTTTAGGTATAAAGTGTATTCATCAGGATCTAGAGTCTGTTGTGCAAAAAGCTGATCCTTTTCTATTAGAAAATCAGCAATCCGCACTGGTTGGAACATATCATCTTGTTTTAATTGGTGGATTTGCTGTGCTCTTTGAAATAAAAAAAAGAGTTGCGTCGATAACGCATGTTGTTTGGGATTTTGATAGAAACGTTCGAGGAAAGGATTTTCGTCACCCCTTTCTAACAACAGTTCATAATTAAATGACTTCGCGAGTCTTTTCGTCAGGCTCGTTTTACCTACGCCTATTGGACCTTCAATAGCGATATAACGAGGTATATCTTGATTAAATTTTTCAGAGAGAGTCAACCTCAAATACCTTTGCTAGGTATGTCTTTACTTCGCTTTTTACGATGTTTTTGTGATTTAGTCACCATGGCTATCAGCTCCGATCTTTTATTTTTATCACCAATTTGGAAATCCGTCCACCATTGGCCTAGATCTTGTAGTTCTTCACCAGATTGTTCTCGTAGTAACAGAAAATCATAAGCTGCTCGAAACCGAGAATGGTTGAATATTTTTTCTATATTTCGTTTAGTACGAATTCTTAATCTATCTTGTAATTCCCAGATTTCTTGAGCTGCTATAGTAAATCGTTTAGGAATAGCTGTGTAATCTAGTTGTTCCTTAAGAGCTAATTTTGCTGCTTGCTGGAACGATGTTCGAGGAGGGAGCCCTAAATTTTTACTTTTCGCTATAGTTAGTTTAAGCACAGGCCACAGTAATGAGGCAAACAAGAATGCCGGAGTGACAGATTTTCCGTTTGCCAAGCGCTCATCCGTATTCTTTAATGCTAGGTCCACAAGATTTGCAGCACTAGTATCGGACTCCTTTAATGCTTCAAGTGTCGGTGCAAACAAATAACTTCCGAGCTGAAATTTTTGGAGTAATTTAAATGTTTTACTAGCGTGGCCTCCGGTCATTAATTTTAAAGTTTCATCAAAAAGTCGAGCCGAAGAAATTGAATCTAAAAGATAAGATAGTTCATCTATGGGTTTTTCTGTCTCTCGTTCTATGGAGAACCCCAATTTTGCAGATAAACGAATAGCGCGCAGCATTCGAACGGGGTCTTCTTTATATCTTTCTGCGGGGTTGCCGATCATTCGGATTTGTCTTGACTCTATATCTTTCAGTCCAGAGCAAAAATCTAGCACTCTAAAACCATTGGTGGTGTAGTAAAGCGCATTAACGGTAAAATCACGACGCATAGCATCTTCGTCGATATTTCCATAGACATTATCGCGAAGAATCATCCCTGATTCCGAATGCGCTGAGTCTAATCCTTTGATTTGTTTCCTGGTTGATCCATCTAATACTTGATGTTTGCGAGCGTGATTTGCTCGAAAAGTTGTTACCTCTATAATTTCTCTTCCAAATTTGATATGGACTATCTTAAAACGTCTTCCGATAACGCGTGCATTTCTGAATAGGTTTTTTATGTCCTCAGGGGTGGCATTTGTGGCGATATCAAAATCTTTAGGTTTGCGGCCCAACAACAAATCGCGTACACCACCTCCGACTATATATGCATGAAAACCGGCATTCATAAGCCTATAAAGTACTTTTAGAGCATTAGGCGCTATATCTTTGCGCGACACAGAATGTCTATCACGGTTTATAACATCCGCTTTTTCTGTGCCAACTAATTCTGATTCGAAATTCATTAAATATGGTGGGTAAAATTATTACTATTTTTGATTGAAGCTCGATTTGGTTAGCTTACTTTGAAGCTCCAAGGAGTAGGTATGATACAACGCCTTGAGGAAAATAGAACTATTGACTTCAGGGGGGATATAAATGCTTTAAATTTTGAAATTAAAATAATAAAAAAGGGGTGAAAATCACCCCATCTGAAATATCTCTATCATTCTTGTTATTAACACTTATGTGGATGCTAAATACAGCATCTTATGGTCTTATGATGGTAATTATCAGTTAGGCAAGCAAGTTACAGACCTTGGCTTTAAACCCACCATTGTTATTGTTTACGCACTAACCTTAGTATTAGAAATAGGTAGTGCTACTTTTATTATTATATAGGTTCTTATTATTGTTTGTTGTTATTTTCATAGATAAAGAATGCACTTACCATGCCAACTAATTAATAGCAATAAAAACAGCAACATAGGTTTTAAGAAATTAGTAAACAATTCTTTTATTGATATATATGTTACATTTATACCCGATAATAATGTGTATATATGTAGCGGTAACAGAAATATTTAAAAGTATTAATAAAGTTTAAGGCAAACACTTTTGACTATGCTTTAGCGCTTTTCTTCGCTTCATGTCATCAATGCGAGTCTGGATGTGGGTCAGGCTGATTCTTTTTTCTTGCGTGGAATTCCAAACTTTTGGCGTCTTTCCCAAAGGCATTTTCGAGAAATACCTAATTTTTCAGCAAGCTGAGTTTCATTTAAGAAGCCCTGGTGCTCCAAAACAAATCTTTGGAAGTATTCTTGGAGGGATAGCCCTTCATTATAATTTTCATTTAGGCTTGTTGTTTCTGAGCTGCTTTCTCTTACTTCGATCGTTGATTCCGCCTCTATGGCAAGTAATTCTTCACCAATTTCACTTCCTTCTACCAATACCACGGCACGCTCAATAGCATTCTCCAATTCTCTAACGTTGCCTGGCCAACTGTAACTGATTATTGCTGTATTCGCTCCTTCGCTAAAATTCAGCGTAGGTGCCTCTAATCGACTACAAGTTCTTTTAAGCTTTATCTCTGCTAATTCTAAGATGTCATTGCCTCTATCTCTTAGGGGAGGGATTAACAGAGTCATAACATTGATCCGGTAGTATAGGTCTTCCCTAAAATCCCCATCAATAACAAGCTGCTTTAAATCTCTGTGTGTAGCCGCAACCAATCGCACATCCACCTTAGTAGATTGGACCGAGCCAACCTTTCGAATTTCATTTTCTTGCAGCACTCTCAGCAATCTCGCCTGGGCTTCAAGCGGAAGCTCGCCAATCTCATCTAGGAATAAAGTACTACCATGTGCTGCTTCAACTAGTCCAGTTCGGGTCGCTGTCGCGCCAGTGAAAGCCCCTTTCTCGTGACCGAATAATTCTGATTCGATCAAATTTTCTGGAATGGCAGCACAATTTACTGAAATCATTTCTTGCTTTTTACGTGTACTGAGATCATGGATTGCTTTCGCGACTAATTCTTTACCAGTTCCGGATTCTCCATTTACTAAGGCAGTAGAACTTGTTTGCGCAACCTTTCTTATACGACGAAACAATTCCATCATTTGAGGACAGCGTCCTACCATTCCTTGAACCGGAGGTTCTTGATCTTCGTTTCTATTGAACGAACCCTTTTTATTTTCTTTTTCTGAAATTAATCTGACGACAGCCTCTATAATTTCATTATTGTCAAATGGCTTCGCAATATAGTCAGCTGCCCCCATCTTTATGGTGTCGATTGCGGAGCGAATGCTGGAGTATCTAGTCATTATTAGGACGGGTGTATTTGTGATTTTAATTAAGTCAGTTCCTAGACCATCAGGTAGATTTAAATCACTAACAATGACATCAAAGCTATCAACGTCATATTTTTCTAAAGATTCTTTGATAGAACGAGCTTCATTAACACTATATTTGTACTGCGCAAGAAGTAATTTCAAAGCATTCCGAGTGACTTCATCGGCTTCAACTACAAGGATATCTTTCGTCGCTATCATATATATTCTTAGAAAAACTATTTTGTTTAAATATAAGATGATTACAAATTAACACAAAATCATCACATTCTCTTCGGATTTTCTCTGATATTAGCTAACTTAGGTATGGCATGTATATCCCAATTA
Source organism: Gammaproteobacteria bacterium (assembly GCA_029242705.1). GTDB lineage: Bacteria > Pseudomonadota > Gammaproteobacteria > Pseudomonadales > Pseudohongiellaceae > UBA9145. The sequence goes on along the minus strand of JAQWTK010000106.1, from coordinate 23,456 downwards.
GAGATTGCCCATTGAAGCTGCTCATCGGTAGAAGCTCTCTCTATTGATGAAGGCGGATTTTGGCCGAGATATTTAAGTGATTGAAATATAAGTTTATTTCCATCTGTTGGCTCTATTGGAGTCGCAAAATTTTGCTTGCTCAATTTATGGCCTTTGTCGTTTAAAATAATCGGGATGTGTGCATATTTTGGTGTTTTAAAACCAAGAACTTTTTGAAGATGAATTTGGCGAGGAGTTGAATCAATCAAATCGTACCCGCGTATAACATCGGTAATTTTTTGGTAACTGTCGTCTGCGACTACCGCTAATTGGTACGCGAACAAGCTATCTTTTCGCATAACTATGAAATCGCCAACTTCTTTTCTTACGTTTTGTTGGTGATGTCCTTGAATTTTATCGTTAAACCCAATTAAGTTATTAAATGTTTTAACGCGTATTGCGAACTTTTTGTGAAGAGAAACTGTGTGGTTTCTACATGAGCCATTATATACGGATCCCATGGCCTTAATCTGTAATCTCGTGCAACCACATGGATAACAGAGCTCTTCTTTCGATAATTGCTTCAAGATTTCGCGATATGCATTTATCCGAGAACTTTGATACAGGACTTCCCCATCCCATTGAATACCTAAAGCATATAATTGGTCTAGTATGAGATCCGCAGTGCCAGGAGGTTCTCTTGGCGGGTCTAAATCTTCCATACGTAAAACCCAAATTCCATTTTTCGATTTGGCATCAACATAGCTAGCTACAGCAGCGATTAATGAGCCAAGATGCAGGGGGCCAGTTGGAGACGGTGCAAATCGTCCAATATAATTAGCTTGGGTCTGATTTGATTGAACATTCACAGCCAATATTTTGTAAGTGATGTTATTTTCAATAAGTTGGTAAAAGAAATGAACCCAGAATTAGAAAACTGGCTTTTATATGCAATAATCCTTTGCTTTTTTTAGCTACCGAGTTGTTTTTCTTTAATTTCATCAAGCGTTTTACAATCTATGCATTTATCGGCTGTTGGCCGAGCTTCTAGCCGACGGATACCAATATCTATGCCACAAGATTCGCAGAAACCGTAGTCATTTTGAGCTAGTGACTCGATAGTACTATCTATTTTTTTGATTAATTTGCGCTCACGATCCCGGGTTCTTAGTTCTAGGCTGAATTCTTCTTCCTGAGTAGCGCGATCTGCTGGGTCAGGATAGTTGGCGGCATCATCTTGCATGTGGTGCACCGTTCTATCTACTTCTTGCATAAGTTGTTCGCGCCAATCTAGTAATATCTTTTTAAAATGGCCTTGTTGTTTTTCGTTCATATACTCTTCGCCCTTTTTAGGTTTATAGGGCTTGAAATTCTTTAAAACTGGCTGAGAATCAGAGTTAGTTGACTTGGACATAATCGCCGGTGCCTATTTGTTGTTACCATGACCCGAAGGAAGTATACCTGAGTTTTAGTAAGCTTAACGGCCCATGGTGTCTAAATTGTTTTATAACCTTAATAACCAAGCTAAAAAGCTAAACTTTTGTACTCAATTATCTACGATTTTCTAAAAGCTGGGTAACCTAACAGATTCTTAATCTTGATGCTATAAAAAAGTTGAGATCGATTTCTGGTTAAGAAATGATATGGATTAATGCAATATTAAGTCTACCGCTCCCGAAAAAGCATCATCTATAATGGCGAATTATATAGACTCATCAATATAAAAGTGTCGAACTATGTCAAAACAAGAATTACGCCTTTCAAGGAGCGTTAGCCAAGTAAATCCTTTCCGTGTTATGACGGTCATGGATCGAGCATCTGAGCTTGAGGCCGCTGGAAAAAAAATTGTGCACATGGAAGTAGGGGAGCCGGACTTTACAACTGCGTCACCAATCGTAAATGCCGCAAAAATGGCATTAGATAAGGGTAAAACTCATTATACCGTTGCCCCAGGTATCTTTGAATTGAGGGAAAAGATCTCTTATCACTATTCAAAACACCATAAAATTGAAGTGGATCCATCGCGAATACTTATTACTCCTGGAGCGAGTGGGGGACTAACATTACTTGCTAATATGCTGGTATCGCCCAATGATGGTATTTTAACGAGTGATCCTGCTTATCCTTGTGTAAGAAATTTCATTCACATGTTTTCCGCTGAGCCGCAATTAATTCCGGTTGGCTTGGAGCAAAATTTTCAACCAAATGTTGGGCAAATGAAACGTTATAGGAAAAAAAATACAACTGGTATATGGCTGGCCTCCCCAAGTAATCCGACCGGTACCATTCTGGAGAAAAGTCATCTTAATGAAATTTCGGAATGGGCGAGAGAGGAAAGGTTGCACTTATTAGTAGATGAGATTTACCATGGCTTGAAATATGTTGACGATTTGCCTTCGGTATTAGAGGTTGACGAAAATGCTTTCGTGGTAAATAGCTTCTCTAAATATTTTGGCATGACAGGGTGGCGACTAGGTTGGATAATCGTTCCCGAAAATTACATAGAAATGGCTAATATTTTGGCACAAAACTTGTTTATATCGGCGCCTACAATCGCTCAATATGCAGCACTAGCATCCTTTAGCGAAGAAGCAGAAGAAATCTTTGAGCAAAGAAGGTTAGAGTTCGATCGGCGTAAAAATTTTCTAGTTGAAGAGTTAAAAGCTCTCGGGTTTTATACGCCCGATAATATTCAGGGTGCGTTTTATATTTATGCCGATATATCGAATTTCTCTAAAAATTCTGAAATATTTTGTAGAGATCTCTTAAATAAATATAACGTAGCAATAACTCCAGGGACTGATTTTGGGGAATATAAAGCGGAACAATTTGTGCGATTTGCTTTTACTACGAGTATGGAAGACCTTGAGCTCGGGGTAGAAAGACTAAAAACCGCACTATCTTAGTCGATCGAAAAATTTGTCTTATGCAGCTTGAAGGTAATTTGGAAAGTGCCACTTTAGTTAAGCGATACAAACGTTTTCTTGCCGATATTAAGCTCGCCAGTGGAGAAATAATTACAATTCATTGCCCGAATACGGGCTCCATGAAGAATTGTCAGACTCCGGGAAGTAGGGTTTGGTATACCGTTGTAAATAAGAAAACACGAAAGTACCCTGGCACCTGGCAGTTTATTGAGGTAAATAATTCTGAGGTAGTTGGCATAAACACTGGGCTAGCGAATAAACTTGTTGTGGAAGCAATTCAGGATGGCGTAGTGCGCCAAATTTCTAAATTTTCAGAATTAAGGACAGAGGTTTCCTACGGTAATGAGAACAGTCGGATCGATATTTTGCTCAAAGATGAATTTGGTAAGGATTGCTTTATAGAGGTAAAGAATATCAGTCTCGGTGTGTCAGGAGCTTTGGGGTTGTTTCCAGATGCAATAACTATTCGTGGACAAAAGCATATGAAAGAGTTGATGGCTATGAAAAAGGCTGGAGCAAGAGCAATTTTATTTTTTTGTGTGCAGCACACAGGGATAGAAACTGTTAGTCCGGCTGAAAAAATCGACTTGGTTTATGCGCAATTAATGAAAAAAGCATTGGAAGTTGGCGTAGAGATTATTGCTTATAGAGCCGCTATCGATACAAAGTTATCGACTATTAATCTAGAAAAAGAGTTGACTGTATTAGTCTAATATCGTGTTGGAGGTGTTAAGTATTCTTCTTCAACCGATAAGATTCCATTATCTATAATAAACGGTATTTTTTGTAAATTTTTACCTTTGCATGGACCTATTAGGCATAAGCCATCGTCGATATTAAATAAGGCTCCATGCGTAGAACATTTTATTAACTCTCTATCTTCGTCTAAAAAATTATCTTCTTGCCATTCAAGTGGTGTTCCTAGATGAGGGCAACGATTCCAATATAAATGTATTTGGTTATTCTTTTTTATCACAAATAAATAAGCATTCTCGTAGTCTATGCCTTTAGAATTACCTTCATCTATTTCATCTATTGAGATTAAGCTAATCATTGTGATAAAGATTGTTCAAAGTCAGCGATCAAATCTTCGGTTTCTTCTATTCCTATACTGAAACGAATCATCGAGTCTGAAATGCCCATCGAGTTTCGACGTTTGGCACCCATTTCAAAGTAGATAGTATGTGCCACAGGAATACCAAGGGTACGCGTATCCCCTAAATTACTTGAAGAGATCACACATTCCATCCGATTTAATACGTCAAAGCAATCTAATGAATCAATTAGATCAATGCTAAAAATCGCACCATAGGCTTTGAATAATTGGCTTGCTCGTCCGTGCTCCGGATGCTTTGCAAGTCCAGGATAGTATGTGTTCTGGACTTTAGGATGGTTGTCGCAGAACTTTGCTAAAGCTAAGGCATTGGCGCTAGCTTTATCCATTCTTAATTGTAAAGTTTCAGAACCTACAGCAAGGTGGTGTGCGGCTTCTGGACCAAGAGTTGCGCCCAAATCTCTTAGCCCTTTTTTCTTTATCTGCGTAATACCCCAGAATTTCGGATCTTCAGAGCGATAAATTTCAAGAATATTCTTAAAAGTCGACCAATCGTATAACCCTGAATCAGTAACGACCACTCCTAATGCATTTCCGTGAACACCAATATATTTTGTCAAAGAATTAACTATTAAGCTGGCATTAACGTTTCTCGGCTGAAATAAATGAGGCGATGTCATGGTATTGTCGACCATATAAACAAGGCCTTTTAATTTGCAAAGCTGTCCGATTTTTTGCAAGTCTGCAACTTGTGTTACTGGATTTGCAATTGTCTCAACAAAAATGAGTTTAGTATTTTCCTTTATTGCGTCTTCAACATTACAGACGTCGGTAGCGTCTACAAATGACACTTCAATTCCTAGTCGTTGCAAGGTGTTAAATAAACTATTCGTGTTGCCAAATAGAAAAGATGAAGAAACAATATGATCTCCGCTTCGCAATAAAGATAAGAGAGTCGACGAAATAGCGCCCATGCCGGTACTAAACGCAACGCTCGCTAGGCTATTTTCCATTTTGGAAATGCGTTTTTGTAACGCTGTTACTGTAGGATTTAATTGTCGGCCATAATTATACCCTTCGCGTTTTCCTTGAAAAACTTCTGCAAGATGACGCGCATCTTCATAGCCGTAAGCGACAGATGTATGCACAGGCTTGTGAAGGACGCCATGTTCTGGGCTATCCTTTCGGTCTGAATGTAAGTTGGTTGTGTTAAAGCCTTTTTTCTTCATGGGGGCTCTTACAATATCCGGTAGGTTTAAAAGAAGACAACTATATGCTTCAGTTAGCAGACTTTTGCACATTTGAGCTATAGAGGAGGATTATATCTCGTTTTCGACTATTGGTCTGCCTTGTCTTGGCAGTTAATACATAAATTAGCTTCTGGTTGGACATTCAATCTTGCATATCCGATCGCATCGTCACATTTGTCGCAATATCCGTAGTTTTCCATTCGTATTGATTCCAGTGCAATTTGAATTTTTCTCAACCTGAATGCCTTTTTTTGGCGAGTAGATATAGCCATATTTTGTTGCTGCATAGCATCTACTCTTGAAAGACGGCCAATTAATGTTTGATCTAAGGTTACTATTTTAGTGGAGCTTTCACTTTGGCTTACTTGTTCTTTTAACTCTTCTTTTAAGCGTTCGAGGGTAATCTTTAAATGGTTGATCTCGGTTTTTGTAAGCCTGGGCATTATTAGTCCTGGAAATATTGAGGCTACTTGATTATAAATCTTGAAATAGAGGTCTAGATTTGATCATTTCTTGGATTTCGGTTAGACGCTTTTGGTATTCCAAGCTCGAGCGGTCGTTATAAATACTAGTAAAATCTGGCTCGGTGATGCCATCTCTATTATTCCCTATTAAAGGCATATAATCTGATTCAGATTGGACATTTGCAAGGCGGTGCTGCATTTCTATAGCCGAAGCTATGCTTTCCGTAGCTATACTACCCATAGCCACGCCAACATTATTCGCGGTTAAGTCCGAGAAGCTAAAGCCAGATCTATACCTCGCGTCATAAGCCTCTTTTGTAGTCGAAACTAGTTGGGCTAGGTCGGAGCCTATGGATGCTGTAATAGCTGCCATTGAAATTAGGTGTTGGGCAAGATCCTGCCTTCTCAATAACCGTACTTCTATAAATTTAGGATGGGGTAAGTCTTTGGCAAGATCTTCCCCGACTAAATTTTCTATATTTTCGTTGTTTACATAAATCGCTAGCGTTTGAAAAAGAGTTCGATTCTCAGCAATGGGATTCTCATTTTGCTCTGACTTTTTACGAGCGGATTCAAATAGAGGATTCAGTAATGCGTTTAGTGATATTGCTCGCGTATCTGTGGGTATTACCGTTATTATCTCATTAATGGAGAGGTAGTAATTAACGATACGTTCTCGGTCTTCAGGAGAAATTAAAAACTGTTGAGCTTTATCACTTATCGTCCCAACTAAGACAGGGTCCCAAATGACTTGAGCACTAATTTCCGTCTCTTCTACGTTAATTGAACGTATATTTGTGATTATCTTTGTGATTTCTGTAAATACAATGTTTGGTTTAGTAAGATTATTTTGCATGGCCTCCCAAAATAGATTGGCCAGGCGTTTAGGCAGGTATAATCCTCCCACTTGGATTCCTTCCAAACTAAATTTATTGTCCTGGATTTTGAATTCTCCTCTTAAGTTCAGGTAAATCGGCATCCATCCTGATACTAATTGCCAGCTAGAGGAAGCATTTATGACGTTTTCCCTCTGAGAAAATCGGATATCCCAGTCAGTTGAAAAATTAGTTAGTTCCAATAAATAGCGAGTAAGAATATTGATTTCAGATATATTAATAGTAATTTCCTGCATGCTGGGAAGTCTAGGAGACTGGGGTGCCATATCTAAAATCAATTGTTCAGCTTGGGTTATTTCAGTGGGGGTCAATGATCCGCCGGGAGCAATTGATGAGCTAGTTTGAATTGGCAGTAGTAACAAAATTACTGGAATACTGAGCACTAGAATAACGAGAGCGCGTGCAAAATATTGCAGGATTTTGGGCAGAAATCGATTCAATTACGTTAACCCATTAAATTCGACTCTCGAATAATACGTTTGAGAGATTTCATGTAAGACAAATTAAATAACCCATCAGCCTTTGATTTTACGTGCAATTTAACAATTTTTCGCTATTTAAAGCGTCGGTAGTTAAAATAATTCTTGATATATGCATAAAAAAATTTATTAATCAGTGGCTTGGCGTTAAAATCTTATTTTTAGGACTTACTAGATACATAACTTCTAATAAGGAAAGGGTTATGAGTTTCGTGCAAATAAATGCTTCTGTTTTGGTGTTTCTATCTTCTTCAAATATAAGAGGTTTGCTGCTCCTCATATTCTTAGTATTCGTCGGTTGCAGCTCGCAAATTACTCGACAAACAGAAATTGAAGCGCAGGAAGTTCGGCGAATGGCTGCGGAGCAGGAAGCTGTACAAATAGAGGAAGAGCGCAGGCGTCAGGTTCAAACTGCAGAAATAGAGCGTATAGCATTAGAAGAAAGAAGGCGTGAGGCTCAAATAGCTGAAAGGGAGCGTATAGTTGAAGAAAGAAGGCAAGAGCAGGAAGTCGCAGCAAGGGAGTTAGCTGAGGCTAATAGGAGGAGGCGTGAAGAACTAGAGCAAGAGCACTCTATAGCGCTTGCTGATAGGCAAGTAAAATTGGAGCGTATCGCACAACTAGAGTTACAGATATCTGCTATTCAATCTGACCTTGTTCGAAATGGCGCAAGTGCCGCTCTTTTACAAGACGCTATCCTTGCGGCAGAAGAACTACTAGCTGCGCTCAGGGTAGAGCAAACTAAATATGAACGTAGTGATGGTCTTGGTAATACAGTCGAACCTCTAGCAAAGGAATTGATCGCTGAATTAGAAGCTCGCATGGAGAATTTAGCTCAGCAAGCTAGATCCCAGTGATACGTAGCCTAGTTAGTAAATAGAAAAACGTAAAATTCCCCAAACATTATATTCGTGTAGGTAAATTACAGTTCTAGACGAAAGTTAATTAGAGCTCTAATTATGCATTGTTATTACCAGCTTTATAGGCACAAGAATAGTGGCGTTCAAGCCACTTAGCGCGCTTTGTTTGTAGTGCCTCTTATGGTAAAGTGCGCGGCGTTGAAATCAACTTACCACCTGAGGAGACGCGCGTAGATGTCGTTCACAATTACGGTTACAACAGTATTGTCATTATTGGGCTTAGCCATTGCTTTCTATTATATGAAGAAGGTAACTAGCATACCTTTGGATATGGGACTAGATGAGAAGGATGGAACTAGACTTAAGTTCATTCATGGAGCGATTGCAGATGGAGCGATGGCTTTTCTTAAACAAGAATATAAATTCCTTACGATTTTCATGGTTGTTTTCGCGGCGATCATCGCCGTTTTAATAGATGATTCTCATACTCCTGATATACGGGAAGGTATTTATACTGCATTAGCGTTTCTTCTCGGTGGCGCAATCTCAATAGCTTCGGGTTACATTGGTATGAAGGTGGCTACTCAGGGTAATGCGAGAACTACAGTTTCTGCCAAAAAAGATATCTCGGATGCTTTTGATGTTGCTATTAATTCCGGAGCGGTAATGGGTTTTGCTTTGGTAGGTCTTGCAACCCTCGGCTTAGTATTCGTATATGTGATTATGAGCTTTTTGTTAGCGGACTTGGGTCAGGAGAATAATCATATTTTGATGGAAGTAATTGCAGGGTTTGGCCTTGGCGGTTCTACTATTGCGCTATTTGCTCGAGTTGGTGGAGGTATTTTTACTAAGGCGGCAGATGTGGGTGCAGATCTGGTAGGGAAGGTTGAGCAGGGAATACCAGAAGATGATCCTCGAAATCCGGCAGTGATCGCTGATAATGTGGGGGATAATGTTGGCGATGTAGCTGGAATGGGTGCAGATTTGTTTGGTTCTTGCGCAGAAAGTACCTGCGCAGCAATGGTGATTAGTGCTGTTGTATTCGCGGCGGATCCTAATGCCTTGCTTTATCCTATTTTAATTAGTGCAGTTGGGATCCCAATTAGTTTGATTACTAAATTGGTTGTCGGTGTTAAGACCGAAGAAGATGTTGCTCCTGCACTAATGAAGTTATTAATTATTTCTAGTGCGCTAATGGCTGTTGTTATGTTTTTCTTCACCGCAGCTTTAATACCAGAGTTCTTTGAGCTCAATGGAGAGCAATATACTAGTTTGGGTGTTTACTGGTGTTTCCTCTCTGGCTTAATTGCGGGATTAGCGGTTGGGTTGTTAACTGGTTATTATACTTCGGAGAATTATGACCCGGTTAAAGAGCTAGCTAGATCCTGTGAGACAGGTGTTGCTACGAATATTATTTATGGCTTGGCTCTTGGATATAAATCAACTGTCCTACCTTATTTAGCAATCGCTGTTAGTATTTTTGCGTCTTGGGGGCTTGCTGGTATGTATGGAGTTGCCATTGCTTCGCTCGGTATGCTTGGCACGCTCGTGATTGCTCTTATGATAGATGCTTATGGTCCAGTTGCGGATAATGCGGGTGGGATTGCGGAGATGGTAGGTTTGGAGAAAGAGGTTCGGCGTCGTACGGATATACTTGACTCGGCCGGAAATACTACCGCCGCCATTGGTAAGGGCTTTGCTATAGGCGCTGCAATTTTGACTTCGTTAGCATTGTTTGCTGCATTCATTACTGCGGCATCTGCTCTAAAGGGTGAACCTATTTCTATGAGTTTATTGGATCCGCTCGTATACACTAGTTTGTTCATCGGTGCGGTGCTGCCTTTTCTATTTACGGCTATGACTATGAAATCGGTAGGTAAGGCAGCGTTCGATATGATTGAAGAGGTACGCCGTCAATTTAAAGAGATCCCTGGGATAATGGAAGGGACAGGAGAACCCGACTACGCACAGTGTGTAGCCATATCGACACAGGCAGCACTGCGTGAAATGATTGCCCCGGGAGTACTTATTATGGGAACTCCACTAATAGTTGGGTTTTTGTTTTTTTTTGAGGCCGTAGCCGGCATTCTCGCAGGGTCCCTCGTTGCAGGTGGTGTATTAGCAATAGCCTCTTCAAATAGTGGGGGTGCTTGGGATAATGCGAAGAAATATATTGAAGCTGGCAATCTGGGTGGTAAGGGTTCAGAGGAACATAAAGCAGCAGTGGTTGGAGATACTGTTGGCGATCCATTGAAAGATACGTCCGGCCCTTCGCTTAATATTCTAATTAAGTTATCTGCAATTTTAAGTTTAGTATTCGCGCCATTCTTTGTTCAATATGGCGGGATATTGCTTTAACTAATGAGAAGAATGAAAAGGGCCTAGTTGGGCTCTTATCATTAAGGTAAGAGATTGTTCAGTGGATCTCAAAATGGAAAAGCACCCATTCCACTGATTCTATTTCTTCGTTAGAGTTTGTATTTTTCCATTTAGTCTTAACATATTCTGAGCATTGGTAAATTCTAAATGATTCGGTGTCTTCAATGATAAGATTCCTGACAGATGGGTTAAGTGTGTAGTTTGATACTTCGACAAGCTTCCAGTTCTCAGCTAAAGTTCTAGTAATGCACCCGTTACCTTGTAATAAATCTATATATTCGAATTCTTCCTCCGCATAACCGAGGGGGGGTATTTTAGTATTTATTCCGACTTCAACGAATTCTGATTCTTGTTGTTCTTTCAAGAAAGTGATTGAGTTAAGTATTAATTCATTGTTGGTACTATTAAAGAGTATTAATCTCATTCCATCGTTTGAATCTGCACTCCAGGCAGAGGAATAAAATGCAAATTTTATATCCCCGTCTTCGGTGATTTGGGCAGGATAAGTCTTGGGAGCTAGAAGCAGGACTATACTCAGGAGTCGAATTTTTCTAAAAAAAGCATTGCTTTTCTGATCAGATTTCACGGCTCGATTCTACCGGTGTTAAGGTCCTTGTGTCACGACTATTTGCTTTTATACATGGATGCAAGATAATTAAGCTTGAATATTTAGTAAAATTATTTGTTATTGACATATCAATTCATAATATTTTAGGTCAGTGAATTATGTTTAAAAATTTAGTTTGCATTGCTTCGGGGAAAGGAGGGGTTGGTAAGTCAACAACAGCTGTTAATTTGTCTCTCGCTCTTTCCGGAATGAATAAGAAGGTTGGTCTTCTAGATGCTGATATTTACGGTCCTAGCATCCCTATGATGATGGGTGCGACGCTAGGGGCCCGCCCAGAAATCCGCGGTGGTAAATATATGATTCCGATTAAGTCTCATGGAATTAAGTTTAATTCTATGGGATTACTCGTCGATGAAAAGACCGCTATGGTGTGGCGAGCCCCTATGATTATTTCAGCATTCAATCAGATTTTGAACGATACAGACTGGAATGATTTGGATTATCTGATAGTGGATATGCCACCAGGGACTGGGGATATCCAGCTGAGCCTTACTCAGTCTGCCAAAGTTAATGGCGCTGTAATTATTACGACTCCTCAGGATGTGGCATTATTGGATGCCAGGAAAGGAATCGAAATGTTTAACAAAGTAGATGTTCCTATATTAGGTATAGTTGAAAATATGAGCACGCATGTCTGTACAAATTGTGGTCATGAGGAGGATATCTTTGGTTCCGGTGGAGGCGATAGACTGGCTGCTGAATATGGAGTGGAAGTCATAGCTCGCTTGCCTTTAGACTTAATTATTCGCGAGCAAACAGATAAAGGCTTACCTGTGGTAGCATCAGATCCAATGCATTTGGTCTCTGAGGCCTATAAGGAATTGGCTATAAAAGTAGATGAGAAATTAAATCAGGTGGCAGAAAAAACTGAGAGTCCAACGATTACGATAGAAGATGACTAGGCTGAATACAGGTCTATTTTAGCGGTGGTCATAATTGATTTTTTGAGAAGTACCGTTTAGAAAAGAGCAATAACTCAAATGGAGAAACGATTTTGGATGCAGCGAATGATTTTATAATTTTTCTAGATCAATTTTTAGGATCCGCGATCTGGTTTCCAACACTTTTGCTATTTACCGGCGTATTTTTTACGCTTTATCTTGGGTTTCCTCAAATTCGGTATTTTAAGCATGCTATTAATGTAACTACAGGTAAATTTGACAAAGAAGGCGCTAAAGGAGAGACCACGCATTTTCAAGCCCTTTCTACTGCTCTCTCCGGGACGATAGGTACAGGCAATATCGGCGGAGTAGCTCTTGCATTGCACTTGGGTGGCCCAGCTGCACTTTTTTGGATGTGGATGACTGCTTTTTTTGGTATGACTAGCAAGTTCGTCGAAGTAACTCTATCGCATAAATATAGAAGCGAGTTATCGGATGGAACGATTTCCGGTGGCCCAATGTACTACATGGAAAAGGGTTTAAATGCCAAATGGCTAGCAGTGATCTTTGCGCTTGCTACAGTCTTGAGTTCCTTTGGTACCGGTAACATGCCGCAGATCAATGGTATTGCGACTGGTCTTCAGGCAACTTTTAACTTAGATCCAATAATTACTGCGAGTATACTTTCGGTATTATTGGCTTTGGTAATAATCGGAGGAATAACAAGAATAGCAAAAGTGGCTGCCGCTATTGTGCCAACAATGGCAGTGATTTATTTGATCGGTGCTTTCGCAGTAATTATTCCGAACGCGAATAACATTTTACCGTCTTTTTTATCCATCTTTTCAGATGCATTCACAGGATCAGCAGCAACTGGGGGGTTTTTAGGCGCAACTTTTGCCTATGCTTTTGACAGGGGAGTAAATCGAGGTCTCTATTCAAATGAGGCCGGACAAGGGTCGGCTCCAATTGCGCACGCTTCAGCTAAAACGGATGAGCCTACGGATGAGGGTATGGTTTCGATACTAGAACCCTTTATCGATACAATTATTGTTTGCACAATTACTGGTTTAGTAATTCTTTCTTCCGGAGTTTGGGTGGAAAAATTCGAAAGTGAATTTCAACGTGCAGATATGACTTTTGTTGCGGGTGATTATGATGAAACTGATACATCGGATATTGAGCAGTTATTTTCATACCTTACGGGCGATGAATCGACAGTCTACAGTTTTACTGGCCCGATTAATTTAGTGAACGGAGAGCCTTCAGGTAATAACGATTTTACTTTAATTCATGCAAGATCATTTGCAGAAAATATGTTGTTTAGTAATTCAGAAGGGCTCATTACAGGGTCTGTTTCGGTTGAAAATGGTTTGTTGACAGATACCAGTATCATCGTTACTGGAGACTCGCTATTGCATTCTGTGCCTTTAACCACAAAGGCTTTTACACGTGGGTTATTCGGAGATTATGGTCAATATATTGTGTCGGTAGGCCTAGTACTTTTTGCGTTTTCCACCGTAATCGCTTGGTCTTACTACGGAGATCGAGCTATGACCTATTTATTTGGTTCACAGTCAGTCCTTCCCTATCGCTTGGTATATGTAGTTGGATTTTTCTATGCTGCTTTAGCGGATACGACTCTCATTTGGAATATTTCCTTGATAACTATTGTGTTAATGACAGTTCCTAACCTTATAGGGATTTTATTTATGCATAAAGAAATGAAGCAAACTATTAGCGAATATTGGGATAGAAATAAGTTCAGAAATAAAACTCGCTAAACTCAAAAGCAGATAATTGCTTAGCATGAGAAAGTTTCGTTGAAATTAACGTTCAGTAACTTCGCCGGGTAATCTAATATTTTCAACAATCTCTTGTACTTCTCTGGGTGGCTCTGGCGTAAACCTAGATACTATATAGGAAGAAGCCATATTCACAATTGTGCCCAAAGTGCCAATACCCTCGGGAGAGATACCTAAAAGCCAGCCGTCAGCGTTATCCAATGATGGGTTTAAGGTCTTAAAATATATAATATAGCTAGCGGTGAATAAGAATCCGGCGAGCATACCTGTGATAGCGCCTTGCTTATTCATTCGTTTATTAAATATTCCTAAAACGATTGCTGGGAAAAAAGATGCGGCCGCTAAACCGAACGCATAGGCCACGACTTGAGCAACATAAGCGGGTGGGTTGATACCGACGTATCCTGCAATGATCACTGCTATAAAGATTGCTATTCTCGCATACAATAATTCTTGACGCTCCGAGATGGCCGGCAAAAAACTTCTTTTCATAAGGTCGTGTGCTACCGCAGTGGATATTACGAGTAGTAATCCTGCAGCAGTGGATAGTGCTGCTGCAAGAGCTCCAGCAGCAACTAGAGCAACAACCCAGTTAGGCAATCCAGCGATTTCAGGATTTGCTAGTACCATTATGTCCCGATTTACCTCTAGTTCGTTGGCTTCAGGGTCACCTAAATATTGAATACGCCCGTCATTATTTCTGTCATTAAAGCTAATCAGATTGGTTGCTTCCCATTTGGTAAACCATTCAGGAACTGAAGTGTACTCTACGTTGTTAACTGTATTAATGAGATTGGTTTTTGCAAAAGCGGCCACTGCGGGCGCAGTTGTGTATAAAATTGCGATAAAGATTAGGGCGTATCCAGCGGAGCGGCGTGCATCGCGAACATTAGGGACTGTAAAAAATCGTATAATTACATGAGGGAGCCCAGCAGTGCCAAACATGAGAGCTGCCGTGATAAAAAAAACATCTTGTGTTGATCGTTGACCTTCGGTGTAGGTTGCAAAACCAAGCTCTTCACTCATCCCATCTAGCTTGTCGAGTAGATAGCCTCCTCCAAAACCTTCTGTTAATTCAGAACCAAATCCGATTTGAGGGATAGGGACTCCAGTCATAAGTATCGAAATAAAGATAGCCGGCACCATAAATGCAAAGATTAATACGCAGTATTGGGCAACTTGTGTGTAAGTAATTCCCTTCATGCCGCCCATTACTGCATAGAAAAAAACGATAGCCATGCCAATAACGACACCAGTTGTTATATCTACTTCTAGAAATCTGGAAAATACTATACCGGCGCCTTGCATTTGGCCGCATACATATACGAAGGAGATAGTTATGGCACAAAAAACTGCAATTAACCTTGCAGTTTTTGAATAATAACGATCGCCGATAAAATCTGGGACAGTAAATTTTCCAAATTTTCTAAGGTATGGAGCTAATAACAATGCTAAGAGAACATAACCGCCGGTCCAGCCCATTAAATAAAAAGTACCATCTCTACCTAGAAAAGAAATGAGCCCTGCCATAGAGATGAATGATGCTGCGGACATCCAATCGGCAGCTGTCGCCATGCCATTTGCAAGAGGCGGAACCCCGCTACCTGCCACATAAAACTCACTAGTCGATCCTGCTCTAGACTTTATTGCTATACCAATATACAACCCAAAAGTTAAGAAGATAAATACGAAAGTCCAAATTTGAACGCTCATTTTTTATCTTCCTCTAAACTATATTCTTCGGAGATTTTTTCTAATTTTGTGGATTCTAGGTTATATTTCGCATCAAGCTTGTCCATAAAATAAATATAGATATATATAAGTGCGACGAAAACGAAGATAGACCCTTGCTGAGCAATCCAGAAGCCTAATTTAAATCCACCAAAACGGATATTGTCTAGTGTATCTACAAATAATATTCCACAACCGAATGATATGAAGAACCACACTGAGAGTAATGCTAGTACAATTTTTATATTTGATTTCCAATAGGACTGAGCATTGTTGTCAGACATTAAAACCTCTTTTAAAGTTGCTGGTCTCAGGAGTCAGCTAATAACTAATTTTTCTATTAAACGTACATTGCAGGATCTTATCATTTAATGAAGAAAGCGTATAGCACTCTAAAATCAGGGGTTTTGGCTGTATATGCATTAGCAAATATGACTTATTTAGTTTTGAATTATAAGTCTTCGTCTTTTTCGAGAGCGCTTGATAGATAGGCTTTCAGTTTATCCCTACCATTGTTTTGATTTTTCGGGCTTATTTCTGATATTTTATTTTTAAGGCGGCGTAATTTTTTACGTTCTAAGCTTCTATGTAGCACAATTATTTCGTTAATGGCTGCGTCTCCCTCATTTATAATTTTTGCAACTACGCTTTCAACTAATGATGAATACTCTTGTTTTTTTTTAGTATTTGATTTCAGCAAAGAGATGTTTTTTCGAATTTTATCTCCATTACAATCTCTCATGATTTTTCCAATAAACTGTATTTGTCTTTTTCGCGCACCGTGAGCGTTAGGTAGTTTTTGGTATTCGTTGATCGCATGTCTTAGTTTTAAATCTAACTTAAGGATATCGAGTTCGTTGGGTTTGAGCGAAGTTAGCTTAACGCCTAAATTTTGTAATTCTAGCGCTTCTTTTTTTCTTTGTGTTTTGCTGGGTATATCTGTTGTTTTAGATTCTTTGCTCATTGTTTTAGATGTTTTAATTTACAGATAAAAAATTTGTGCTAGGCCCAAAAATACAAAGAAGCCAATAGAATCGGTTACGGTAGTTAAAGCCACAGAACCCGCGAGCGCCGGGTCTATACTTATTCTTTTTAAGAAAAGGGGAAGGTAGGCTCCAGTAAGCCCAGCAGTAATTAGATTTATCATCATTGCTAACGCGATGATGAAGCTGAGTTGTAAATCTTTGTACCAAAAGAAGACGATAACTGCTACTAAACAGGCCCAAATTACTCCATTTATGATGGCGACACCGAGCTCTCTTAAAAGTAACCAGCGACTATTTGAAGGGCTAATATGGCCCAATGCCATGCTTCGAATGACTAATGTGAGTGTTTGGGTGCCTGCCACTCCACCCATATTTGCAACTATAGGCATGAGAACTGCCAGGTAAACTACCCGGTCTATCGTATCTTGAAATAGGTAAATAACAAGAGAAGCTAAAACTGCTGTCATCAAGTTTACGCCGAGCCATAACATTCGACGTTTTGCAGTTTTTAGTATAGGTGCAAAGGTGTCGTCTTCTTCATCCAGTCCTGCCATACTCATTAAAGAGTGCTCTGCTGTGTCCCTAATTACATCTACAACGTCATCAATTGTAATTCGCCCTACGAGTTTATTTTCTGCGTCTACTACTGGAGCTGAAACCCAATCATATTGTTCGAATAGTTGAGCTACTTGACTTACTTCCATTTCCACCGGGATAGCTTCAATATCTTTTCGCATTACATCAAGTACAAAAGTGCTTGGATCTGAAACGAGCACTTTTTGTAGAGGTAATATTCCTAATAACTCGTCTTCTCGATTAACTACGAGAAGATTGTCAGTCATTTCTGGAAGGGATTCATGGCGCCTTAAATAGCGCAATACTAGTTCAACGGTATGATTTCGTCTTACTGTAATTGTATCCGTATTCATGAGGCCACCAGCCGTGTCTTCGTCATATGATAAGATGGACTCAAGACGTTGGCGGTCCTGTTGATCCATTGCTTGAAGAACTTCTGTAGTGATTTTTTGAGGTAGTTGTTGCAATATATCTGCTAGATCATCGGTTTCTAGGCCTTCTGTAATTTCTGTAACTTGTTTGGCATTTAATTCGCTTAATATATTATTTTGGAGATCTTCGTTAAGCGACTGAATTATTTCACCTTCTAAATCTTTATCGATAAGTTGCCATAGAACGGTTCGTGTTTTTGGGGGGGAGGATTCGAATAAATATGCAACTCCAGCGGTGGGAAGCGTTTTTAGTATTTGTCGAGCTTGAGATAGTGAGCCGTTATCTATCGCTTGGTTTAATACCAAAATATTTTCTTTATTAGATTGCGATTTCTGTAACGAAGACATGTTTAAATAGTCCTCTCATAACATGGCGATTGACTACGAATATGATGGGTTAGAAACGCCAGGTATTTTGTGAAAAGTTCGCGCTTAGTTTGACGAGTGAGTCTAACCTTATTCACTATTAAAAAAAAGCAATAGTCAGCTTGGCTTTACTTATTTTGTCTCACCAAAGCCGGTACCTATTAGATCAAGAATTGAGTTCATTGCTTGTTCTTCATCGATTCCTTCGACTTCAATATTAAGAACCGTACCCTTAACTGCTGCTAGCATCATGAGTGCAAGGATACTTTTCCCATCCACCATTTTTTCGTGACCAATTTTAATACTTGAAGAATATTCTGTAGCGATGTCTACCAATTTTGAAGCAGCTCTTGCATGCAGTCCGGTTTCGTTAATTATCTTTGCAGAAGATTTTTTCATAGAATAATAATCAAATAGTGTTTTTATTCCTGCCTATCTTATGTCAATAGAATTGAAGATAAAATATTCTTATTAGATTCTCTGCAATTTAGCTCTTGGCCATTAAAAGCTAGTAGCAGCCTGGTAAAGCCGCGTACTGTTATGTGTTTCTCTTAATTTTTGGCAGAAAGCTGGGTTATTAAACAGCTTTGCTAGTTCTGATAATGCTCTAATATGCTCATCTTTTTTTTCTTCGGGAACGATTAATACGAACACTAGATCTACTGGATTATCATCAATAGCATCATAATCAACAGGGTTAACTAAAGTTACAAGTGATCCAATAATTGTTTCACACTGTGGAACACGGCAGTGTGGTATTGCTATTCCGTTGCCTAGTCCTGTGCTGCCTAAGTATTCGCGAGCCATCATTGAGTTAAAAACTTCTGTTTCATCAAGGTTTTCGAATAGATCTCCAAGTAATGAACTAACTTTCGTTAAAAGCCGCTTTTTACTAAATCCCTCTATTTTACAAAAACAGCGTTCGGGCGTAAGAATTTCTTCTAATTGCATTATTTCAACCCCTAAAAATTTTTAAATAAGCATTCATCGGATGCGCAACTTGCTACACTCATCCAACCAATCGTTTGCGTTCATTTGAAGGTGGTATTGCGAGAGATTCTCGATACTTGGCGATAGTCCGGCGGGCCACATTGATTCCTTTTTCTTCTAAAAGAGAAGTAATCTTGCTATCACTCAGTGGCTTACGTGTATTTTCAGATGCAATAATTTTCTTAATGATTGCTCTTATAGCGGTAGATGAACATTCACCTCCACCTTTCGTTGATACATGGCTAGAGAAGAAATATTTCAATTCATAGATGCCTCGAGGTGTATGCATATACTTTTGCGTAGTTACTCGAGAAATTGTTGATTCATGCATGCTTACAGATTCCGCGATATTTTGGAGAACCAGTGGTTTCATCGCCTCGTCTCCGTGTTCTAGAAATTCTTCTTGATGCTCTACTATACGAGAGGACACCTTTAGTAGGGTGTCATTGCGGCTCTGAAGACTTTTTATAAACCAGCGAGCTTCTTGTAAGTTATTTCTAAGATAATCTTTATCTGCGCTAGAGGACTGCTTTTTTACCAATGAAGCATTATCATCATTTATTCGGATTTTTGGTGTGGTATCTGGATTAAGCTCAACCTTCCATTTTTCCGATCCGAGTTGTTTTGTGACAATTACATCAGGCACTACATAAGTAGTTGACGGCGGAGATATATTTGCTCCCGGCCGGGGGTCAAGACTTTCAATTATTGTGACTATTTCTTTTAATTCGTTTTCTTCAAGCTTAGTTTTTCGCATCAATTGAGCATAGTCTTTTTTCCCAAGAAGATTTATATGGTTTTTGACAATGTATTTTGCCTGGGTAATGTGCTTGCTTTGGTTTGGATTTTCATATTGATTAAGTTGGATTAAAAGACATTCTGTAAGGTCTCGATAGCCCACACCTACTGGGTCAAACTGTTGAATTCTATGGAGTACGGCAATTACTTCATCTGGCTCGGTTTCGAGTTCAGTGTCTAAGCCCGCATGAATAGATTCGATATCAGTAGTTAACGCGCCGTTTGGGTCAATAGCATCTATAATTGTAAGCGCAATTGATTGGTCTTTCTCGGACATGGGGGTTAGATTTAATTGCCATAGTAGGTGGTCTTGTAGGGTTTCTATCATTGTACTTCTAGATTCATAATCGCTCGAATCAAGATTGTAAGAGGTTTTGGATGGGTAAGTATCGGGATAAACATCGTTCCAGTCACTGTCGACTGAGAGCTCGCTAGGTATCTGCTCCTCCCAACTTGAGATTTCCTCATTTTTAGATTGTCCTTCGTGAGAAGTTATATTCTCCTGAGATCCCAGTTTTTCAACAGAAGGAGTGTTGATATCTTCATGCGAAATTTGGTCATCTTCATCAGCATTTTCAATGAGTTCAAGCATTGGGTTTGATTCTAAAGCTTGATGAATCTCTTGTTGCAAATCTAATGTAGATAGCTGAAGTAGCCGAATCGCTTGTTGCAACTGCGGCGTCATAGTTAGCTGTTGGCCAATCTTTAATTGCAGCGAAAGTTTCATCGAAATTGCTTATATTTTAAAACATTAGAATTATGTGAAAGTGGCTGTTCTTAATATCTTTCCATTTAGATAGATCTTATTAATCATTTTACTATGGGATTAGTATAGCAAAATCCATACCTAGATTGCATAACCCAAAGTAATGGGTCTAAAAATTCTAAAAACGGTTGCTTAGAGTGTAGTTTAGGTTTAGATCCTGAATTGATCTCCTAAGTATACTTCCCGAACTTTTTCATTGCTCAATATATCGTCTGCCGTGCCTTTAGCGATAATTTTTCCTTCACTGACAATGTAAGCTTTTTCACAAATATCAAGAGTCTCTCTAACATTATGATCTGTTAAGAGAATTCCAACATTACGCGATTTTAGGTGCTTTATTATCTGTTTAATATCGCTTACTGAAATAGGATCGACGCCGGCAAAAGGTTCATCTAAAAGTATAAACTTGGGGTCTGTAGCTAAGGCGCGTGCTATTTCCGTTCGTCTTCTTTCCCCTCCCGAAAGGCTCATACCATTAATATTTCTGATCTGTCGAATGTTAAATTCATCTAACAAGGTTTCTAGTTTTTCTTGTTTTAGAGAATCAGAAAGATCATGCCTTGTTTCCAATATTGCTAGAATATTATCTTCTACTGAAAGTTTTCTAAAAATAGAAGAATCTTGTGGCAAATAGGATAAGCCGTAATTGGCGCGCTTATGTATAGGGAGATCCACTAGCAAATTTTCATTTAGAATAATTTGGCCGGAATCCGCATGAACTAACCCGACTATCATGTAGAAACAGGTGGTTTTGCCGGCGCCGTTTGGACCTAGGAGGCCAACTATTTCACCTTGCTTGATTTCGATCGAGATATCCTGCACAACTTGCCGGCCTTTATAGCTTTTCGCAAGATTTACGACTTTTAACATATTATTAATCTGCTTTTGAGCTTAGTGCACCCTGGCAGGGCCCCACAGCTTCTCTTATTAGATCTTGGTCTACTATGTAAATGATAGAGTCGCAACTGATTGTTGAGTCGGGTGATTCGATGTTTGCACTTCCTAACAATTCAAGAACTGTCTCATCTATATCGTTTGTATAGAAAATCAGAGTATTACTCGAGCCACTAACAATTTGTCCGTTTTCATTTAGTTGCTGTTGATAATTTACCGGCTCTCCATGGACTGTTACTTTTCTCAGCTCATTAGTTGAAGCAACATATTCGAATATTGCGCGATCGCCTAGTACTTCCAACGAGCCCTGAGTAACGACAACGTTTCTATCCATTTCTAATATGCGAAAATCCCCCATTATGGTCATTGTAGAACCGCCATCTGAGCTCCAATTAACTTGCTTGCCTTTATCCGAGTCTAGAGCAATAAGTGGGTTAAGAATTATTGGAGGACTTAAAGCCAACAGAAGTATGAATCTAATTAGGGATCTTTTCATAAGAACCTCGAATTTTATGATGAAAAATAATTTCATCTGTCTTTAAGTTAGCAAACATTCCTAGAGATGACTGTTGTAGGGTTGGAGCTATAAATTGAACTTGTCGATCAGTTTCTAATATCTCGTTATTAGGATCTACCTTCAAATATTCAGTTGATATTTTGGTTCTATTTCCATAGTCATCTATGCCGAATATTTCTACATCCCCTGATAACTCTAGAATTCTCTCTGTGTATTTGTTATTCGGCAAGATCCTACCGCTGTTCGCTACAATATTCCAATATGATTCTCCATTTTTATACAGCTTAATGAAAGGCTCTTCTATTTCTATCAAGTCGTCATCAAATTGGATTTGCGTCTTTGCGTGCAATGTATAGTCTACATAACCATCATTATCATAGAGAATGGTATTTATACCTTCTGAATATGTTTCGAAGTCAAGATTAGCAATAGGAAGGTTTTGGTCATTTTCTAATAGAGAAGATAGGCCTTCATAAGAAGAGATCACAACAAATAATACTATAGCGATTAGGCTAGGAATTAATGTCAATATTAATTTTTGCATAAGAGCTCTTAAATTATATTATAGCGAGCTTATCACGAAAACGACGTATTATTAGAATCTGATCTTATTGTTTTTATAGCTGTATTTCTAATTTTATTTGATACCCAAAGTATAGAGCAGGATGAAAAGAAGAGGTTGCACGCTTAAAGCGGGTTTTTAAGTTAGCCATAAAAAGGATCATATTTATTTTGCGCTTTTAAAATAAAATCGCTAATTTCGCGAACCGCCCCAAGGCCTCCTTTGGCAGTGGTTATTGCATGTGCAGCAGATTTTATTTCAGGGTGTCCGTTCGGTACCGAGAAACTTAAACCTACGGCTTTTATGGGAGCTAAATCTGGAAGGTCATCTCCAGCATAAGCCACCTCTTTAGTTGTATAAATCTGATCTTCAAGTATTTCATTAAGTGCGGTCAATTTATCTTCTCGGCCTTGGTATAGTATTTTTATACCTAGGTCAGAAGCTCTTCTTTCTAGAATGGTTGAAGATCTTCCTGTGATTATAGCTACTTCAATTGCTGATTTTTGCAGCATTTTAATCCCATGCCCATCCAGAGTATGAAAGGTTTTCAGTTCTTCTCCAGCGTTTGAAAAGTAGAGCCGGCCATCTGTTAACACTCCATCGACATCGAGGACAAGTAAATTGATTTTCGATGCGTTATTAAAAACTATTGATTCATTTAAGTTAAATTTCATTTAACGCCGCTAGATGACATTGGCTTGAAGAAGATCATGCATTTTTAATATTCCCTCTATATTACCTTTTTTATCTTCAACTATGAGTACATAGATGTTTTCGTTTTGCATTAAAAGCGCCGCTTCTGCGGCCAAAGAATTGCTTGAAATGCATTTGTAATTTAATGACATTGTTGTGTCAATTAAGGTCGATTGAATGTCTAATCTAGTATCAAGTATGCGGCGCAAGTCGCCATCGGTAAAGACGCCTTTCACGACCCCTGAATCATCAACTACAGTGGTTAATCCAAATCCTTTTGAGCTCATCTCTATTAGGGCATTAGCTAAGGTAGTGCCGGTTTTTACCATAGGGATTTCATCTCCCCTGCGCATTACATCTTTAACTTTCACTAACAGTCTTCTTCCTAAATTGCCGCCAGGATGTGAAGAAGCAAAATCCTCTCGAGTAAATCCTCGTGCTTCTAATAGAGCCATTGCAAGAGCATCCCCCATTACTAATGCTGTTGTAGTACTGGAGGTAGGGGCTAACCCTAAAGGACACGCTTCCTCATTAACATGAGCAT
>JAQWTK010000086.1 GCA_029242705.1 Gammaproteobacteria bacterium | reverse complement strand
CAGTAGAAATCAGCAGAGGCAAGGAAAGAAAGCTTACAATAGGCACTCCTATTGACGTTCGCATGAACAAGTTTCGATGCAACTCTCTAAAAAATCGCTGAATACTATACCAACGAGTTATACCAGCAAGCTCACCATTGTGCGGTTGCAACCAGGCTCTTACATCCTCGCCCCAAGGAGTCCGACCTCCAGCCAATAAGTTAAAATAATTTTCACTTAATCTAGATATCGAAAAAAACGTATACTCAGGGTATTGTTCTCTAAGCGAGTCAAACGCAGCACCCCAGGCGACATTATCTGTATCAACTCGCTCAGCCGCCCGCATTTCAGGATGAACCAACCAGTCCATCTCTAAACTAAAAATAGCCAATGTTCCTGTAACTGACAAAAACGTCATAAGCAAGGAGAACCAAAGGCCCATCCATGAGTGGACCATAAAACTAAGCGTATGAAATAATTTTTTATTCATTATTCAAAAAATCAAACTTAGGAATACGAAATTTAAATTTGAATGAGACTTAATTAATCATTAACTGATTATGCTTAAGCCTCTTTTCGAGACTTAAGCCATGAGTCGATACTTAAGTTCCCGGGATCCTTGCAGTATATGACCAAAAATGAAAAGAAATACATCGCAGCCAATTCTCCATTATTTAAGGTAGGGAACCATGCCAGATGCGCAATTAAATAAGCCATGAGCATCGTGACCGCTGCTATTAGGGCCACAATATTAGTCCACATACCAATTAGTATTAAAAACCCTCCCACCAATTCTACGGATCCGGCTAAAAATAAAGCATTTATATCAAAAGGCATCGGTATTGAAATTAGTTCTCCAATATTAATCGACGTCACCCCACTCCCAGAAAAGGACTGAGGATTTTCACCTAACAATTTGGCATATCCATGAGTAATAAACATTGCAGACACTGCAATTCTAAACAAAAACCAGGCTGCATCATCATATCTAGCACGGGTTTCGGTTATAAAATTAGTAAATTTTTTCATCAACATACCCTCATATTCAATCAATAACTTAAATGGCGGTGAGGGAGGGATTCGAACCCTCGAAGCCTTTCGACTTACACACTTTCCAGGCGTGCTCCTTCGACCACTCGGACACCTCACCAAATTATTTCAATACCTAATCATTTAAACAATTACTATTGTCTAATTAATCTCGTCATTAATGCACTCGAATTTAGCTTTGTTGTACTTCGATAGACATTAATATCAATCCCTCCTCTTCGAAGAAAATTGAGAGAGATTGATAACTCCGTCGGGTGACATCTAACATAAATATCATGAAATATTCTCTCCGCACAATCCTCATGATAAGCCCCATGTGCTCTAAATGAGCAAAGATAACTAAGCAATCCACACTCAGATATTTTCCCCCCACTATACTCAATCTGAAAACTAGCCCAGTCAGGTTGCCCGGTTATCGGGCATATCGAACGAAATAGATCAGAATAAAGTCTCTCATCCCTTACGGCTATGTCAGAAGCATCTAAGGCCAGAATATTTGGCTGACTGAAAACGTTAGAAATCTTCTCATTGTCTATTGAGCGGCCAGTCCTACGCATGATCTCCAGCGAATCGCCGCAGTCTAATTTGTGAAATAGTACAGAAACTTCTGACTCACTTACTCTCGACAAGTCATCTATTATTTTTTCTTTTATATCTTCTTCACTAGCAAATACTTCCTCGTTAAAGGAATTTAGATACAACTTTAAAGATTTTGATTCAACAATATTCTTTGATGTTAAATCGAAAAATATCTCGCCTACTCGAACTTCCGTCTTTCCCGAACAGTCGATCCAAGAAATTTCATATGCGCGCCAATGATCAACGCCCTTAATGTTAAATCTCTCGTCAATCCCAATTAAAGACCTAGAGATATCTCGGGGAATGCCAAATAGAACTTCAGGACTGTAACGTCTTGGAAATTCGGACTTTTCGTTTAATGGGTTTCCAGGCATTTAAATTATGAGTCTTAGGTCCTTATTCCTTTTCCGCTTCTTAGCAGCCAAATACAACAAGTATAAAGCACTGCTATAAAAATAAACAAAATCAAGAAAGCCCAACGGACATCAATATCAGAGGAGCCAAGTATCCCGAAACGAAAAGCATTAACCATATAAAATATTGGATTAAGGGCAGATACAATCTGCCAGAACGTGGGTAATAATTGAACCGAGTAAAAGACCCCGCCAAGATATATTAATGGTGTTAATACAAATGTTGGAATGATTGCTATATCGTCAAAACTATTAGCAAAAATAGCGTTGATAAACCCGGCTAGAGAAAACAATATTGAAGTGAGAAGAATTATACTAACGGTAATAGCAGGGTATTGGATATTAAGGTCAGAAAATAAAAGGGACATGACTGTTACAATAACCCCAACAGCCAATCCCCTACACATTCCCCCAGCTATTAATCCTGAAAGGATAATATAATTCGGAATTGGAGCCACTAGTAGTTCTTCCACCGTTTTTTGAAATTTTGCACTGTAAAAACTTGAAACTACGTTAGAGTACGAGTTCTGAATAACGCTCATCATTATTAAACCAGGGATAATAAACTCCATGTATTGGAAACCGCCCATCTCGCCAATCCTTCGGCCTACTAGATTTCCAAAAATTACGAAATACAGACAAATTGTTATCGCGGGTGGCACCAATGTCTGCACCCAAATTCGTGAGAATCTGCGAACTTCGCGAGTAACGATAGTTTTAAATGCGATATATTTGTGGTTATCAAACATTTATTTGGATCCGTTTCTTTCTAATCGGCTCAAAAATAATTGCTCCAAACGATTAGTTTTATTCCGAAGGCTCGAAACTTTTACGCCCATACGATCTAATTCGATAAAAACTTGGTTGATATTATTTTCCGCAGATAAGGTGACCTCTAGTGACTTATCATCTAATTTACGGATACTTACACCGTCAATCTGAACATTAGGCAAATTACCAATATTAGTAAATGAATCCAAAATAAAAGTTTCCGAGTCCAGTTGGGTCAAAAGATTTCTCATACTAGTATTTTCAATGATAAGTCCATCATCAATAATGGCTATATTCCTACAAAGTTGCTCTGCTTCCTCGAGATAGTGGGTCGTTAAGACAATAGTAGTGCCACTCGCGTTGATGTCACCTAAGAATTTCCACATTGAACGCCGTAATTCAATATCTACGCCAGCAGTGGGCTCATCCAAAATTAGCAAGCGAGGCTCATGAGCCAAAGCCCGAGCTATCATTAATCGCCTTTTCATTCCCCCTGATAATGAGCGAGACTGCTCGTCTCTTTTTTCCCACAACCCCAATTTCCGCAAATATTTCTCAGATCTTTTAATTGCTAACTTTTTTGGCAGGCCGTAGTAACCTGCTTGTGTTATGACTACATCTTGCACTTTCTCAAATTGGTTAAAATTAAATTCTTGAGGAACCAAACCTAAATCATATTTTGTTTCATAAATATGGGTGTCTACATTCTTACCGAATACCTGAACTTTGCCAGAAGTGCGCTTCACCAATGTGGATAAAACGCCTATTGTTGTCGACTTACCGGCACCATTAGGACCAAGTAACGCAAAAAAATCACCTTCCTCAACTTCCAAAGAGATACCCTTAAGCGCTTCAAAACCATTTCCATAGGTCTTTTTTAGGTCGGCTATCGATATTGCAATGGTCATTTTTGTACAGCGCCTCCTCTTTTCCGGGCGGGAGTATCTCTTGCGATCAAGCGAGAATCAAACTTATTCTCTATTCAGTTAATTCATCTTATTAGCCTGAAAATAGCGCTATTGGGGCTCCTTTAATGAAATATGAGCCTCAATTGATTAAACATTAATCAATTACTAAAATAACTTATTGCAAATAATAATGCTTCGCATAAGCATTACATAATAAGAAAATTATGAATTATAAGAAGAATATGACACTAGCGCTCGAAAAGATTGAAACTATCATATCCTCTCTCTTGTTCCTTATGACCAGATATTCAATGAAAAGAGACCCGTTTGTTTGTAAGGCTATTTTAGAACAACTTGATTTACTAGAGAATCACCCCGATTCCACGGACCCAAATATTTTAAGCACATGCAAATGTTTAGTTAATCATTGGAATGGTGTGTCTTCGATCAATCAAAAGGCCGGGCAAACTTGAAGATACGCGACTGTAATCGATACTCAAATACATTGAGGCGGAATTTAGAATGTGCAGCACAGAGATAGTAGTAAAAAGAGAACTTTGTTCGGTTACGGTCTGCTGGGAATGTAATGCTTACGCTCTTCATATAGGACCGATGTCTTTTCGACTCGAGGAAGACATTCTCGCTGAAGTATCCGAGATGTTTACCGATTTTTCTTTCAATCGAAAATTCATTCAGAGCGAAAATTTACCAATAAGTCACAAGCATTAATTTTTTATTTTAACATTTATAGATACTACTAAGGCTCAGAATCAGGCTCCCTTGCCTCTCTGCGAATTATTCTGAAAAATTGATTTAGATTCTTTGGCTCGCGCAGAGAGGCATTTTTTACTTGTTGCAAAAGTCTGCTTTTATATACCCCTCAACCTTAAGCTTTCGAACTTTCTGTCCTAAGGAATTTAAAGAAAAACCAAGTAGAGCCTGCGGTCATTAGGTGCCATATAGCATGTGCTTGAATCACGGAATCAGGATTACACCAAGGATGGCCAGGTCGCCCTGTCAACCATATTGCGAACGCCGCCATATAAGTTGTAATGCCCAACAGAAACCAAGGGAGATAGACTCGTTTTGCCGGTGGAGGGTACTTTGAGAATAAGGCTGGGACCCAGAATAGAATGACCCACCAATATTTATCCGGTTCCGCCAGCATCTCCGCAGGGAAGATTCCAAATGCTGCAGCCACTATGAACCCAACAAAACCGGATACCCAGCGAAACCATGGCGTCCAATACCGATAAAGAAATTCAGAGACGCACCACAGGCCTATAGAAAGATCAAATAATTCTAAATTTATTCCTAATCTAGGCCCAATTAGCTCCCTGCCAAACCCATATATCAATACAAGAGTAAAATATGCTAGTAATAATTTAGTAGCGCTCCACCTGCCCATCTGAGAAATATTAAATAACCATGGGATAAGTATATACATTACCATGCTCAAATTATCTGCGGATGCTCCCCATTCTGTATGAGTTCCATGCATTAACAAGGACCCGGCGCCCAACCAAATGACGCTAGCAGAATACAATATTGAAACAGGAGTAAACCCTAAGAAAAGATTTCTACCATCTATGCGTCGCGCATCAGTGGAAAGTGTTCTGAACATTAAAACGCCAACAACCATAAAACCTAAATTGCTTAATGCATTCGATGGCTCTCTGTACAACCCAGAAGAAACTCTCTCACACCAACGAGATATTTCGCCGATAGCTTGTTCATTAGTAGCATGCATACCCCAACCGCCATACCCAACTATCGTATAGCCGAGCATGAAGATAGCAACCGATCCGATTGCTAATATCACCGCATTCTCTTCCTTAAATATAGTCAAACTCGAACCTTCCAATTTTAAAGTGCAATCTTTTAATACCTAGATACGCCAGCCTTTATCTTGTGAAGACAAAGGCCAGCTCCTAGCTCTCTTATTTATACGAACTTAGGCTCTGTAAACGATTCCTTCCCACGTTAAGTGCTCTAATGATATCTCACTAACCGTTTTTACTCCGCCTTCCCTACTATCTGAGCCAGTCATTTCAAGTTTCCAGGTATGATTACCAGATTTTTCCCAGGTGCCTTCCTGAAATCCAATAGTTTTAGAACCGTCCGGATGAAACCCTTCCCCAGCCCAGGTGACGTGACCTCCTTCTGCATCTGGTGTGTCAAAGTTTTGAGTAAACGTTAATGTACCCCAAACTTGACCATAGACATCTAAATCGTCTTCGGTTTTCCAATTGACCTGGCTCACCAATTGACCAGAGTCATTACGCGAATAAATATTCGAGACGTGCACAAGCTTAAAATCCGTTATTTTCTCTGACATAAAAATACCCTCCAAAAGTTTTAACAAATCGATTTAACTATAAAATATGTATGCAAAAATATATTACAACGAACTATTTAACCACAAACAATTGTCTAAATTCAGACATTAATTATGCCATTCGTACGTGAATGCACTAAAATAGCTTAATGGCAACATACCGAACCACCTCAGAATTTTCCTCAAATATGCCTAAGGGCATTCCGTACATCATAGTTAATGATATAGCAGAAAGATTTAGCTTTTATGGCATGCGAGCGATCCTTGTCATCTTTATGACTCAGTTCTTAATGGGCAGCAATGGGCTACTCGATACTATGAGTGAGGAAGATGCGACTTCATATTTCCATTTATTTGTTTCAACAGCCTACTTCCTTCCGATCCTAGGGGCGATATTAGCGGACGCGGTATGGGGGAAATATCGGACAATTATTATACTTTCGCTAATTTATTGCGCGGGTCATCTAGCACTTTATATAGACGATACAAGAGTCGGTTTATTACTTGGCCTTACTTTAATCGCAATAGGTTCCGGAGGAATAAAACCTAGCATCGCGTCTAATGTAGGAGATCAATTCGGCAAAGCCAATCAGCATTTATTATCTCGAGCATTTTCCTGGTATTACTTTGGAATAAATATCGGCTCTTCAACTTCGTCGCTTTTGACTCCATGGCTATTAGTAAATTTTGGCCCTTCCATAGCATTTGGCGTGCCCGGTATTTTTATGCTCTTGGCTACAATAACCTATTGGCTGGGGCGTCATAAATTTGTGCATATTCCTCCAACTGGGAGTTCTTATCTCAAAGAGATATTAGGCAATGAGGGGCGGCGTGTTGCTAAGCGGTTAGTAGTAATATATGTGCTCATTGCAGCGTTTTGGTCTCTCTTTGATCAAATGGGAAGCACTTGGGTGTTACAAGCTCAGAATATGAACAGAACAGTATTTGGTTACGAATTGCTATCCGCGCAAATCCAGTCGGCAAATCCATTCCTTATCCTTGTCCTAATTCCTGTCTTTACATATCTTATATATCCATTTTTAGGTAGGTTTTTCTTGCCCACAGCGAAACGAAAGATGTGTATCGGAATGTTCTTGGCTGCGACGCCCTTCCTAGTAACTGCGTGGATTGAACACCAGATTCAGATCGGTTTATTGCCGCATATTGGATGGCAACTTTTCGCGTACCTCTTACTAACGATGGCGGAAGTCATGCTAGTCATTACTTGTTTGGAATTTGCTTATACACAAGCCCCAAAACGTATGAAATCTTTTGTGATGGCCTTTTTCTATTTATCTATTTCTGCTGGAAATTTATTCACAGCAATTGTTAATCAATTGATACAAACCCCTGACGGGGCCTCTATTTTAGAAGGAGCCATGTATCATTTATTTTTTGCCGGATTCATGATAATATTTGCTCTGATATTTTTGATCTATATGCGATACTATAAAGAAGAATATATTATTCAAGATTAACGAACTGAACTAAAATATTATGTCGGTATACAAATACGAGAAAAGTGCTTCTCTAATGGAACGGGCCAAGCGGGTTATCCCAAACGGAATCCCAGGGCATTTTAATCCCACAAATCACAAACCAGCAGGAGCATATCCCTTTTATTGTGAACGCGCCGAGGGAGCAAAATTTTTTGATGTTGATGGAAATGAATACATCGATTATATGTGCGCCTATGGACCTATGATTTTAGGGTACGGGTATCCAAAAGTTGAAGAAGCGATTGTAAATCAGTATAAGAAATCAGATACCTGCACTTTAGCCTCGCCCGTCATGGTCGAGCTCGCCGAATTTTTAGTCGATATGATTCCATTCGCTGAATGGGCTTATTTTGCCAAAAATGGCGCTGATGCCACCAACATGGCCACATTAATAGCACGCAGTGCGACAGGAAAACGAAAAATCATAGCAATAGAAGATGGATATCATGGTAGTTCGCCATGGATGCAGAATAAATCGAGAATCGGTATATCTGAAGAAGATCATATGGAAACTTTGCGGATACCGTGGAATGATGTAGTCGCACTTGAGAATACTCTCGACGAACATTGCAACGACATTGCCGCATTCATTTCCTCTCCATACCACCACCCGGCTTTTAAAGACAGCGTCATGCCTGCGGAGAATTATTGGAGTGACGTACACAAACTTCTTAACAAGCACAATGTAATTTCAATCTGCGATGATGTGCGCACGGGTTTTAGAATTGACGCTCGCGGCTCACATGAATTTTTTGGTTACACCCCAGACATTAGTTGTTATTGCAAAGCAATCGCGAATGGTCACCCGTTATCCGCAATCGTAGGCAAG
Organism: Gammaproteobacteria bacterium; assembly: GCA_029242705.1. Classification (GTDB taxonomy): domain Bacteria; phylum Pseudomonadota; class Gammaproteobacteria; order Pseudomonadales; family Pseudohongiellaceae; genus UBA9145. Next base: position 9,696 of record JAQWTK010000086.1, on the reverse strand, counting down.
GACTCCTTAAAGCAGGCAGCACAATCCATTTTTCAAACAGGGAGTTTTTGGTTTGCTGCTGGGCCTATGGCAGCAGCATTAGTTACACTAAAAGAAATTAAAGAATTAGATATCCCGACTCAAGTTAAACATACTGGCGATCAAATATTCAATAGGCTAATCGGTATAGCTAAAAATAACGGCATTGTATTAAACGTTACAGGAATGCCGTCTATGCCATATGTAAGGGCAGAACATCCCGATGGAATTGAATTTCATCAAAAACTTTGTGGAGAGTGCACAAGACGGGGCGTTTTCTTCTTATCACACCATAATCTATTTATTTCTGCAGCGCATGCTGAAGAGGTATTAGCACGCACTGAAGAAGTATTTAACGAGGCGCTAATTTCCGTCCTCAACTAGTACTCAGGCCTTTTCTAAGGCGGCCTAAAGGTAATACAAAAAAGAGTATTAAAGACTTACTGCTATGGATCGCGCCATCATAACCAAAACAATCAGGGACATAATCCATACGACAGATCTAATTTTTTCAATACCAAAAGCATAAAGCAGAAAGAAGGCCACACGCAGTATTAACCAGTACATACCCAAAGTGGTCAGGTCTATATTCTCGATAACACCTAAAATTATGAGAGTAAGAAAAACTGGCAAAGTCTCTTTTAAATTTGTAGCTGCCCTTTGAATCCTTTGGGTAGCAACGCTGTATGAGATACCTTCATCTCTATTGGACAGAAAGTATGGAACGCTTTGCATATTTAAAGGGTAGTGAGCCATAATCTGAACGATTAATAGCAGTAATGAATATAATATAAGTTCAATCATTATCCCCCCCTATCGAGGTAAATTAATAAATCAAGGCAGGTAGCACCAAGAATCAATTAGTATCGGCTAATGGTTTATAAAATGAACTTCTTATTTTATAAAGTATTTAGGCCTAGCGGTCTTCTAGACGACCACCACCTCCAAGTTCGTAATAGACAACAGGTACGAAATCAACAAACGTCCAGCCCTGGTCATTTTCCCATTCCGCATCGTATTCTGCTGTCGGCCTTGATGCCATGATCTCATCGAGATGCATCCCCTCCCTTATCATAGAATAAATCTTGTTTTGTATGTCGATAATCATATTTCGAAATTCTTCTATTTTATCACGATCGACAATCTCCAAGCCGTGCCCAGGAATCACCTTAGTATTTGGCCCAGCAATATCTATAGCTTTATCTAAAGCAGCTATTGTTCCTCGCAAAGTTCCCCCGTTAAATTTATCGATGATCGGATAACTAGTAGTTCTGAAAACATCGCCCAAATGCAAGACATCCGATTCTGGAAAATACACAAAAGTATCTCCATCTGTATGAGCTGGCGGCGCAAGGAAGGCTCTCACCTCCTCACCATTAAAATGAAACGCTATCTCCTCTTTGTAAGTCACTACGGGGCGAGCATTTTCCGGTTGCTGAGGAGCGAAGCTTCCTCCGGCCCTAGGATAGTGACTCTTATCTTCCAAAAATTTTCGCCTTGTATTCTCATGCGAAAATATAGTTGTCCCTAATTCTGCCAAGTTACTATTCCCACCTACATGGTCGCCATGAATATGGGTATTTATTAGAAACTTAATCTCACCATCTGCCACTTCCCTTATGGTCGAAATTAGCTCATCAGTCATAGGCGCAAACAGTGCGTCTACTAATAGGACTCCATCCTCGCCTATATGAGCGCCTATATTGCCGCCGCCACCAGGCCTTTGAATCATATACACGCTTCCCTGAACGAGTTCTATTGTTAGGTCGACGCCAGCCAAAAAACCAGCCTGCCCATACACTTTGGTTCCACTTATTAAAATAACGAAGAACAAACCAACTTTTTTAAAATACTTTTGCATACTTTTCCTTTACTGATTAAGTTGTTTTTTTATGAGGCGTCTAAACTGCAATACGGTAAAATTTTTTAGTCGATATAATCGGGAAGAATCTTCTTCTGCTCTTCGTAAGATAGTAGCAAGAAGGCGTCAAATTCCTCGTAGAAAGCCTCGGATGAAATACCAAAGGTTTTAACAAAGGCTCCCTCCCACCCCAACTCTTCCACATATGGATGAAACACATCTAATAATACATTCGGTTTGCCCACCTCATTTAATAGATAAGCGGTACCCCACGCCCCAATGTCATAGTACAGTGGTTGGTGCTGCCAACTGATATCCTTCATTTTTAAGCCTGGATATTCCGCCCATTTATTTTTCCCATTTTCCATCCACCAACGCATGTTTTCCGCGCCGCTATAAGGCTTCTCGAGGATGGGAAGTTTTCCTGAAGCTTGAAGCTGCTCTACCGCTAACACTGACATATAAACCGCCGCTCCCTCAACAAACCATATCGGGCCCAACTTATCATCCCTGATAGAACGCACATTCAATTTATCTGATGTATTAGAAATATGTGCATGCTGAATAACATGCCAATATTCGTGTAAAGGAGTTGACTGTCCATCCTGAGGACTCCAGTTATCAAATTTTTTATTCGAAAAAGCCCACGGCTCTTCAGAGAGAATCTGATGGAAAGACTGATAAGGGCGGCCATTGACTCCGGCACTGCCCCTGGGAATCCCTGATATAAGAGCTTCAGCAGCAGACTTCCGATAAGACTCAAACGCATAGTCATTGTACTTAATATAATTGTCACACTCCGTTTGGGATTCGCGGCCAAGTAAAACTTGTCGGTCGCAAAATTGCTGCTCCAATGCTCTAGTCGCGGCTGGATCAGTCCCAACTACCCAGTATTCCATTGGGCCAAAGTTTCCCCAAAGTTTTATCGCCTCGTCTAATGTTTCGCGCAGTGCCTCCTCAACGGAGGTTGGTAGATCTGAGGCAACGAATAAGTTGTAGGTCTCCGGATAAATTTCACCGTTATATCCAGGGTCTGCGACCGCTTTTTCCTTGCCCTCAAAGGAAACAACCTTATCTAGAGTTAAAACCAAATTTTTGTAAACCGTACTTCCAACGACGACGGCAGGAGCAATCAGTTGATTTCTCTTTAAATCATAAGTGTCAGGCCTAGAACTTAAAGTAGTTGTTGATAGCGGACTAAAAACATCACCACCAGATATGAGTGCCTTTAGGGTAACTACTAAGTCGAAATATTTCGTACTTCCAGCGACAACTTCTGGAATGGTCAAATGCCCCGAGCTTGCGTCAAAAGTATCAACCGCATATAAAAAGTTATACGGGAAAAATATCGAAAAGGCATAAAATGTCCATTTAATTCTGGTCATATAATTTCGTACTCAAGAATCGAGCCTCACTAACTAACGCTTAGAATACATAAATCCTATAAATCAAAAGCTACCAGAAATAATAGATCAAATGAATGAAATTGGCCGAATATTAGAGCCTTTTGGCAGGTGAATCACCGTACACTCCACGGTCTACGACTCTCCCAATACAAGTGTTAGTTGGTAAGGATAAGTTCTATGTGTATTGAAATCATACCCGTTTTAATTGATAATAATTATCATTATCATAAAGGAATTCAAAAACTCGGATAGGTCAATATTTAGATTAATGTAGGGAAAAATCTGAGTTAGCGGCTAAAGAGCCTGCCCTTGGAATTCTCTATTTACTGAACTAAATCTTAAAAAGATTCGTATTGTTTTATTTTATTACTTGGAGAAGTTACATGGAAACCTTACAGCGCACTCTAATCTTAGCTTTATTAGGTACGCCTTTTACACTATTCGCAGCGGATCACGAAGTTCAAATGCTTAACCAAGGTGCTGATGGCGTAATGGTCTTTGAGCCCGCGGTACTCAAAATCGCGGCAGGCGATACAGTTACCTTTAAGGCTACCAATCCAGGGCATAACGCAGCGTCAATGGACGGAATGATTCCCGCAGGTGCAGAGGCTTGGGATAGCGGCATGAGCCAGGACGTCACAGTTACCTTTACTGAAGAAGGCACTTACGTGTATCAGTGTACTCCTCACCTAATGATGGCAATGGTCGGTGTAATTGCCGTCGGAGACGTGGCCACTAACTTAGAGGCTGTAAAAAATGCTTCGGCCGATAAAAAGTCAGCATTTGTTATGGAGCAAGGCAGGCTAGATGGCTACTTAGAGAGCCTTTAATTGGTCACTCTATTCTGTGTTTTCAACACAGGCATCTGATTGAGAACAAAATGATACCCGCCAGCAATTCAAAAAATGTATCTCGGGTCGAAATTCTTGCAAAGTATAGGCAGTTCAAGCCTGAGCATCCGAAGGCAAGAGCCCGGGATATAGCTAGCAGACTAAATATTTCTGAGGCAGAACTACTTGGACGAATCAATAATCAGGCTTAGAACGAAGGAACAGTAGATGCCTGTGGAAACCCTATCGAATGTCTCACCAAAGAAAATATCTCGCAAGTCTTCGATATAGATCTAACTACTGCGGAAGATTCTTTACATGAAGTTATTTAACTTGATAAGAGATATTCAACACCTGTTTGAGCTAGTCCAACTAGGTTGATATTCACCGAATTAAGTTCATGATTGGCGACCGCCACACCTAGCTCAGCCGCTGTCATCGAACCATTATCTATTGTAGCGCCATACTCATTTAAAATAGATTGCGGCGCTTGCTCGCCTACAACATTTTTATACAAGAGATCAACGACAGTTGAGCCTGTTGGGTTAGCACCCAATAAAACTTCTATTCCAAGATCCATTAGCGCCTCATAAGACATTCCGCCATCGAGAAGTTTTAACCCAGCGCCAACATACTCTTTATTTTTAACCGATTCTTTACCAAGCAAGGCAGCTAACAATTTTACGGTTATGCCGGCGTTACCATCAAGATCTATAGCTATGTATTTATCCTTAAATTTCAATCTTTCTACATTTTTGAGAGTATCAGTCTCATTTCCCTGGATAATATTCCAGGAAGTTTTTAATTCAATATTCTCACCACTCGAACCGTAGTCTACAAAATTAGCTAATGTTACTTCGTTAAAGTTCACCGCATAAACAGCAGTATCAATGCCTGAATCACCGTCTATTACATCACTTCCCTTTCCTCCAGTTAAAACATTCGCCAATCCATTTCCAGTAAGCACATCAGAGTGATTAGATCCGATTAGATTCTCTATCTCAGTTCCAAAATTAACCGTAATCTGCCCCTGCGCCGTTATTACTTCGTATTTTTTTGTTAGCCCTTTGAATCCATGGTATCCGGGTTTTAAAAAAATGGTCACAGACTCTGAGGAAAAAGATGCATCAATCGTATCGATACCAGCACCATCCCAAATAAAATTTGGGCTATTTGCATCATAAGTATAGGTATCATTGCCTGTTCTAGCCGTTGTACTAACCCCGTAGAGATATTGAAGTGCAGCAACGTCTAATGAGCTGTACTCCATCTTTCTTACTGAACCAGTGTAAGACATCTGCGTCCAAACAGCATTGTCTTCGCTAGCCTCAAGGTACGGCGGCGTCGCTACAGAGCCGCTCGGACTTGTTTCACTAAAAGGATGCTTCAGACCTAAGGCATGACCTATCTCATGAACGAACGTATCTGCATACCAATTCCCAGAATCTGAAGGAATTATTACACTACCATCTTTTTTTAATGCGAAATAAACATCACTATTTTCAAAACTTGAAGATCCAGGCGGTGTTGCATACCCTCCGGTCCCTTCTTGCACATTATTTGCAAACGCAAGCGTATTTTCTTGATCAAACTTAGTTGTCTCAGAAAATTTTACATCGATAAGTTTTTCAACGTAATTAAAAAATGATCGGGTTTCAATCTTTTGCGTTTCACTAAAGTTTCGCCAACCATTAGTGTCTTTCGAATCGATATCATAAGAATAATCACCGATAGATTTAGGAAATCCGTAATAGAATGTTTTATCTGGACCAAGCAGTGATGAATATCTTGAAGCAGAATCAAATATAAGCCCACTTATCCAATAAGGCAGCTCTCTCACGCCGGCTGAATAACTAATGCTTTCTATCGTAGACGGTATTTTTACAAAATCAACGTTGACGAATGCCGTATCATTGCCGCCTGTATCCCATAAGTGGAAGGTACTACTATTTATGATATAGGTATCGTCTCCCTTGTAACCCCATAAAATATCGTAACCCGTTCCTCCATCTAGCGTGTCATTTCCACCCACGTCAGAATCGCCATACAGCTTGTCATTCCCTACTCCACCATTAAGGCTATTCTTTCCATTACCTGCGTACAGCTTGTCATCACCACCCCCCCCGTATAGCGTGTCATCTCCATCGCCACCAACTAAAGTGTCATCTCCACCCCCACCATCCAAGCTATCATTACCATCCCCACCAAAGAGCCTGTCATTTCCAATTCCTCCCTCTAAAGTATCATCGCCCTCATCTCCAGAAAGATAATCGTCACCAGGTCCTCCAATTAAAGTATCGTTGCCAGGTATATTTGAATTTGACGTGTCTCCATACAGCTTGTCATCTCCATCATTACCATCTAAATAATCATCTCCCAATCCACCATCCAAATAATCATTACCGGCACCTCCGTATAGCTTGTCGTCGTTTTCATAGCCATAGAGGTCATCATCCCCGTCACCACCATACAATGAGTCATCACCCTCTCTCGCATGAATTAGGTCGTTCCCTCTTTCACCATATAGCGTATCACCACTCTGTCCCCCGACCAGAAAATCATCACCATCTCCTCCATAGACTAAAAGAGGCTCCGCAGATGGATAAAATGCGTAACCTCCTCCCTCGCGAGCAAAACCATTAATCTGATCATCACCGGCATTTCCATAAATAATGTCATTGCCTCCACTTGGTATTATCCGATCGACTTTAGAGGTGCCATTTAATGTCTCAGAGGACTTAGTCCCGCGAATTGTATTTTCTAGTTCACCCACCGGGCCATCTGCCTTTTTAAGTTCAAATCAATATTTTTTACAAAATAAAAATACGTATAACGACCAAGAAAGATATTACTCATTAGAACGTAATATCGAACGAAGGGAATAAATACGAATATTAAACGTTAAATTTTGCGCGGGGAATATCACGTCAAAACGAAAGTTTTTAACCATCTTGGAATTATGTAAACTATTTCTTAGTTCACTTACGCATGTAATTCCCTGGGCAATTAATTCCCGAACAATTATATAGTCTTTCTGCCATTAATAGTTTTTGATATCCGGGGTGGCGCCTAAAATTCATATAGTTTACAAGCCTTACATCTCCAGCCGGATGACTAGAGAAGAAGTTGTTTGAAACATTTTGACTAGCCATAGTAACCAGAAGATTTGCGGCTTTTTCATGCTCATAACCCGATAGTAATAATATTCTCAAGCCAATCAGGTCTGCCTCTGACTCTTGGGACCTGTTAAATTTCGGCCGATCAAATGCTCCTCCAACCGTTGTTAGAGTACCAGTCACATCTGAAACGGTCTGAGGGTCAACGGAACCGTCTCCAATACCTGAACCAAGAATTGCCACAGATATTAGTAAGCCAACTCCTTCACCTACCGTAAAGCCAGCCTGATCATCGAAATGATTTAAGATGTGATGTCCAATCTCATGGCCTATAACAAGTGCAAGCTCATCGTCGCTCTGTAGATATTTTAACAAGCCCATGGAAATGAAAATCTGATTCTCGCCATCTTGCTCCGTTGCATAAGCATTAAACTCATCAGTCTCGTCATAATAAACCTCATAATCACACTCGCTTATCGATTTTTCGCCGATAATCTGGCATAACCTTCCAGCATTTACTAACAAGGAATTTGATACACGATTAATTCGATTTAGATTCTGAGATCTAGAAAGGCCGTTCTCTACCAAAGATCCTTCTTTCTGTATTTGTGAGCGCGCCTCTTGCAGCTCTATAGAAGTAGGTGTTACGACTTCATAAGATGGAGCCGTCACGCAAGAGACCAAGAGAGGAAGAATTAGGAGGATGGGTTTATGCTTCACTTAAAAACCCTTATGATTTTAAGACAAGAGTAGCTCTATTAATTATTTTATGAACCACTCTTGTCCAACCAAATTTAAGAGGCCTTCTTCACCCAGACAGGATATAAAATTGCGACTACAACCGCGAGCCACCATATCATCATTATAGGGTTCCAAGGGATTAAGCTTACCTCTGGCAATGTATCCACAGGTAAATAGTCAACAAAAGACTGTGCTGTCATGCTAAGTGATTCTAGCTGGCTTAACGCGAAACTAGTCCCCTGCCAATTCACGTAAAAGAAAGCAGACACCTGCAACCCGTTAAAGACAACACCAAGGCCAAAGACTGAACAAAGAATTTTCTCTATTAACTCAGCACCATTAGTATATATAGCCCGAACCCACCTAAGCGTTACCCACAATAGTATAAAGACGCCGAGTTGAAACATAGCATTACTTATCATAAACATATTAAAGCTATTCATTATTTGATATTCAGTCATTTTTACCCCCAATTTTCAAAAAACTTTTGTTTTGAACTACATTAATTTCGGCGACTCATAGAGCACGCCTAGTATGAATAATTATCGTTCAATATTAGGCTTTAGCTAATAAATTAGACATCTAGTCGCCCAAAAGATTCCTATAACAAGCCTGCGTAATCGACAATGATTATCATTCTTAAAATGTTTGAAGCACATTAATGCTAAGACTCCTAACAAAATGCTGTATATAAATAAGTATATATAAGGTTAATTAGTGAGTGTATATTATTATTTTATAGCCCTTTTTTCATAAGTTATGATAAATTAAAGCTCTTGATCGACCGTTAAAAAACGGAAAGCAGGATCAGCACTCACAAAATCACCAAGTGCAGCTAAAGTTCCATCTTCGTCTCTCCAGGCCAGATAAGTGTCGTACTTTTCCTGGGACTCCCACTTACTTATAACGTCTACAGCATCGGGCTCTGATGCTAAGGAACAAAGGTTAAGCTCACTGCAGCCATCATAATTTCTGGTATCAGGAAGCAAGCCCTTGAACCATACTAGGAACTCATCTCTCTTTTCAGGTTTTATCTTTAACTGTAAATTTACTATTACCATTTTATTTTACCCCTATATATTTACTCGATAGTCTAATTAATTGCTGACACTATAATTCTAAATTTCTATAAACAGCCTCTTCAAATTTACTTAAAACATCAAGATGATAGTCATCATCAAATGGTAAATATTGCATCAAGAGTACGGCAGCTATATTAGCATTACGATCAATCCAAAATTTAGTATTGAATATGCCCGCCCAAGACATAGACCCTAAGGAGCGTTGATACTCATCCTCGGTTCCTGTTAGCTGAAAACCTAAACCCCATTCGTCTTTGCCTGCTCCCTGCGGGAAAGGTCTTGCAAACTGCGGGCGTGACGCTGGCTGCAATTCTGCCCTCAGATCTCCGATATGATTAGAAGAAATCAACTCGACCGTTTCCGGTGAGAGTATCTGCTCTCCTGAGTCAGAAACACCATTATTCAGATAAAGTCTCATAAATTTCGCATAATCTGAAGCAGTCGAATTTAACCCTCCATGACCTAACTCTGGTGAAGAAATAATCTCGGGATTTTCACCTTCCACAAAACCACTGCCGATCTTTTGATGTATAGTCACCACACGTCCTGTTTTTTCGACCGGCACGTCAAAAAATGTCTCCTCCATTCCTAGAGGTTCGAATAGTTCTTCCTTAAAAAATTCAAACAAGCCTTTTCCAGATT
>JAQWTK010000060.1 GCA_029242705.1 Gammaproteobacteria bacterium | reverse complement strand
AATCATAAGATATTTTGGGAGAGTTATATCTCAGCCTTAGGGTTTCTGGAATTTACTGAATCGGCAGAGAAAGCAGCATCTGAAGCGAATGAAATACTAGGTAGATATTGGGAGGGTTATAATAAGTTAGGTTTAATCTTTATGGAAAAGGGAAAATACGAGATTGCGTCAAAATATTTCCAAAAATCGGTTAGTATCAATGATAATAACGCAGATACTCTTTCGGATTTGGGTGTTTGTGAAGCCGCCATTAACGTTAACGAGAAGTCTATTGAGTGGTTTAAAAAATCATTAGCAATAAACCCAGATAATCCAAAAGTATTAATGAATATGGGCGCGCTTTATTTAAAATTAGAAGACGAAGGCTCTGCCATAAAGTATTTTGCGCAAAGTTTAAGATTAGATTCTGAATCAGATAAAGCATGGTTTAATTTCGGTCTCAGTCTTAAATCTATTTCAATTAATAATGCCCCTCATGAATTAGAAGGTCTGATCGTTCAGTTACTAAGGCGAGATAGTTCGGTTAGTCCATTCGAAATAAGAAGCGCGGTTACTAGCTTCTTAAAAGATAGGATTGGAATAAAAAATCTATTAAAGAACAACAATACTTCCTGGATTGAGGAAAATATTGGGAGCGTTCTAGCTGTACTCGACAAATCAGAACTTTTATTAGTTTATCTAAAAATAGTGCCGATAGCTGATCTCGAATTTGAAGGCCTTTTTGCGCGAATTCGACACGTACTCCTTTCCTTGATTTTAAAGGAAAATGCCGAGTTTAAATATAACAATGTACTAATCTCTCTCGCGTCACAATGCTTCATTAATGAATACGTTTATCGTGAATTCGAGGGAGATAATTTTCTAATTAAAGAGATGGAAGAAAGGGTCGGCGCAGCATTTAAAAATAAGGTAATTCCGCCAATTTATTATTTAATTTGCCTATCCATGTTTAAACCAATATCTGAATATAGCTGGCATAAGCTAGTCCTCGAAATAGAAGGTCTAGAGTTGATTAAAAAACTTCATATTGAAGAACCTCAAGAAGAGATTAGGTATAAAGAATCTATAGACCGTCTGACGGAAATTACTAACAAAACTTCTGTCAATGTTAATGCGCAGTATGAAGAAAATCCATATCCGAGATGGATAAAAACCGTCATCCCTATTGCACCGCTAGACATCGAAGCATGGCTGTCAAAAGAGAATTTGTTATTTGAGAAAATACCTCCCGTCGATGGAAAGCTAAAGGTGCTCATCGCAGGTTGCGGAACGGGACAACATAGCATTCAAACTGCGACGGTATTTTCAAATTGCCAAGTAAGAGCGATAGACCTAAGCCTTGCCAGCTTGGGTTACGCGAAACGAAAATCGAGAGAATTTGGGATAAATAATATTGATTATTTCCAAGCTGATATTCTTAAATTAAATAATCATAGCGAAAGATACGATTTAATAGAGTCGGTGGGAGTGCTTCATCACCTTAAGGAACCAATCGAAGGTTGGTCAATTCTAGTGAAGCTTTTAAAAAGAGGCGGGATAATGAGATTGGGATTTTACAGCGCCATTGCAAGGGAGTCAGTAAACAAAGTAAGGAGACAAATAAAAATCCAGCAAATTGAATCGACAGTAAGTCAAATGAAGATATTTAGGCAAAAGCTGATTAATGAAAATAAAAAAGAATATAAGGATATATTGATATCTCAAGATTTTTATGGTCTGAGCGGATTTAGAGATTTGCTTTTCCACGCCCAGGAATCTCAATTTACTCTTCTTGAAATTTCACAACATCTTTCTGATTTAGGTCTTCGATTTTGTGGGTTTGATTCGTCGACAATCCATAGGAGATATGTGAATAGAAGTGACTGGTATAACTTAAATGCTTGGCATGAGTACGAGAAGAAAAATACTAGAGCTTTTGGCGGAATGTATCAATTTTGGTGTCAAAAAATCTAATCATGAACAACATATCCATTTGTCTAGCACGTAAGTTTAATAATTCATTGATATAAAATCTAAGCTATGAATCTCGAAATAGAAGAGGCACTGAGGAAAGGCGGAAAAGAAAAAAAAGCTGGACGAAGCCAGCGAGCTTATCAAATTTATGAATCTATCTTAAAGATAGACCCTGGACATCCGAATGCTAATTTTAATTTAGGTTTGTTGGAGGTTGAGCTTGGCTCTTTACAAAAGGCACTTTCCTTTTTTAAAAAATCATTAAAATATAAATCATCGTCTTCACAATATTGGATATCCTATATTGATACGTTAATTAAGCTAGGAAAGCTCGATAAGGCACATATTATTTTAGATCAATTTAGGAAAAAAGGAGCGAAAGGAAAAGAGTTAAATAACTTAGTTGCTAGGGTTAAAAAGCTCAAAAACGACAAAGAGTGTAATTTAGATATCAATGAAAAGCGGCACAATGTAGTTAATGTTTATTTCCAAAGAGCAGTTGATTATCAAATTAAAGGCAATTTTCATAAAGCCATTAAAAATTATAAGGATGCTATAAAATTAGAGCCTAATTCTGCGGAGGCTTACGCAAATATGGGGGTGGCTTATCAAAATAATGGTGATCTAAATTCGGCGATAGATAGCTACAAAATGGCCATAAAGATCAAGCCCGATGATTCGGACGCATATAGCAATATGGGCGTTGCACTAAGGGCGAAAGGGGAGCTTAGTGCTGCGATCGAAAGTTATCAAAAGGCTCTTGATATAAATCCAGGGCATGCTTATTCCCATTACAATATAGGAAATATTCTTAAGGATAAAGGAAATTTAGAGGAAGCAATTAACCACTATAAAAAGGCTATCGAATATCGAGGCGATTATTCTGAGGCTCATAATAATATGGGGCTCGCACTTCAAGGCATGGGTGATTTTGAAGGTGCTATGGAGAGCTACAAGCAGGCCATTAAGAGCAATCCTAAAGATGCGATTGCCCACAATAATATGGGACTCATCTTCGAATCCAAAGGAAGAGGTGATGATGCTGTGGAAAGCTACAAAAATGCGCTTGATTTAGATCCTAATTATTTTGAAGCTTATTATAACTTGGCAAATTTGTTGCGAAATGTGTATTTTACCAGACCTGTTCCTGGCTTAGCTGATCTTATTTTAAAGTTATTAGAAAAGAAAACAATTGCCAGACCAAAAAGCTTGGCTATAGCTATAGTCAGCCTACTAAAACTCGATTCAAATTTTAAAGAAGTATTAGATCAAAATCGATCAGGTGGGATTGAAAAATCTTTGAAGCAAGTAATTATAAAGCTCGCAAATATCCCGCTTTTTATAAAGCTCATTAGCCTTTGCCCGATTCCTGATTTAGAGATTGAGTCGCTACTTACTAACATTAGATCTACCTTGCTGTTAAATCTGTCAGAGATCAGCTATACGGAGAAAGCATTAACGTTTCTTTCGGCTCTATCATTACAGTGCTTTATTAATGAGTATGTCTACAGTCAATTGGATGATGAGACTGAGTCAATATTAAAGCTAGAAAAGGATGTTCAACTCAAAATATCTCAAGGGGTGAATCCTTCACCGGAAGAAATATTCATATTAAGCAGCTATAAACCATTAATCACCTATCCTTGGAGTTTTTCTTTGTGCGTTTCAAAGGAACTGCGTGAAGTAGTAACGACTCAGTTAGATGAGCTTCGAGAAGAAGAACAAATTCGAAAATCTATATCAGGTTTTCAAGAAATAGAAGATGAAACCTCAATAGAGGTCAGAGAGCAGTATGAAGCTAATCCTTATCCTCGATGGATAAATTTAGCGCTAGTCGATAAACCATTACTTGTTCGGGAGCTGTTACAAACTGAAAACCTTAAAGTTTCCGAAGAAGGGAAAATAAACTGGGACAAGCCAGATGTACTAATTGCAGGTTGCGGCACAGGAGAACACTCTGTTGCAACGGCATCAAGGATTAAGAATAGCAGTGTTCTTGCAATAGACTTGAGTCTTAGGAGTTTGGCTTATGCAACGCGTAAGAGTAATGAGTTAAATATTAAGAATATTGATTACATGCACGCTGATATATTGAACGCGAGAAAACTAAATAGAAAATTTGATATTGTAGAAAGTGTCGGTGTTTTACACCACATGAGTAGTCCAAAAGCCGGGTGGAAAGCATTGGTTGATTGCTTGAAGCCTGGCGGACTCATGAAAATTGGTCTTTATAGTAAATTAGCGAGACAATCGGTAACAGAGGTTCGTTCAGAAATAAAAAAATCTAACCTCAAGGCAGACCCCGACATGATGAGGTCATTTCGTGAAGTTTTGATTAGCTCAATGGAGAGTAATCATAAACAAATAACTCAGTCTCTTGATTTTTATAGTCTGAGTACTTTTAGAGATTTATTATTTCATGCAGAAGAACACCAATTCTCACTTTCTCAGATAAAAGAGATTCTAGATGAACTTAACTTAAAGTTTTGTGGTTTTGAAGGAAATAAACTAAAAGCTGAATTCATGCTAGAAAACAACACCGCTGAGTCTCTCTTTGATTTAGACTTATGGAATCGTTTTGAGGTTAGGAAGCCGTATGTTTTTTCTGGCATGTATCAATTCTGGTGTCAGAAAATAATATAGATAAAGACTAACAAGGAAGCGATTTAAAAGCATTAAAACGTCCCCATCGGATTACCAGTAAAGTAAATAGTGCCTTGCGAAGCCAAATGAGTATTCACTGAATTCCAATTTATTTTGCAGAGGACAACTTCTTAGCTGCGATTATTAGAATGCCTGCAGCTAATATCTCAATAGTAGTGGGTACTAGTGTTGCTGTCCCGAACTCTCCATTCATAGCTGCTATGCCCCGAGCAATTACCATAACAACCTCTATGGCAGCAATTGGAAGAAGCAATATTGATAACTCTCGGCTGATGGCAAAAATACAGACGCCGCCCATGGCAACGTAATGAGCTCCAATCATAGCGCGAATAGTGCCCGAGCCCTCTTCGTTGGCAAAGGATAGACCTAAACCGCTAGCAAAATTTTCGGGGGTAAAAATACCAGCAAACCCAATTATTAAGAATAGTCCGCCGATGATCAATACAAAGATCTTGAGTGCCATTAATTTTGTTTTCTCCATCTATAGAGCTAATTATCGCTCTTGCAAATGAGCTTCAACAATAATTAGATATTAGATAAATTATTCTACTTAAGTTCAATCGTAACTGCTTTTGGTGCGCCAGAAATTGCTTTTTCTGTACGAACAGTTCCAGCAGGAATAAAGCGAGCGTCACCGATAGCATACGCCTCAGTCAGAGTCACTCCACTCTGGTATGTGTATTGAAGCATTCCTGCTTCGGTCATGATTTGCAACGAATCTCTTTGATAGGTGATTAACTCACTTTCTACACCTACTTCCCAGCCATGGACCCACTCCAAAACGCGTTCGTTATCTATGGCTAATTCTGCCTCATCACGTGGGAAAGCAGCCGTACTGCCGGGGCTAACGTCCACACTGCGACCAAGCACATCTTTTAAATCGAACATGATTGCCCATCGTTGTGGCGATTCTTCTGGAAATCTTACCATCTCTTCCTTATGAGTTACCCCAGCAGGCTGAAAGAATGGGCGAGGGATCTCAAAAGGAGGATTCTGAGGGTTTTCTAACCCCTCTAGCGAAGTGATTCTAATCGGGCCATAACGGAGGTACACAGCCGCTAAATCATAGCGATGACGATGATAAGGCTGTTCTATGCCTGGCAACCAAGTTACATCCCATGCAAATACACGCTCATTTTCGAATAGTGTTCGGACGCCGATTCGCGGGTAAGCATGAGGCAATTCTTCTACCGCATAAAGCTGGCTGCCCGGAAGAAAAAAACTAGCTATGATTGAAAGAAACAGCACAATTCTTCGGATCATCATATTAATACCCTTATTACTTTGTGAGATATATTCTTGGATTATTCTTGTTCTACAGCTTCTTAAGCTTCCTTAATTACTTTATAACGGTCCATCTGTGGGCACCATTAATACTAATAGCAATTCAAAACCTTACATATCTTGGTGCATAGAAAGTTGAGTTAGAGGAAGTCGATTTCCTAGCGTTTTAATGAATTAGACAGAGTAATTGGTGCCTGTAAATTTCAACGTATCGAGAGCGATTTCTCCTATACTTTTAATTTGCGAGCCATCATTTAGATCTAGTATATATTCTATTTTCCAAGCGTGCTTTCCGGGAACCTTACTCCAAGAACCTGCGCCTGTAGCAGCGGCAGCGGTGCCGTCTTCTAGAAATCCTTGGCCCGTCCAGCGCACTTCTCCGCCTTCCAGCTTTTCATCAAGCTGAGAAAGAGCTGTCGGTGCAAATGTTAGGGTGCCAAAAACCGTTCCATATCCCTCGGCGGTACCCTTCCAGTTGGTGTGATTAGTTATTTCATTGTTTGGGTCTGTTGTATAAGTGTTGCTGATATGCTCAAGGTCAAAAGTACCTATTACTTCACTCATTGTAGTCGCTCCGTAAATTGGGTAAAAATCTATTACCATATTAGTATTAAAATGAGCCGTAGGCCAAGTTATTATTGCTCTTTTAGTTGTTTGGCCGATGTTATCCAGATAAGCTGTTTCGAAATTTATTGTTGATTACTATACAAAAATAATCGATTGAAAGGTGTTTAATATGAAGCTTTGATGATGAATACACAGCTTATGATTTCATCAATTTTAAGAAATGCTGAGGATAATTTTCCGGAGGTCGAGATGGTTTCCGTAACGGCAGATTATCCAAGGCATAGACAGACATATAGTGATTTTGGCAAAAGATGTCGCAGGCTGGCCAACCTCCTAGTTTCTTTAAATGCCGAATTTGGAGATCGTATTGGTACTCTTGCGTGGAATGATCACAGGCATATGGAATTATATTATGCTGTATCAGGTTCCGGTATGGTTTGTCACACAATAAACCCTCGACTTTTTCCGGAACAGATCTCCTACATCATTAATCATGCAGGGGATAAGATACTTTTTGTTGATGTATTGGTGATGCCTTTATTGGAAGCTCTCAAAGAGCATTTAACAAAAGTTGAAAAAATCGTTGTTTTGACAAATAAGGAGAACATGCCGGACACTAGTTTTTCAAACGTTTTATGTTATGAAGAATTGCTATCTAATCAATCTGAGAATTATGAATGGCCTGAGTTTGATGAGAATACAGCGAGCGGTCTATGCTATACATCGGGAACAACTGGTAACCCAAAAGGAGTTATTTATAGTCATCGCTCCACGATTATACATTCATTAGCTGGCGCTCTTCCTGATGTCACGTGCGCATCTAATATGGAGACAACCCTTCCAATAGTGCCAATGTTTCATGTTAATGCTTGGGGTGCACCGTATGCCGCTTTGATGGTTGGAATGAAGATGGTCCTTCCGGGGCCTAAGATGGCCGATGGGGAAACACTGCATGATTTAATTACTACCGAAAATGTAACATTCAGTTCTGGTGTGCCCACTATCTGGCTTGCGCTTTTAGATTATCTTGAGTCTACAAAGAAAATCGTACCCACCCTACGACGCGTTAGTGTTGGGGGAGCAGCGTGTCCACGAATTATTATTGAGCGATTTAAAGAGGAGCATAACTGTACAGTCATTCAGGGTTGGGGTATGACTGAAACCAGTCCGCTTGGAACGGTCTTTAGTATTAAGAAGGGTATGGAGAATTTATCAGAAGAAGAAGTCATTGATTTACAGTGTCTTCAAGGGCGTGGTGTTTTTGGTATTGAAATGTGTATAGTCGATGAAAATAACGAAGAATTGCCTTGGGATGGTATTGCATTTGGTTCGTTGAAAGTAAAAGGTCCTTGGGTTGCAAAGTCATACTATGGGCTGTCTGAAACTCCAGGTTCTGATGAATGTCCCGTTGATGAAAAAGGCTGGTTTGAAACAGGTGATGTTGCATCGATAACGCCCGAAGGTTATTTGCAAATAACGGATCGAACTAAAGACGTAATAAAATCGGGTGGAGAATGGATTAGTTCGATTGAGATTGAGAATGCAGCTGTAAATCATGCGGATGTAGCAGAAGCCGCTGTCATAGGGCGGTATCATCCTAAGTGGACTGAAAGGCCACTTTTAATTATCGTTTCTCGGCCTGAAAAATCTCTAACAAAAGAGAATGTATTAAATTTTCTTGGAGAAAGACTGCATAAGATGGCTATGCCAGACGACGTTGTATTTGTTGACGAGTTGCCACACACGGCGACCGGAAAAATCAATAAACTCGGCCTACGAGAAATGTTTGAAGAGTACCAATTCCCGAATATTTAACTCTGGGTTTATCTCGATAATTATCTAAATTGGAATCGAAAAGAAATCCTTATCAATACGTTACGAAGATAACGCGCTATTAATCTACTAAAAATTTAGAGAAAACCCTATATTGATTATTGTTTTAATGAAAGGAGGAAGTATGAACTGGAATTATAGAAAGGAACTAAATTTAGTTGCTTCTCTGTTCTTTTTTATTGTGTCTATGGTTTTCTATCCTGCGAGTTTACTTGGGCAAGAGCACTTCAATGACGCTGGGAATTTGGCTTCAGAGCAGACTTCGAGGATTCAAGAAGAGCTTCGAAACATACTTCCATTTGAAGATGATCGTGATTACGAAGAGTCGCAGCGAGGGTTTATTGCAGCGCCTGGGTATCGGCAGATTATTGCTGATAATGGTCGCGTTATTTGGGATATGAGTCGTTATGACTTTCTATCTAATGGTGAAAATTTCGACACGATTCATCCTTCTCTGCTTCGTCAAGCAATATTAAATATGAATTATGGCTTATACGAAATCGTTCCTAATTTTATTTATCAAGTTAGAGGTTTCGATTTATCTAACATGACTCTGGTAAAGGGGGACAGTGGTTGGATAATTTTCGATGTCCTTTTGACGGAGCAGACCGCGAAGGCCGCGTTTGAGCTTGCGACTTTGCATCTGGGTGAACTTCCAATAAAAGCAATTATTTACTCACATTCGCATATTGATCACTTTGGTGGTGTCAGAGGGCTAGTAAGTGAAGAAGAAGTAGAACAAGGAGAGACGCAAATAATAGCTCCAGCGGGATTTATGGCGGAGGCTATATCTGAAAATATTCATGCGGGTAACGCTATGACGCGCAGAGCTGGGCTTCAATATGGCCGTAATATTCCTTCGAGTCCATTCGGGCAGGTGGATTCCGCGATAGGGAAAGCCCTAGCTGTCGGGAGCAGTGGCTTGATTGCTCCGAGTCTGATTATACAAGATGATTTTGAGGAGCATATTATAGACGGTGTCTCTATGGTCTTTCAGAATACTCCCGGAACAGAGGCGCCTGCTGAAATGAATACTTGGTTACCTGAGCATAATGTTTTATGGGCTGCTGAAAATATTACGGCAACTATTCATAATGTATATACATTGAGAGGGGCGCTTGTTCGAGACGCGTTAAGTTGGTCCAAACAAATCAATGAGGCTTTATATCGCTTTGGAAAAGACGCACAGGTATTGATCTCGTCACACAATTGGCCTCGATGGGGAAATGAACGTATCCAGGAGGTGATGAGAGCGCAGAGGGATGCGTATGCGAACCTAAATAATCAGGTCTTATTCTTAGCAAATCAGGGTGTGACGATTAACGAAATTCATAATGAATATGTTGTGCCCGCGAGTCTGCAGCAAAAATGGAGTGCGCGACAGTATCATGGGTCTGAGTTTCATAATGCCAGAGCCGTATTGAATCGCTATCTTGGTTACTGGGATGGCAATCCTGCAACGCTGACGCCATTGTCTCCATCAGATAGTGCTCCGTTGTTTGTTGATATGATGGGAGGAGCTGAGGCCATTATTTCTAGGGCAGAGGATCTCTATTCCTCAGGTCAATATCACCTAGCCATCGAAATTTTAAACAAGCTTATCTATGCTGAGCCTGAAAATCAGCGAGGTAAGAATTTGCTAGCTGATGCATTTGAGCAATTGGGTTATCAATACGAATCCGCTAGCTTACGAAATGTATTCTTAGCATCGGCTGAAGAATTAAGGAGTGGTATACAGATAGCCAGGGCACCTAGGGGCGCTAGCCCGAGCTTCGCTCGAGCAATGACAACGTCGCAGTGGTGGGATGCAATGGCCACAAAAGTCGATAGTGCGGCTGCTGACGGAAATAACTATACCTTAAATTTTGTGACACCTGATACTAACCAACAGTTTGTTATTGAGATGAGTTCAGGTACCCTAAGTAATATTGAGGGCTATTTGTCAGAGGTGGCGGATGTAAAAATCACCATTGATAGAGAGGATTTAGAAGCTGTTATTATGGGTCAGGCTACTTTGGAAGAACAGCTTCTTTCAGGCAGTGCTATTGCTGAGGGGGATGTGCAAATACTGCAGTCATTGTCTTCTGTGCTGGTCAATTTCTCTCCCGGTTTTGAAATACTTCCAGGAACGCTTCGTTAATTCCAGTGAGTTTTTTATAAATCGTAGAAGAATAACTATATGTGAATTTATGAAGACTGCTAATTCGATATATATTTGTCTTTTAGTAATGCTGACTTTCTGTGGAATTATTAGCGCGCAGGATAATTCCCCGTATGAGAAAGATTATGAGATTATAAAATATGGGTCCGTCGGAGTAGATAATGCTGTTAACAAATTACAGGCACGTCTATCTGCAAATGAATTAACACTTCAGTTTTCAAATAAACGCGGATACTTGGATTCGGTGTTAGAGGCGTTAGATATTAGCACCACGTCTCAAATTCTAGTATTTTCAAAAACAAGTCTGCAGCAGCCATTGATATCTCCAAACACTCCGAGGGCTATCTATTTTAATGACGACGTTTATGTGGCGTGGGTTCCAAAATCAGGCGCGCTAGAAATTGGTAGTATGGACCAAGGATTAGGACCTATTTTTTTTACACTAGATCAGGTTGAAAAAAACCAACCTGCATTCACTCGACAGTTTAGGCAGTGCTTACGCTGCCACGATAGTTTATCTTTAACAGGGGGCGGTACTCCTCGATTTATGATGAGTTCGAACTATACCGGTCTTGCAGGTCAATTAGTGTCCCACGAGGGAAGTATCATGACCACGAGTCGGACCCCAATTAAGAGTCGCTGGGGAGGTTGGTTTGTGACAGGCTCCCATGGTGCGCAGATGCATTTAGGAAATGTTATTGTGGAGAATGCAGGTGATGTCCTGGATGAAAATTTAAGTAACTATGGTAATCGAACATCGCTTTCTGGTTTGACTGATATAGATCCATATATAACACCATACAGTGATATCGTAGCCTTAATGGTTATTGAGCACCAAATTGAGGTCCAAAACCTAATAACTCGCGTTAATTTTCGTGCCAGAACTTTATTGGCGGATGATCAATTAGATACTACTGATACTGAAGAACAGTTATTGATGCTTAGCGAAGAGTTGGTGCGTTCTTTATTTATGGTTGGTCAGCCAGAGCTTATCGATCCGATTAAAGGTAATTCAGGGTTTGCTGAATACTTTATTTCTATTGGAAAGAAAGACACTTTAGGGAGATCTCTCCGAGATTTTGACCTCAAAACTAGGTTGTTTAAATATCCACTGAGTTACTTGATTCATTCCGATGCGTATTTGGCTCTTCCAGCAGAGGTAAAGGATATAGTTGCTAAGAGAATAGAAGAAATTCTTTCTTTAGACTATGAAGATGAGATATTTTCAAATCTATCTGGTAACGACAAAACTGCTATTCTAGAAATACTATCTGATACTGTGACTGATCAATAATATTTATCAGAGAATTAACATTATATTCTCAATATTCGTAAGAGGAATGAAAATGGCCGATCTAAAAATACTGACCCTTTCTATGATTAGACTTATTCTTTTTTACTTGCTTCTGCCTTCCGGGGCATTTGCTCAAGCTATTAATATGGGTGCGCCATTGAATTCTAATGAAATAGATGCAGAGCCTACTTTTAGCGCAGATGGTAAGACGGTATATATTAATTGCGTTGGAAGAGAGGGGCGTGCGGGTAGCGATATTTGTGTTTCATATCTTGATAATAATGTGTGGTCTGAGCCGTCGGTGGTTAAGGAAGTTAGTTCTGATGTGTATTCTGATTTCGAGCCCTTACTATCTCCTGATGGCAATCAACTTTATATTATGAGTGACCGACCCGGTGGTAGGGGGGGTATGGATATTTGGGTGAGTGATTGGATGGGTTCCGCTTGGGGAGAACCCAAAAATTTAGAGGGCCCTTTCAATACTCCTTATATGGATCACTGTATTTATTTTACAGGAGAGGGATGGGACAGAGCGTATTGGACTTCGACTCGACCTGGCGGCTTTGGGGCGAATGATATTTGGAGCTCAGAGAAAATTAATGGTTCGTGGCAGGACGCGGTTAACTTGGGCCCTGGCGTGAATAGTGAATTTGATGAACATCATTCATTACCATCGCAGGATGGCAATTCGTTATACGTAACCGCGGTGCGCGCGGATGGTTATGGCGGCGAAGATATCTATGTCACTCATCAGGATTCGAATGGAAATTGGACGGAGTTGGTTAATCTTGGTCCTGAGGTTAATACCGAGACGTCAGATAGGTGCCCCGCATTTTCGCCAGATTTCAGTTTATTGTACTTCGACTCTGAAAGATCCGGAGGGCAGGGTGGAAAGGATCTCTGGTATATCCCTTATGATAATGTAAAGGATATTTAATGGCGTAATATTTTATATATCGATTACCATTCGTTTTTAAATATATTGTTAGATTCTTTTTTGTTTTCGTGATGGAGGATAAGGGAGAGCAAACATAGCAATAAGAGAAAAACCCAGTGTGTCCACCGGACACCATCTGCAACAATAAAAAATACAAAGCCAAAACCGATAATGAAATTACAGAAAACTAATAGCGGTGCTACTGAGGATAAAGGCCTGCGATTTTTCAAGTAATTAAGAATAAAATAGTTCATTGTCATTAAGCTTGAAGATTTTATAACTACTAGAAAGAAGAGTTCACCTGCGACTAGATTGATTGTACTCACGCGAAGGGGGCCATAGATATAAATTTGGTATCCGATTATCGGCAACATACTTGCTACGAGAAAGTAAATCCCAAGCGCAATGATTATTCCCCGGAATAGAGACAAGTCTTTCTCCAAAATAGAAAAAATGAAATCGTTTAAATAATTGAGTCTAATCTGGCGACCATACTTGATGAATTCCTTTTACTATCGCCACATAACCCAAACTTATCAGTTAATGCGATTCAGTAAAGAAATTATCTAATATTATTTTTGGTGATAGGTAGCTATAAAAAGTTATTTGGCCAAATCATACTTCGCCACATATGCGCAACCGGAGAGCCGTCAAAACCGAGCCCTTCTTTGGGTTGTTTAAAGTGGCGTCCAATAATATCGGTAAAGTCATCTACGTCTACAGTTACACCCTCTTCGAAAGAGTAGCGATCATTCAGCGTAATTAACCTTGA
>JAQWTK010000053.1 GCA_029242705.1 Gammaproteobacteria bacterium | reverse complement strand
ACCGGAGAAACGGGTAACGATGCACTATAGAGAGAGGAATTAGCCCATAATGATTAACAAAATCGATAACTTCAAAATATTTTCAGCTTTAGCGTTATTATTCATTCCTTCGATAGCATCGGCACAAGAAATAAATGGTGCCAACACGGCCTGGATTCTAACCTCAACTGCCTTGGTTCTCTTTATGACACTTCCAGGGCTTTCGCTTTTTTACGCAGGCTTAGTTCGAACAAAAAATGTACTTTCAGTTCTAATGCAATGCTTCGCCATAGCAGTAACAATTTCGATTTTATGGTTAATAGTTGGGTATAGTATAGCTTTCGGGCCTTCTGAATCTGCCTATTGGGGCGGGCTCAGCCGCATGTTTTTTAGCGGAATCGATATAAATTCTATGTCGGGTGATATACCGGAAACTGTCTTCGCTGGTTTCCAAATGACGTTCGCAATCATTACTCCCGCATTAATTGTAGGTGCTTTTGTTGAACGCATAAAATTTTCGTCAATGCTCATATTTAGTATCTTGTGGACCTTAGTTGTTTATTTCCCGGTTGCAAATTGGGTCTGGGGAGGCGGTTGGCTTGGCGCGATGGGTCTTATAGATTTCGCTGGAGGAACTGTCGTGCATATTACTGCTGGCGTTGGCGCACTTGTAACCGCATTAGTCATTGGCAAGCGTAAAGAGTTTGGGCAAACATCTACCATGCCTCATAACTTAACCATGAGCTTCACCGGCGCCGCGATGCTCTGGGTCGGCTGGTTTGGTTTTAACGCTGGATCAGCTTTAGCAGCCGACGGTGCTGCAGGTATGGCATTGTTTGTTACCCATATATCCGCAGCCACCGGAGCCTTGTCTTGGATGGTGATCGAATGGATTAAATTTGGAAAACCTAGTGGGTTGGGTGCGATTACCGGAATGGTGGCAGGTCTTGCTACGATTACTCCGGCATCTGGTTCAGTTGGCCCGGCAGGAGCACTGCTTGTTGGTTTGGCTGGCGGGGTAATCTGTTATTACGCTACCACATTTCTAAAACAAAACTTAAAGATTGACGATTCTTTAGACGTTTTCCCAGTTCATGGAGTTGGCGGCATAGTTGGCACTTTGCTAGCTGGTATCTTGGTATCCGCCAACCTTGGTATCTTTAGTGGAAATGGTCTAGCTGAGGGGATGACTATAAGCTCTCAAGTTTCCATCCAAGTAATTGGTATTTTAGCGACAGCGATTTATACAGCTCTTGTTACTTTTATATTGCTAAAAATTGTCGGTATTCTTACTTCAGGCATTCGAGTTACCGATGAGCAAGAACAGATTGGATGCGACATAACTGATCATGATGAAAAGGGTTATTCGATGTAGGGGACAGAGAAATAGGGGAGCCGGCTGGGATGCCGCCTTCCCATTTACCTTTTAATCGTCCTTTTTTAATGTAGTGATGGCATATACCAACTTCGAACCCTCTAAATCAGTGAACGTTGTAGAAACCAGCAGAGTCGAACGACCATCTCTAATGACCTCGGATTTTAATAAGAAACGCTCGCCCTCAACAGGGACGAAATAGTCAATACGCATATTAATAGTTGTCGACCATTTTAATATACCCTTATCTACACTCAAAGAACGTGCAGCGTAGATAGACATCATATCAACATAAGTGCCATGAAAACCGCCGAACAGTTGATCCCGAGGATTTAATAAATGGCGTGGCAAATGGGCATTAACTTCCACTAGCCCACTTTCCTCTCGAAGAATTTCCCACTTATGGGCCTCAACCAAATCACCTGCATTGTGTCCTGGTTTCAAAAAAATTAGCTTATCTTTTACCGCACTCATGATTCACTACCTTACTTTGTAAGCAAACTGCATAAAGAGGTCGCCGAGACTGGAATATATTGGACCATTAGTCAATTATATTGCTATCTTGAGATAATCATTTATATTAATGACCCAAAACTAGATTATAGAAGCAACCAATGTTTTCTCAATCAAAGAAGACTATTAAAAGAAGCAGGAATCAGCTTTTATTAATTTTCGGAGCTCTAGCTCTATCCTATTCTGCTTTAGCAGCTGATATTCCTAATAGCTCTCCAGAAAGCGTCGGCGTATCCTCTGCGCGGTTAGATAGGCTATCCCACTCCATGCAACGCTATATCGATTCCAATCAACTCGCGGGAACCGTGTCATTGGTTTCTCGAAGGGGCAAAGTTATTCATTTCGAGTCTCATGGCTATAAGAGCAAAGAAACTGGGGAAACGATGAGCGATGACACAATATTTTTTATTATGTCTATGACAAAACCAATCGTATCAACAGCTCTAATGATGCTTTATGAAGAAGGTCATTTCCTGTTGACTGACCCCATTGCCGATTGGATCCCTGAGCTCGAGGGTAAAGAAGTTGTTATTGAAAATGAATTTGGTACTTATCGAGCCCCTACGAAGCGTCCAATAAGTTTTCGTCATGTCTTATCTCATACTTCCGGGCTCGACCCTAGCAGAGACGCCCTTAATGATGATGAAATCATGCTTCTTCCTCGCACTGATAATTTAGAAGAAACCATAATAAAAAGAGCTCCATTGCCGTTAGCGTTTCACCCAGGCGACTCTTGGCAATATGGGAGTAGCACAGACTATGTTGCTCTTTTGGTTGAGCGCATATCAGGGAAGACGCTAAAGGATTACTTACAAGAGAATATCTTTGACCCATTAGATATGAGAGATACTTTTTACACTGTCCCAGATGAAAAGCGAGACAGAGTCGCATCGGTATATAGCCCTAGTGGACCAGGACAAACTATTGAATTATCTCGTACTAAAGAATATTCGGAGCGTCCCTTTTTCGGGGAAAACTATTACGGCGGCACTGCAGGCTTATTTTCAACCGCCTCCGATTACTGGCGCTTCAGCCAAATGCTGCTTAATGGAGGAGAGCTAAACGGTGCCCGCCTATTAAGCCCTAAAACAGTGAGTCTAATGATTTCAAACCATAGTGGTGATGGTGACGTATATATCCGCGGTCCTGGTTATACCTTTGGTTTAGGATTTGGCGTAGTAAGTGACGCAGGTAAAGCTCGAGACCCATTAACACCCGGAACATTTAGCTGGGGTGGTGCCTGGGGAACAATTTTTTGGGTTGACCCGATTGAAGAAATGATAGGCATCATGATGACACAGATTACATCGTATCGGCATCTATCAGTTAGGCAGGAACTTGGGGTCACTGCAATGCAATCAATAATCGATTCTAATGGTCCGCTGCTCGGGTATCCTATCCTCGATTAATTATACGGCAATAAATAAGGAGCCAAATGGCTCCTTATTTATCTTCAACATTTATCTCTCATCTAGTAATTGATAAATACGACGAATTGCTCTGGGATCAACTCCTGGGGCTGTAATCTGCGCATAATTATTAGAATGATTAGTCATATCAATCTGTTCAGCAGCATCTTCCCAATCCGTTCCCGTGTTATACATAATTCCAGTTTTATCCCATAAATCTCTTAAGTAGGCCTGGAAGTTAGAAATTGGGTCTTTAGAGCGCATCACCGGGCCATGACCTGGTAACCAAACTTCAAAATCCAGACCCTTAAGACCTTCTAACGCAACTGGCCATTCATCAACGTGACCATCTCCCATGTATGCTAAACCAGGAAGCATCATGTCACCAGTGAACGCGACTTTCTCCTTCGGCAAATAGATTACAACATCACCGCCAGTGTGCGCTCGACCAAAATGTAATAATTGAATTTCTCGACTACCGCCACTTACAACCTGAAAAAGTGTCATTTTATCTTGCAAGGTTATATTTGGAGGAGTTGGGTTAACCTCCGAAATAGCATTCATATAATCGGTTTGAACACGCAACTGCTCTTGTAATTCAGCCTTTCGCGTGGGGTTAGATTCTTGCGATGTCCTTTCTTCGAGATTTGAAACTAGGGTAGGGACTGGATCTGAAAAACTTCGGAAGGTATTTTCCTCCAGCACGTTTCCAACTTCTCCATTCAATTTAGCCCTTGTAAATTCATGACCAATGATCTCGACACCAGAAGGAAAAGATTGATTTCCATGAGCATGATCGAAATGATAATGACTATTAACCAAATAACGAACCGGCTTATCTGTAATTACAGACAAAGACGACAATAAAGCTCTAGCCGCGGCTGGAGTAACGTGCGAATCAACAACTAAAGTATCGAATTCGCCTTCTAATATCATGGCATTACTCATGGTATGAATACTACCATTACCACTAACGTGCCATACCCCACCTGCAACTTCCACAAAGCGATGAGTTTCTGATTCAACCACTCTATCCTGAGCTGACAATATTCCAGTCAACGAGCTAATTAAAACCGAAAAAGTCATAGCCAGTGCGGTTTTTTTTGTTCTATTCATCTTAGACACTCCTGTAGCATTGGTGTAAATTAACGCAAATAAAAAGCGGGCAATAAAGCCCGCCTCTATTATCAACTTTATATATGATAACTATTCTTTACGCTCATAATGTCCCATGAGCATGCCAGTTCCTAGAACATGCCCTTCAATTGCCTCGAGTAACTGGTCTTTATTTAGCCCAGAGTCCAAATCCAAATCTGCATCAAGCGCATAAATTCTAAAATCATATTGATGGAGTTGGCCATTAGCAGGAGGACGCGGTCCAAAATACCCAGAACGACCAAGACCATTGTTACCGTTAATCATACCTGACAATCCACTGGCATTAGGCTCGACTTCAGAAGATAAACCACCTGGTATTCCAGATGCGGAGGCTGGAATATTGTATACAACCCAATGGACAAAAGGTGTTTCCATCATCCCTATCTCCACTACTTTAGGGTCATCACAAATAAGTGCTAGTGATTGTGTTCCGGCGGGAAGGTTCGCCCAACTTAGATCAATCGAAGTATTGGCCCCATAGGCTGAATTCTCCTCTGGCACCATACCATGATGATCAAAAATTGAACTAGTAACGGTAATAGTATCCTCCATATCCTGCGCAACTAAAGGCATTATGAACGCCAATGCAATTATTGTAGTGATTCCGGTAATCAATTTATTCATTAATATTCTCCTTAAGTTTGCCTAACTTTATTAGTTCTTTACAACGTATTCAATCTTTTCTGCCTTCTCTCTTAGTAAATATTTTTGTACTTTACCGGTAGAGGTTTTATCGATCGGGCCAAAAGCCACCTTTTTAGGGATTTTGAATCCAGCTAATTCTTCTCGGCAATAGTTAATTAAATCTTCTACTGATAGCTCTTCGTTGTCTTTTAAAGTCACAAAGGCGCATGGTACTTCTCCCCATTTATCGTCTGAACTTGCAACAACCGCTGCTTCTAAGATCTTGGGATGTTTAAAAAGAACTGATTCAATTTCTATCGACGAGATATTCTCTCCTCCAGATATTATGATGTCTTTCGATCTGTCCTTTATTTCTATATAGCCGTCTTCATGCCAAACCGCAAGATCACCTGAATGAAACCAACCTCCCTCGAAAGACGCATCTGTTGTCGTTGGATTTTTTAAGTATCCCTTCATTGTAAGATTACCGCGCATAAAAATTTCACCCACCGTCTTACCATCTTTAGGAACTTTCATCATGCTCTCAGGCTCCGCAACCATAACTTCATCTTGTAATGGCGCTCTGACGCCTTGACGCGCTATTTTCTCCGCACGCTCAACAACTGACAGATTTCGCCACTCTCCCTTAGGCGAGCAAACAACGCATGGACCGTACGTTTCTGTGAGGCCATAAACATGTGTTACACCAAATCCGATGTTTTCCATTTCGGCTATTACTGTGGCTGGCGGAGCTGCGCCAGCTGTCATGGCCGAGACTTCATGGCAAATACCTTCTCTCAGTTCGGGAGAGGCATTAATTAATGTGTTTAAAACTACTGGCGCCCCACAAAAGTGAGTAACGCCATGCTGTTTAATCGCGGTGTATATCGCCTCATCGCGAACATGTCGAAGACAAACGCTAACTCCGGCAACTGTGGCTAAAGTCCACGGAAAACACCACCCGTTGCAATGGAACATCGGTAGAGTCCATAAATAAACAGGATGAGATGCTAAATTCCAACAAAGCGCATTTGACACGGCATTAAGATAAGCTCCGCGATGATGATAGACCACGCCCTTAGGGTCACCTGTCGTTCCAGAGGTATAATTCAATGAAATCGCTTGCCACTCATCCTGGACTTGAAAACAACGAAAATTAGCGTCCCCTGTTTTTATAAACTCTTCGTATTTGGTTTGCCCTAACAACTCTCCCTCAAGAAAATATGGGTCATCAATATCGATAACGATAGGCTTTTTTTTCACCAACCCTAGCGCAGCTTTGATCGTGTCACTGAACTCTTTGTCCGTAAATAATACTTTAGTTTCAGCATGATCTAGAATAAATGCAATGCTCTTAGCATCTAACCTAACGTTGAGCGCATTCAGTACTGCTCCCGCCATCGGTACGCCAAAATGGGCTTCGTAAGTCTCAGGTGTATTAGCGCCCATAAAAGATACTGTGTCGCCATATCCGACTTCAATATTTTTAAGCGCCGAAGCAAGCAAACAACTCCTGTGATAAGTTTCCAACCAAGTGTAAATTTTATCGCGATGAATTATCGATGGTCTTTCAGGATAAACACTTGCACAACGCTCTATAAAACTTAACGGCGTTAGATGCGCAAAATTAGCCAAATTTTTTTCAAGATTTTCCTCATATATATTTTTTAACTGCATTGTTCATTAATCCTATTTCTTTGGTACTAATTTTATCTATAAAAATCTCAGTATTCAGAAGATCACATAAAATCCATATCCCCTGCGGTCAGCCACCAAGCACCATATAGTACTTTAGAACTAGGGCCTGGATTCCAACTATTGCAGGGTATTTCAATACCTAATTCATTTTCTATAACACCATTGATTCTGACCTCATCTACCCAAGCTTTTGTAATCCATATTTTTAATTTTTTTTCACCAATTAAACCAGTTAATTTGCGCACGCGTTCGGACACCTCAGGAACAGGACAAATAATATCCATTAACAGTAAACATTCTTCGTGCTCTTTCATGAAAACGGCCGCACAAATCTCACCCCCACCATCGACGATAAAAAACCGCTTGAACAAACCTGATTTACCATAGGGATGATCAAAATAACGATAATTTATGTAGCGTGCATCTCTATTACCAACTATCCCACTATTAAATCCAATAACCATGGATTGCCACAAATCATCAATAACGCTCCTGTGAGCCTCATTTGTAACTTCAATCGGCGTTAAGGAATACGAACCAATATGCTGCGGCGACCGCTGCGGATAGACTAGCTCAATAAAATCATCCGTTTTTTCATACAAGCCGAGGCGGAGTGCGATGTTCATTGCTTTTTTATTTGGAAAGCCAAAGCCCAATAAATGGTTGACGGTATTCCCTATCTCTCGCTCTAAAAACGTCGCTGCGGTCTTAAAAAATAGGCTGCCTTTACCATAATGCAAGCGCACTTCAGGCAACACCATGACGTCGCAGGGTTGTATCGCAACACTCGACTCTCCAAAGTATTGAATCTCCCTAGGAGCACCACCATAGTGAGATACGATTGCGCCTTCTTTCCCTGATCGTGCTACGACACATTTACCACCCCCGAGACTATATTTCCAATTCCAAATATCAAGGTTAAATTCTGTATTGAAACTTTTTTCAAAAAGCTCAGAAATTTCTACAGGATCAAAACTATCAATATCTCCATACTCTGCTCTCGCATATTCATCTGTCAGGAGAGCAGACTTCCTCAGATGAAAAATCTTACAACAACGACGACTAGTTGCTAACTCAGATTTAATCAAATTAAGTAAATTAGTAGTTTCTTGAAAATTCTTGAAAACAGTTAAACTGAAATTTTCTTCGTCACAAATCCTCTGAAAATCTTCGATAGTAGAAATTGCGTCTCTAGTAAAATCAGTCTCTTTTAATACATCGAAGCCTAATCTTTCAGAAAGTTGACGCATACTTGATAAATTTGGCAATGTTGTATATTTTCGCGCAGAATCATCATCCAAATATTCGCCAAATATAATGGCCAATCCACCTTCAACTAAAATGTCGCGACTCTTTGATAACAATTTAAGTTGTTCTAAATAGTGATAACTACCTTCTATCACAATTATTTGGAATTTAACGGCGGAGTTAAAATCGCATAATTGTTGATCGCCAATAGTTAAATTCTGGCGTATAACATCACTGTTTATCTCTCGACTTCCACGATGTAGCCAACATACTTGATAATCGGCATCGGCCAAATTCTGGGCAACAAATCCAAAACTAGGGCCATCCAAAAGGACAGAAGCATTAGGCTCAAACGAACTCTTAACCGAATGAACTAGTTCTTTTGCGAATTCTAATTGCCGCCCCTGTAAATCTCGATTCTGAGTATCTTCTCCAGATAAACCATAGTGCAAGAACTGACAAGCGCCAAATTTTGCTGTCAGGATTGTTGCCAGTCCTTTTCCTAGGCCAGCTAAGTTATTAGGGTTAATTGAGCTAAACAAAATATTGACGGGTACTAAGATTGTTACTAGACGTTCAATATAACCCGCATAACCCGATTTGCCTAGTCATTAGGCTGCCTTTATAGCATCATCTGGGACTAGACATTATTATGTAGCCTAAGGAATTTTTTAATTAACACTCTAAGGTAAACTACCGCTTATGGCACTAAATTCTAAATTCCCCATACTCGCCAATTTCCTGATGCCAATAGAAGTAGGGAAAAGCAGTTCCGCAAGGCAAGGGCTGCAAAGGCTAATGATATTACGCGCCGTTGTCTCTATCGGAAGCCTTTTCGGGCTTTTGATTTTTCAGAATATCAGCGGTACTTTTCTAGATCTAGAACTTATAATCTGGCTGGTATTAATTATTGTGCTTTCAATCGGCCTTGGTTACTGGCGCCTAATATCTTCTGATTTTATAAGCAACACTGAACTTTTCTGTCATCTATTAATTGATGCCGCCATGCTAATTACTGTTTTGTTAAACTCTGGCGGTGCGAGCAATCCACTTATTTCTTATTTGCTTGTTCTGCTTGCTGTTACAGCAACTCTTCTCCCAAGAGCATACGTAAACTCTTTTGCTTTAATCAGTATAGTTGCTTATTCATCGTTTTTATTTTTAGATTTACAA
This sequence comes from Gammaproteobacteria bacterium, assembly GCA_029242705.1. GTDB lineage: Bacteria > Pseudomonadota > Gammaproteobacteria > Pseudomonadales > Pseudohongiellaceae > UBA9145. The sequence goes on along the minus strand of JAQWTK010000053.1, from coordinate 20,064 downwards.
ACAGAGACCGGGCTACACGAAAGTGGTGAGGTACATAACATGCAGCAACATTTAGTTGGCATGTGGGCTATTTTTCTAGTGAGCGCTATTTTAATTGCGCAACTTATCACTCAAATGACAAACGCTATAAAAGTGCGAGAGCTTAACCTTGCAAAAGCTCGTGAAACCGAACTGCGCAACGAGCAATTAGTGTCGATCGGCACGCTCGCAGCCGGAACAGCGCATGCTCTAGGCACTCCTCTTTCTACGATGGCTGTTTTGCTAACAGACTTGGATAAGCTTAATGCCGAACAGTTAAAAACTAGTGAAATAAAGGAAGATATTTCGCTACTCAAGCAACAAGTAGTACGTTGTAAGAATTCTTTGACTCAATTAACGGATTACTACAACAAAGATAACCCTGAAACCGAAGAGAACATGCTTATTTCTGAGTTTGTTAACGACATCAAAGACTACATTGTTAATATTAACCCCAAGGCACCAGTGAGATTTTTGGTAAATTGCCCTCACGAAACCACAGTAGCTTCCAGCCTAAGCTTTCGTCATGCTGTAATAAATATTATAGAAAATGGCGTTAAGGCTGCAAACAAAAAAATAGAAATTGAGTTTAAGACTACGAACGAAAATCCCAGCCAACTTGAAATTTCAGTAACCGATGATGGGCCAGGGATTCCTACAAAAGTCATGGAAAATCTGGGCGAGCCCTTCATTTCTGAGCGGAATGAAAGCATGGGGCTGGGTATCTTTTTGGCAAACGCCGCTATTATGCGATTGGGAGGTAGGATTGAGATGTTTAATTTGAAAGTCGGCGGCGCACTTACTCTTATTAAAATACCAATCTCAGGATAAAAACGAATGACGAAAAGCCTTGGAGCAATTTTACTGGTAGAGGATGACGAAGCATTTGCGAATGTTATAGGGCGAGCACTAACGAATAGAAATTTTAAGGTTAGCCATGCTAAAAATAATAATGAAGCCTTAGCATTTCTTGGAAAACAGAATTTTACCTATGCAATTCTAGACTTAAATTTAGGAGGAGAGTCATCTTTAAAGCTTATCCCGTTGCTCAAAGAAAAACTCAATAACATTCGGATTTTAATTCTTACGGGATATGCGAGCATAGCGACAGCTGTCGAAGCAATAAAGCTTGGCGCCGACAATTACTTAGCTAAACCAGCTGATGCTGATGAGATTTTATCTGCCATGCTAACTTCGCAGGCATCAGAAAATAATAAATATGAAGAATCTAATTTGGCGACTATGTCAGTTCGACGACTAGAATGGGAACACATTCAGCGGGTATTGATGGAAAACGACGGTAATGTTTCCGCTACAGCTCGGCAATTAAAAATGCACCGGCGTACGTTACAACGAAAGCTGCAAAAAAGACCTGTAAAAGAATAACATCCAAAATAAGCAGATCTCACTAGTGCTTTTATTTACTCTAACTTATATCTGAAAACTAAAGCTATTAACGCTAAAAAAGCGCTTATAATTTCAGCTAATAACAATTGGGTCATTAAGTCACTAGAAAAGCCGTCAACAAACATTCCGTAACTACGAACAGCAGCTAGAATTGAATAACTAATCAACGCAAATATCAGTCCAGCCAATTGTAAATGGCTAAACATTGCGGCAAGAATAGAAAATACCCCTATCGCAGCCATCAAGCCGATATATATCGTCTTCAATTCGGTAAAGCCGACTTGCACCGACGGTAAAATCCCAAGATTGTAAAACCATGTATTTGCATCAACAATAAAGAGAAAAACTAAAATCCCATAGACAATTGAATTAGCGACTAAATATATATTTGGAAAATATTCGAATAATGCTCTCAATAATATGTCCTCCCAAAAACTATCGTCTAGTTAATGGCGTCATCCCCAAATGTCGACCTCCATCTACTATAATTGATTCACCAGTGACCGCTTGGGGACCATTGATGAAATAAAGTATCGCATCTGCAACAGTGCCTGCGGTTGCCGTTACTCCTAGGGGCGCGCCCTTGCGAGCCGCTTCTCTTGCTCGTTCATAGTTTTGCTCTCCTAACCCTTCTTTTAGCCACTCCCCTTCGATAAATCCTGGGCACACTACATTAACCCGAATTTCAGGCCCAAGGACTCGAGCAAGTGAAAGCGTCATAGTAACCATTGCTCCTTTCGAAGCAGCATAGGCAATGGAGCTCCCAACACCGGCGACAGCTGCTATAGAAGCGACATTAACTATTGCTCCTCCCTCTTCTTGTTTTTTCATTTGTTCAGCGACAGCTCTTACCATCTGATAACAACCAATCACATTAACGCCGTATATATGCTGAAAATCTTCTGCATCAAGTCCATCCAGATTTGCATGATCTACAAATTTTGTGGTGCCCGCATTATTCACAAGCACATCTATTCTTCCCCATTTATCTATAGCCGCAGCAGCGAGGGCTCTGCAATCGTCATCATTAGCCACATTAGCTTTAACGACGAGGGTTTCAACTTCTTCTTTTACACACTCTAAAGCAATTGATTCAGCCCCACTGGAATTTGAATTGTAGTTAATAACAACGTGACAACCCAGTGACGCTAAAAGGCGAGCAGTAGCGGCACCAACCCCACTACTCGATCCCGTCACAATAGCAACCTTACTTTTTAAATCCTTCACCGCCTCTCCTCTCTAATTAGAATTAATTTACAGAACTAGAAATTAACACAAATATGCTGAAATACAGGCATTTTGCGACAGTTAGCTGCTAAACCAATTGCATTTAAAATCAGTCTCGTTACAATGCGTAACACTTTTGCGGACTGGTTAGCGCTTAGTTGCAGTATTTCGCAAAGTAGCGTGTCTCGCTCTATTTCTAACAGCTCAGTCGATAACACATTACGTATTAGGAAGATTACTTTGCTTCTTTTAGAGGGAATGCTTTATTCGAATGAAAGAATAAGGAGGAATAGTTGAAGAAACAGCAGTTGGTTGCGGGTTTATTTTTTATAACACTAGTTATATGGATGGCTGTGCCCCGAGATAATGAAATTGACTCTCAAGAAATACTCGAGCCCACCAGTAATCGAATTATAGCGCTACCTGAAGGAGTATTGAATTCAGAAAATCCAGACGTTATTACGGTACGTGCTGAAAAAATAGGACCACAAGCCTATGTTGAACGAATTCGAGTTCGTGGTCGGACCCAAGCATTCCGACACGTTGAAGTTCGTGCGGAAGAAGCAGGTCGCATAGTGAATGAGCCGATAGCAAGAGGCGCTCGCGTGAAACAAGGCGATGTACTTTGCGAGATAGCTATCGATAATCGTCAGGTTAATCTTCAAGAATCTCTAAGCCGCCAAGAGCAAGCTCAATTCGAATATGCTGCCGCGGCAGATTTGCAACAAGAAGGATTGCAATCTGACGTTATAGTTGCACAATTGAAAGCAGCGCTCGAATCTTCAAAAGCTTCTGTAGCGCGCGCCAAACTGGCCTTAGAAAAAACAAAAATAATTGCACCATTTGATGGTATCGTCGAAACACGAATAGTTGAAATGGGGGATCTATTAAATATAGGTACGGTCTGCGCCTCTGTGCTAGATGATAGCCCGATGCTACTAACCGGCTTAGTACCGGAACAGGATGTTAGAGGCCTTGATATCGGAGCAGCCGTAACCGGCCAGCTTCTTACCGGGGAAATCGTCGAAGGCAAGGTCAGTTATGTCGCTAGAGCAGCGGACTCAGTCTCCCGCAGTTATAGAATAGAAATACAAGTAGATGAAAGGTACACGAATTTAAGAGAAGGTATCACGGTCGAGCTGATGGTTAATGCAAATGATATCGTAGCCTACCGTATACCATCATCATCACTCACACTAGATGATAGTGGTGCGGTTGGAGTCAAAATAATCGATTCAAACAACATCGTAAAGTTTCAAAATATTACTATTGTAGGGGACGAAACGAATCAACTTGACCCTGGTATATGGGTAACCGGACTATCTGGGGATATTACTCTAGTTACGGTGGGACAAGAAATAGTCTTCCCAGGCCAAATTGTGGACGTGAATTTTGACTGGGATCGTTAAACGATGACTCGTACAAAAATTGAATCATGAAAAACTATATTGACGCAGCAATATCCAGATCTCGCACAACGGTTAGCATTTTTGTTGTCACACTTTTGTCAGGATACGCTTCTTATCTAGCGATCCCTATCGAAATGTATCCAGACATTAAATTTCCAATGGTGATAACTACAATTATTCACGAGGGCATCTCTCCGGAAGATTCAGAACGTCTCCTCTCTAAACCCGCTGAGCTAGAGTTAAAGCTTATTGATGGTATTGTTGAAGTAACTTCATTTTCGAGTGAAGGTGCTTCAACCATTATGACTGAGTTTGATATCGGCATTGAGACGTCTGCCGCATTGGCTGAAGTTAGGGAAGCTATCAGCAGAGCAAAAGCTCGATTCCCACAGGCAACCGAAGAGCCAATCATTCAAGAGCTAGATGCTGTGGGGCTTCCTGTAGTGCAAATAGCTATTGGTGGGGAGCGCGTGCCAGAGAGAACACTTTTAAGAATTGCCGAGGACCTTAAGCGCGAAATTGAATTAATACCGGGTATCTTAGAAGCGCCCATGGTAGGAAACAGAGAAGAATTGCTAGAGGCAGTAATTAATCCAGCAAAACTTGAAACTTACGGTATTCCGAATAGCTCGATAGTTCAGGCCGTTACTAATAACAACCGTTTGATTGCTGCAGGTCAAGTAGACACTGGACAAGGGAGCTTTTCAGTCAAAGTCCCCGGTTTAATCGAAAATGCTGATGACCTATTCAATCTCCCGCTGGCTGCAAATGATTTAGCCGTTCTCACTGTTTCGGACTTAGCAGATGTCAGACGCACCTTTAAAGATGCGACGAGATTCTCTTATTCAAATCACTCCCAAACAATTTCACTCAATGTTATGAAACGGAAAGGTGCAAACCTAGTAGGTACTATGGCAGAGATTAATGCCATAGTCGATGAAGCAAAGCTGAATCTGCCGCCGGCAGTTAACCTAACTTACATTAATAACTCTGTACCTTTAGTGTTAGAACAAAATGAAGGCCTTACGGGTAATATGGCTACTGCTATGGCTTTGGTGCTATTCGTCGTTATCGCAACCGTAGGGATACGATCTGGGATGCTAGTGACTCTCGCGGTTCCGTTCTCGTTCTTCTTCGCATTCATCGTAATTAATATTCTTAACTTTACCTATAATTTTATGGTGATATTCGGATTACTCCTAGGCCTAGGAATGTTAATCGATGGTGCTATTGTTATGGTTGAATATGCGGACCGAAAAATGGCTGAAGGACTTTCGAGTCGAGAAGCTTACAGGGCATCAGTAAATCGGATGTTTTGGCCAATAACCGCTTCAACCGCGACAACACTTGCTGCCTTTCTACCAATCATGTTCTGGCCTGGAGTATCTGGTCAGTTTATGAGCTATCTGCCAATAACTGTGTTCGCTGTACTAACCGGATCATTATTTTATGCGTTGTTATTTGCTCCAGCGATAGGAGCGCTAATCGGCAAGTCTAAAAAAAATGATGGAAATTATCTACAAAGTTCAAAAGATAATGAGCCTACTCAAGCAAAAGGCGTAACCGGAATTTATGCATCTATACTTGGTTTCGCGGTTCGTATACCCGTGACAGTATTTATTGTGAGTTTACTTACCCTTATTGGAATCGTAAGTGCTTATGGACGCTGGGGCGCAGGAGTAGAATTCTTCGTTTCTCCAGATCCACTACAAACTCAAGTACAAGTATTTGCAAGGGGCAATTTTTCCCCATCTGAATTACGAGACATCATGTTAGATGTAGAAGATCGAATAGAAGAAGTCGGACATTATAAAGGAATCGTGACACAGTCGGGAGCCGGTCAGCAAATGGCTGGCCCCGAGCAAGCTGCTCCAGATTTGATTGGCACAATTTTTATCGAACTCACTGATCGGCGAACACGCAGTGTTAGTGGTTTTGAGATTGAAAATCTTTATCGAGAGGCTATCTCGGAAATCCCAGGGCTACGAGCGGAAGTTGTTACTATCGAAGAAGGACCACCTGTAGGGAAGGAGATCCAAGTAGAATTGTCTGGTGAAGATCTTGATTTATTATTCCTTGAAGCGAACCGCATTCGCAACTACATGGAAAATGAAATGACGGGATTAATCGATATTGATGACACGATACCTATTCCTGGCATTGAATGGGAAATTAACGTAGACCGAGCTCAAGCGGCAATGCTAGGTGCTAACATGACGGAGATCGGGGCGGCGATCCAGCTTCTCACTAACGGCATATTTATGGGTGATTACCGCCCAGATGACAGTGAGGAAGAAGTAGATATTAGGGTTCGATACCCGGCAGAATATCGAGGTATAGATCAACTAGATACTATTCGTATTGGTACTCAAAACGGACCAGTTCCTATCAGTAGTTTCGTCACCCGAGAAGCAAAGCAGAAAGTAAGTTCTATACAAAGGGTCGACAGCAACCGCGTCGTATATATTCGTGCGAATCCGGCACCAGGAATAGTCGCTAGTAATAAGCTACAACAAATAGAATATTGGTTAGCCGAGAACCCGCCTAACGCAGCTGTAAATTACCAATTTCGTGGAGCAAATGAAGAACAAGAAGAATCTGCCGCATTTTTAGTGCGCGCTTTCGCATTATCAATGGCGTTGATGGCAATACTTTTGGTGACTCAATTTAATAGCTACTACCAATCCCTATTAATTCTCTCTTCAGTATTACTTTCAACTTCGGGCGTTCTACTTGGACTGCTTACAACAGGTCAACCTTTTAGTGTATTACTTACGGGAATAGGAATCGTCGCGCTTGCAGGAATTATCGTAAATAACAATATTGTTCTGGTGGATACGTTTAACGTTCTTAGAAAAGAACACTCAGATTGGTCTTTACAACAAATAATTGTCCAGACAGGCATACAGCGATTGAGACCCGTGTTTTTAACGACATTTACAACAGGATTCGGTTTATTGCCGCTAGCAATGGGGATTTCAATAGACTTAATCAATGCCGAAATAGAGATTGGCGGGCCAGTAGCCTCTCAGTGGGCTGGTCTTGCGTCAACCATAGTTTTTGGCCTTTCTTTTGCTACCGTTTTAACCCTTATAGTCACGCCAGCAATGCTAGCGCTTCCAGACAGTATAAGAGCAACCTTTAAAAGACCACAAAAAATACATAGAGAATCAAGTCCTGGTCTGGGCGTCTAGACCGGAAAATGCACTGTTTAAGGTCGACTAGCGGACTGATTGTAAATAAGTCAACATTCATGTAAAAAGGAACAATTACTGTTGCAGAAGCGTCATAAATGGGACTTTTAGTCACCTTTTTCTTTATCAGCATTTTTTTTTCATTTCTCTGTTCTATACTAGAAGCAGTTTTGTTGAGCATCACTCCTGCCTATGCCGGTATTCAAGAACAAGAAAAAACTCTAATTGCCAAAGATCTTGTCCGATTCAAGGATGATATAGACAGACCTCTGGCCGCTATCCTTACTTTAAACACTATCGCGCATACCGTCGGAGCAATCGGGGTAGGTTCTCAAGCCACTATGCTTTTCGGATCTACTTCTTTAAGAATTTTCGGCCTCTCAATAATCAGCTGGGAAGCACTTATCGCTGGCATAATGACTCTTGCAATTCTCATCCTTTCTGAAGTAATTCCCAAAACAATTGGCGCGAATAACTGGGAGAGACTTACACCTTTTACCGTACGAACCTTAAAAATTATGCTATTCGTGCTCGCTCCTCTAATTTGGTTGAGTCAATTTATTACCCGTAATTTGAAGAAAGATAAAGATAAATCAGTGCTTAGCCGTAGCGATTTCGTCGTAATGACAGATTTGGGGAAAGAAAGTGGCGCCCTCGAAGAAAACGAACAAAAAATCATACAAAACTTACTGCGATTCAGCAGAGTATTAGTTCGGGATATCATGACGCCGAGGATCGTTGTAGTAGCCGCAAATGAATCTATGACTGTAAGAGAATTCCATGAAGAGCATGAAGCATTGCCATTTTCTAGAATACCAATTTATCGAGAAAATGCTGACAAAATTACGGGGTTAGTATTAAAGGATGAGCTTCTTTTAAAACTCGTTGAAGACAATGACAATATCCTTCTAAAGGATATTAAACGGAATATAATTATCGTTCATTCTGCTTTACCAATTCCAGACCTCTTAGATATGCTTATATTAAAAAAAGAACATATAGCACTAGTTGTAGATGAATTTGGCGGCATGGAAGGCATAGTAACAATGGAAGACATTATTGAGACACTATTAGGTTTAGAAATTGTTGATGAATCAGATAGCACGGAAGACATGCAAGCACTCGCTAGGAAAAATTGGGAACGAAGAGCCAAACGCATGGGCATTTTATCTGGGAAAGATGAGCTAGAAATTAAATAGAGCGATCGTTCGCTCTGATGAAATATATTTACATAAAAATTTACTATGATAATATTTTATTAGTTTGTAGTTTGACTCATTTAAGGATAATGATTATCAAGCTTCAAATAGCTAAAGGTAGAAGCTCGAGAGTTTTTCTCTGTGTTCCCCCCCTTTTCTATAGCACTGAGTTACTTTCAAGTTTCCCCTTTAGCGCCCCTTAAGCGATTTACTTTATAAGCGCCTGAAATCGAAAAAACACCACGGCATAGAAATTGCAATTACCAAATAGATACTATCTGTAAGTACGATTTGCGATCAGAGATTCAGCCAAGACCAAAGCCATTACTAGAATAAGAATCCACCACCAAATACGCTGCGATTTCTCTAGTTCCTCTGCCAATTGAGCATTTTGAGTTTCTCGGGATTTAATAGGATTTGTATCGGGATTTATAATCGAATCAAAAAGATTATCTACTGGCATCCTAGAAAAATTAGATTCTTCTGGTAGAGTATTGATAGCGAAACGAATACTCTCTCCATCTATGTCGGCATTTATTAGGCCAGGAAATTCAGCTTCAATAACAAATTCCTCATTAGTAAAGTCTATCTCAACCCCATTTGAGTTTTGCGCTGCTACCGTATTTGCTTCGCCACTTATATCCAAAGAAAAACTATCTCCGATTTGATAGGCTCTTTGTTTTAATTCTGGTTGCACTAAATGACGAAGTGTCTCATGTATGAATGGCAGAAATAATCCCTGTAATGGAAGATTATTCCATTCTAAGTCCATCGATGACGCGAACAAAATTACCTTCCCTTCTTCGATCTCTCTTTCAACCAATGCTGGTTCGGTATTATCAAACCGCATAACCACATTTGCATCGTCACTTGGAGCCAAACGCCAGTGTCCTTGAAATCTAGCCGACCAGTCACTCTCTAATGGTTGCATTATCGGATGGCGGCGATCGAAATCAGCGATAACGAGATATTCCTCTTCTCCATCTTGCTGATCCAATAGCGCGGGTGCTATGGCTTGAAATTGCCTGTTAAACTGTTCCGGATTAATTCGATCGCCAGGCGCAATCAGCAGTGCTCCTCCACTTCTAACGTAATCAGAAATCGCAGAAGCTTGTTGGTTATTTAAATCTCCTACATTCAGTAAAACTACTACATCACTTTGCCGCAATGATGCCTCACTAACCTCGGACGGCGCGAGAGTCTCTAATGCAAAAGGTGATTCCTCTGCACTTGCAACCGCCAGCCCAAACCAATGCCCTTCATCATCAAACCAATCATCTGATGCTTCTCCATTCACGGTAAGCACCTGAATTTTCGGCAATACTTCAACGGTGAAAAAATAGGAATTGTCCGCAATAAAATTATCGCCACTAACTCGCACTTCTCCTACATAGCTACCTTCTGCTTCGAAAGTTGTAGAAAAGGTTATAACTTCTTCAGAGCGTTCACCTAGATCAACAGATAATCGATCAACCATCTGCCCATCAATAATGAGGCTAACCTCTCCCTGATTTAAATAAGAAGTTCCGGTAGAGCGGACCCTCACTAAGACGTTCTGCTCCGTAGTATCTTCGAGCAATTGCTCAGGTGAACGAACATCAGTAATTGCTAAATTACTGGTCTCAGAGCCCACATCAATTCCTATAAATGTAATGCCCGGAGCTAATTTCCAATTATCTTCAAGCGACTGCACACCCGCCTCTTGAAAATCTGAGATGAGATATACCGCACGATTTTCGTAACGAGATTCTTCTAACATTTGATCCGCTAGCCTTAAATTAGGCATATAGCGTGTGGCTCCAAAACCAGCTTCGGAGATTCCATTGATTGCAGTTCGCACACTATCGACATCAATATTTAATTCCCTAACTATTCGAGCCACATCTGAAAAACCAATCAACGCAACTTCGTCGCCCTGCGACATTTGATCTAGTAAATCCAGCGCCTCTCGCTTCGCACGATCAAAGTTTTCTCCATATTGCATACTCATCGAAAGATCGAGAAGAATTACCGCTGATTGTGGATCCGCATCCAACAAGCGTGCTATAGACTGATTAATTAGTGGGCGTGCGAAAGCTATAACCAAAAGCACGATTACCGCCGAGCGGAGCAACAAAAGTAAGATTTGCTGTAAATGTTGGAATAGGATTAATTTTTTCGAAGTTTTTTTCAAAAATCTGATAGTACTGAATAGCACTTTCGGGGGTTTTTCCCGGCGTATTAGATGTATAGCTATTGGTATAAGTGCCCCCAATAGACCTAGCAAGAAAATAGGAGTGAGAAAAACCATTAGAAACTTTTCGCCCTTTTAGCCATATAAGACGACAACGCTTCGTCCAAGGGGTCTGATGTATTTAGCAAACAATAATCTACTCCACTGCTCTGGCACTGCTTACGACAATAGGACAGGAACTCATTAAGATTCTCTAAGTATGCTTTTCTTATCGTGGCCGGAGAAGTAATGAAAGATTCGTCATCCTCCATATCGATAAATTCTGACGCTTCATTAAAAGGAAAATTGAGTTCCGCATCATCCATAATTTGGAAGGATATTACATCGTTACCCATACCACGCAAATTCTGAAGAGTATTAATAATACGCTCTTCATCATCGAGCATGTCGCTAATAAGAATCACAAAACTCTTTTTATTTAACGATGCAGCAAGATCAGTTAAAGGCTTTACAACATTTGTTTTTTTACCAGATTCTACCTGCGATAATGTTCTCAGAATGTGCATCAGATGAGGCTGTCGACATTTTGCTGGAATATAGTCACGTATTTCATCATCAAAGGTTATCAAACCTACTGCATCTCGTTGGCGCATAATAAAATAAGCTAGCGCCGAAGCAAGAGTGATACCGTAATTCAATTTACTAGTACCGCCAGATGAGTACGCCATCGAGGCAGAAGTATCAAGAAGAATCACACATCTCACATTAGTCTCATCTTCATACTGTTTAATGTAAAACTTGTCGCTCCGCGCGTAAAGTTTCCAATCAACGTGCCGCATATCATCGCCACGCTGATAATGACGATAATCGTTAAACTCCACACTAAATCCTCTATTAGGGCTTTTATGTAGTCCCGATAAAAATCCCTCCACTACAATGCGCGCACGTAGCTCTAGATTATCTAGGCCTGCAAGCACGCTGGGATCCAAAAAATTTAACGAATCTGACATTCCTTTACTCTTACCTTATGAGCCGGAGTTTAAATATTAGAAGCTGGTTCGGGCACAGCTTCAAGCAAACGCTCAATGACATCGTTTGTAGTGACTCTCTCTGCTTCGGCATGGAAATTTAACAAGATTCTATGACGAAGCACAGAAGCCGCCAAAGAGCGCACATCACCGTAAGAAACGTTGTAACGTCCCAATAAAAGCGCTCTTACTTTACCCGCTAAAATCAAATTCTGCGAAGCACGAATACCTGCACCCCAGCTTACCCAGTCTTTAATGAAATCTGGCGCATACTCACTTTGCGGTCGAGAGGCATGGACTAATCTGACCGCATACTGAATAACCGCCTCAGCCGCCGGCACTTGTCTCGCTATACGCTGAAAATCAAGAATGTCCTCTCCACCTAGGGGATGAGCTAACGCGTCATCATGGGTTTGGGTGGTCTGACCGACTACAGCTACTTCATCTTCCTCCGATAGATAATCCAACTCAACCTTGAACATAAAACGGTCAAGTTGCGCCTCAGGAAGTGGATAGGTACCTTCTAATTCTATAGGGTTCTGTGTGGCCAAAACAAAAAATGGTTTTGCCATCGGATACGTAACGCCGGCCGCCGTTACCTGCCTCTCCTCCATTGCCTCCAACAAAGATGACTGAGTTTTAGGGGGCGTTCGGTTAATCTCATCAGCAAGCAAAATATTAGTAAAAATAGGGCCTTTAACAAAATTTAATCTCCGTCCCCCATCTGATTCTTCAATCACCTCAGAGCCTACAACATCCGCAGGCATCAAATCGGGAGTGAACTGAATTCGACTAAAATCAACTTGTAAAATATCTGCAACGGTTTTGATCAACAAGGTTTTAGCAAGTCCTGGCACACCTGTTACAAGAACATGACCGCCGCCAAACAATGCTATCAACAATTCATCAATAATATCTTCTTGCCCAACAATAACTTTTTTAATTTCGGCAACAATTTTTTCTCTGCCTTCCTGCATCCGCCTTACCAACGCGAGATCATCATGACCCTCTATTTCTAATTCCTGTCCTGTATCTTCTGTTTCTGTCATTTCTTATTCCCGTCCTTCAGTGACTAAATGCATAAATTAAAAAATTTATTCCAATTTTATACGCCTCGTTGGTATATTTAGTCGGGTAGCGCTCATAAAACGTATGCTCCCAACCATCGCCAAGATCAGTGTTATAATTTGCGACCATCATTATTCGCCCGTCATCATCCAAAATTGCATAAACCTCAGGCGGATACTTCGGATCATCGATATTCATAAATCCACCAAAGTCCCAGGTAACCATTCTCCCAGGCACTTGCGCCAACTCATTAATGTCAAAAAAAACATGGAATATTTCATGGTTGGTATCTAGTTTAATTATTTCTCGATCAGGAAATATTTTCTGCATTTCCATAAACATGTCATCTAAGTGCGGAGGGCCCCAAAAATCATCCACCATAACAAATCCCCCACGGAACATAAATTCTCGCAAGGCTTCTATCTCTTCGGGACTAAAATTTGGTCCGCTCATAGAGGAGCCGATTGGCACTCTTTTCCAATTCATATAAAGAAAAATATGTTCAAAGAGTCGAGGATCCGTAAGTTCAATATATTCGTGATTTCTAGGATTTGTATCCACATTAGTGTAACGCATGACGCCACGCAAAAAATTTTCATCGGAATCTGGATAATCTGTATCCCACCAACCACCGCGTCTAAAGCCATATTGGCCACCTCGATGATTCGTATATTGACCACGCATCCATGTGAATTCCGTTATATCATTTCCGTAAATAGCTGAGTCTTCGTTATCACTAAACTGCATAACCTGAGCAGTTAGCGACTGAAAACCCTGCAACAACAAAGCACCTATAAGAAGTTTTATTATAGGTTTTAACACTAATTCTGATTTCCATTAATTGATTGCAACAATACTTCTTGTGCCCGACGATAGCTGGGGGCAACTTCTAAAGCGTAGAGTACACTTTGCCTGGCCTCATCAACTTGACCATTGTTAAGATACGCCTCTGCTAGATCAGTTCGAGCCTCAACCGGGTCATTGATCTCCAACTTTAGTAAGACCTCATATTCAGTAACAGCGAGCCCCGAATCACCGACGCGGTCCGCATATCTTGCCTTCAATTCATGAACGCTGCTGCGATAAGGGTCTACTTGTATGGCACGATCAATGTAATATTCGGCTCGCTCAAATTGTTCGTTCTTTAAAGCTTGTTCTGCCAAGACTATAGCTGACTCATAATCATGCTGCAGGTTCTGTAACAAAATTTCCAACCAATGAAGCTGTTCTTGTTGATTTTCTTCACGATCATAAATTTGTGACAGAACCAGAGCAGGGCTAGGGTAGCCCGTATAAGAAGGTAGCATGTCATTTGCAGTAATTAAGTGGGACTTAGCCTGCTCATAATCTTCTTCTTTAAACAAGACGATACCAAGCTGAAGATACGCCTGAAAATCTCTGGGATTTTCTTCTATTCGCGCGCTCATATGTTGCTTTAGGGAAGCGTTATTATAAAGTTCTGCTAAGATCGCACTAGAATTTTCTCTTATGCCATGCCCATGTCCTTCTCCTTCATCGGGAACATCTTCCGAGTGAACATAAACATTGATTTCCTCAACACGCTGATTAATCCAACTGCGAAAACCATTATCAAACTGATCCAAAGTCAACTGAAATACTTCATCAAAGCGATCTGATTCATCTTTTACTACAGCGTATTGATCTATTAGTTCTAGCAGCTTATCAAAACCATATTCTTCACTAATATAATCAACTACTAAATAAGATTGAAAATAGGCAAATCCTAAATCAGCATTATCTCTTGCTCCCGAAAAACCAGAATTAAGATCTTTTACATGTAAAAGTTTCTCATCCTTAGCCGCACGCACTAAATCCAGGCCTTGGCTACGCCCCCAATATGATCTGCCTTCGCGCTCTTCCCAAACCGAAATCCCTTCAGATAACCATCGAGGCATGCGGTTGTTGGTCATTTGCAATGTTATTACGTGCATGAACTCATGCCAGACAATTTCTTGCCAATTCGCCGCAAGCGTGTCTGGTGAGATAAGCGTCACCACTTTACCAAAACAAATACCAACAAGCGGACCGATATCGGGCAAGCCCACCGAACGAACTGCAAAATCCGCAGAATTTTCGAACACCTCGATCAGAATTGGACCTTCAGGTTCAAATCCATATTTGGCTGTAAGCGTGTCCCAGCTTTCTTCGAGCAGCGGCTCCATATAAGGCCATAAAATATCCGCATCATTCTCACTCATATGAACCTTAAAATGCTCACTTTCCAAGGTCTCATAAGTTTCCAATGTATCAAAAACCTTCAGCATATTTGAGGTCATAACATTAAACGGATCATTCTCGAATCCGATTTCCAAATTTTCCTTACCCTCGACCTCTTCGCCGAGACGGATCAAGTTACTACCTAATAGCGTATAACCCTGCCAATATTCAGGATCGGACTGAATCGCAGCGCGTGCAAATTCGACAGCTTCGGCAAAAAGGTAATTGTTTCCAAACGTATCAGCTATATCGCCTAGAAATTGAGGGTTGTTTGGGCTGAATGCGTCAACACGCGCTTTATATTGTTCATACTCTTCAGGACGCTGATTAAAAATTGCCTGGGCCGCCAAAATACTTAGGGTTTTCAACGATTGTGGATTTAAATTTAGAGCCCTTTCAAAATATTCTTTTGCTTCTTCATTTCTGCTGTTCATTAACAAAAGTTGGCCATACGTCTCTAGAGCCAAAACTGAATTCGGATTAATTGCCAAGGCCCGGGTTAAAGCGCGCTCGTCTCCAGCAACTTTTGCCATCCCTACCAGCGCGGGCACATGTCGGCTGTTGATATCCAAAACTTCCTGATACGAGCGCTCGGCATCGCTTGCGTTATATTTTTCTAAAAATAAGTCGCCCCAAAGCACATGAGCTTCTAGATTATTTGGATTGGCCCTTGTAGCCTCACTAAATAAACTATTTGCATCATGAAAGTTATCTAACAACCAACTGGCGAGCGCCACCATCGCAACATCTTCGGAGGCAAATACCAAACCGTTATTATAGCGTTGCACCGCCAAATCTAATACCTGCTCAGCTTCAGATCTTTTGCCCACCAATTTAAGTAGACTACCGTACTGCACTAAAGTCCGAACTGGAGGCTCAAATTGTTCTTCTACTACCATAGCAAGAATATCAAGAGCTTCTGACGACCTCCCGATTGCTCGCTTCACCTCAGCCAGCTGAGTACTAACTAAAGGAAAACGAGCAAAGTCCGAATCTTCAATGAATTCTTCCGCAACATTGATCGCCTGCGCTGAATTACCCATCATGAAAAACGCTCGACTCGCGCCAACTATCCCTTCATTTCGATCAAGCCCATCCGTCATTTGAAAAATATCAGCTGCAGCTGCATAAGAACCGCTGAGCAATAACTGTTCACCACGGAATAATGGAGAACCACTAATATCCGCTTGCAGTTCTTGAGCACTTAATGGAACCGATAAAAGCGAACTAACTAATAAAGCTTGAAAACTTGTAACCCGGAGCTTGTAATAAAATTTAATCATCTGGTTGTCCGTTCGTAATACTACTTTCAATTTTTTCAGAGGTGCCAACCACTTCATTAAATCTGCCAGTGGTGACTGCCAAATCAATAAGACGTGTCTCCATCTCTTGCCAATAATCGGTCTCGAGAAAATCTTGTTTACGTCCTCGCAAAATGAAAACACCACGCTCAATTTCCTGCATGCGTGCCTTTAAATTCCTTGCCTCAAGGCTAAGCCCATCATTGTCGTCAATTACAGTATCAATATAAGCGATCTCTGCTAGCCTACCATCTATATCATCTTCGGTAGGATTTAGTGCGAATAGAGCATCTCCGTTGTCGTCCAGGCCCGCGTGCTCAGACGCGAGCCTGCCCTGCTCTTCATACCATGCTTCAACATTACTTTTTGCATACTCAAAAGCTTCGAGCATAGAGACCCGATTATTTTTATCTCTGTCGCCGTTTCGATTGTCCAACGCTTCTATAAAATATCGCGAAAAAATAGGGTCATATCGCTCTGATGGAGAGCGCGTAGAGGATATAACAACCCTACCCTCACCCGACAGGGACGTTGAAAATCCGTAGCTAGCACTAGTTGTATTAACAATTATTAAGTCTTGTTCATCAAACTGATCCAGCATCTGAGCAAAATCAGCTCCAGTTATATCAGGGCCCACGATATTGAACTTAGCCTCCTCATCTGCGCCGGAACCATGGCCTATGAGATACAATGTGATCTGGTCTCCCGTTTTTACTTCGGATGCAAGTTGGGAAAGACCTTTTTCTATACCACTAAAATTAGTTGAACCATCCACACGGCCATCGATATTCGTCTCACTAACACCATTAGCGTATAACAGAGTTATAGTTTTGGAGGTGTAGCCATAATCTCTCGCCAAAATGTCATGCAACGAAAACGCCCACTGCCTAAACTGGTTTAAATTCGTTTCTCCAACCGTAGGGCCTGTCATGATAACTACATACTTTGTCGCTTCAGGGCTATCAAGGAAATAATTTGTCGTGTTTCCCAATGAAGATAATTGAGCATTGATAGAAGAAACAAGAAACAGCGAATTAACCAAAATTACTAGTTTAAATATTTTTACTTCAAGCAAACTGTTTATCATAATTATCCTTATATATCAGGAGCAGAAACTTACGAAAGTCCCTTCAATCTGCGTGCCATCCAATCAATACAAAGCAATGAAATAAGAAGCGCTAACAACCATGGTTTATCCCAAAGGTCAATTTGCACTTCACGAGAATAAGCATTAGGTGTAAATTCCACACTATCTGGCAAACCATCCACATCCGAAAGATTAAAATAGCCACCGCCACTTGCAGTGGAAATACGTTCGAGCAGACTACTATCCATTCCAGCGTTATTATATTCACGTAGTGAAGGAGTGACGACAAAAGCGGTTCGTTTCTCCGAACTATCAATTTCAGCATCAGCTGCAGCACTAGCCACATCAACAAGCAAATTGAAAACACCCTCGTCCTCAACTATAAAATTAGCCCTATAGACACCGTCCTCTTCAATATCCCACTCCATTGGGTTATCAGTAATCTGATCTAACGGCGTAGTCGTCTGCATCCATAAAGTCGCATCATTGTCTGGCTCATATTTATCGTTTAAGACAACAGCAGTAACGTTAACCTCGTCACCAACATTATAGAAATCACGATCAAACTCTACATGAATTCTTTCGGGGGCTGATACTGCCAACCAACGAAGCATTTGGCGCCAAAGGATCTCGTGAGACTGATCCTCGAATGGCAACATCATCTGCCATCGCCACGTGCTCGCCGTATTCACGGACATACTCCTCCCACTGCCATATCTTTGCTGAGCTATTATTGGCAATAACTGATTCTGATATTGCAAAACCGGATGCTCCATCAGAACAGTCGCCCCTGGTTTAAGACGACCCGTCACGAATACACCTTGTAATTCAGGTAATTGCCGCCAAAGGTTTCCATTTTCCCCATCCTCAGCCGACAAGCGAAGAATTGATGCAAACTCTCCACTGTTAGTTAGTCGCGGGTAGAAAAGCTCTCCGGTAGGATGATCACCCCGGCGAATGCCACCCCGCAAATGGTCGGGGAGAAAGTTTTCTTCTATTAAAGTAAGCGGCAAAATATCAGCAATAGGAGTTCCAATAAATTCCTCATCCACCATGCCGCTCATCAGGAAACCACCCCCACGTTCAGCAACAAAATCGTCGATCATTTGCAGTTGGTCGGCATTAAAAAAATTCTCCTCTATGTCGCCCAAAATGATCGCTTCGTAACTATAGAGTTCTTCTTTAGTTGCGGGGAATCCGCTACTTAATTCTGTAGATGACTTAATCCCCTGGCGATAATATTTCTCCGGACCAGTCTGCAAATACGTGGCCAATCTTAATGAATCATCGCCCTCAACAGCACGTCGAATAAACTTGTATTCATTGCGTGGGTGGCCTTCAACATAAAGCACATCTAGGGCCGCCTTTTCCGTATTGTCCACAAGAAAACTGTAAGTATTATTCTGTTCAATTATTTCGCCGCTTTGCAGCTCAATCTGCAAATCATAAACAATAAGCTCTGATCTTTCAGATGTAACTTCTAACTCAAACCTGCGCGTGACACCCTCATCTCCCAACATCACTATTTCTGAAGCAACCGTTTCTTCTCCGTCTTTGATGGAGATTTCGATTTCTTGTCCCTCGAAGCCTTGGTGGCTAATACCAGCTTGAACGGTAAACACCGACCCTTCCAAAACTGTTTTGACCGTATTCACATCTACGATACTAATGTCCTGAGGAATTTTCTCCTGACCGACACCAACAGTGAAAATTGGTATTTGTCGATTACCAAATTCTTGCGCAATAATCGACGGATCAATACCGCTATTATCAGCACCATCGCTAACAAGAACCAAGCCACCCAAGCGAAGCCCGCTCAATTGATCATTGACATAATTAAGAGCTTGATTAATAGAAGAACCAGTACCCTCTTCATTCAAATCATCAGTGTCAGCAATGCGCTGAGTTTCTTTGTCGAAACGAAAGGTTCTTATCTGAAATGATTCTCGTAATTCATCCACCACCCCCCCCGTAAATAAAGCTTCGTCAACCGCCTCTCGCCTAGTTTGGTCATCATTCAAATCAGGGATAGACATGCTCTGAGAATCATCGATCAATACCCCAAGATAGGTTTCTTGAGGAGAAGTTTGTATCGTTGTGATGACTGGCCTAAGAAGACAAAATAGTAACAACACTAGAACACTTGACCGGATCGTTACAAAAAATGCTTTCCAAGCGGGCGATACGGGACGGGTAGTTTTATAATAAGTGAACCACACCCCAACAATTATGAATAAAACCAGAACCCCAAAGAACCATGGACTAATACCGAAAGCAAAGCTGAAATTGCCTTCTTCTAGTGCATTAAAGAGAGTGGGTTCTGTGTATTGCATCGCTACTGAGTTTGATTCTCAGACCCCTGATTTTCTGACAATACACGATAATATTCTTGAACCAAATCGCGATACTCATCTGGAATATCTTCTTCAATAACCGCGTAGAGCTTATTGTTTATAGCATCGAGTTCGGCCTGTGCTCTTAACGCACCTTCGAGCTCCAAGATGGGCTCCAGTAATTGACGAAATAATTCAGGTTGATTTAAAAAATCCTCTATATCTTGTTGCGTTAGTATTTGGCGAATTGAACGTGCATTTCCCCATGGCAAGTTGTTTCCATCAGTCGTCACTCGACCCCCGACACCAGAAGAACGTTCCTGATTAGCGCCCCTAGCTCCGCCCAGCTGTTGGCGTCCCCCCGCATTGCCAGACTGCGAAG
>JAQWTK010000050.1 GCA_029242705.1 Gammaproteobacteria bacterium | reverse complement strand
CTTAACGCAACGAGAGCTATCGGAAAGCGCAGAAGTATCAAGAAAAAGTATTAACGCAATTGAAAACGGAATTTATGTACCCTCCACTGTTCTTGCACTAAAAATTGCTAACATTCTCAACTGTTCTGTTGAGGATTTATTCCAATTGCCTTGATTCTCCTTATATTCAGGGCTCGCGTATAAGTGATGATCCTAGCCGTTTCTGATAATGGTGACTATGCCAATTTATTCCAGCAAGCCAAGCGGCTTTCGAGTGCCTCTCTACAACCATGTCTGCAATTTCTAATTCATCAAACCCAGATCTTCGCAACATTGAATATTGATCCGGCAGCAGGTCGCCTTTAGCTCTAAGAACCCCTTTAAAACCTTCCAGCCTAAAAAGACGAGCTAATGTGAAGCCTCGCCCATCTTTAAAATTAGCAAAATTTATCCTTACGGCCCGACTATCGCGCAATTTAGACAGTGCTTGAGGGACAATATCTGTAGTGACGTCGATGAAGTCAACACGATAATCTTCTGTTTCAAAGCCTGAATCGGTTATAATGAGACAACTTTCTCTGCGAGTTTTATTTTTTGTTGTTGAGTTAGCGCAATTATTTTCACGCATTTTTTTTCCTTCGCGGAAATTCTTGATATATCTCTTTGCTGAAGGGAGTTATTCCAACTCGCTTATAGGTTTCCAAGAATGTCTCGGCATCATCCAGTCTCAAGGCTAGATATATATTAACTAGCTTTTCTATGACAGGAACGATTTCAGTCTTAGAGAAACCAGGACCGAGATTCTTTCCAATATTTGAGGTCTCAGTCGACTCCTCCCCTCCCAAAACTACCTGATAGCTCTCTTTTCCAGCTCGCTCTAGGCCTAATATCCCTATATGACCCAAATGATGATGGCCACACGCATTTATACACCCGGATATTTTAATTTTTAAAATTCCTATCTTTTGCTCAAGGTCAAGGTCTCGAAATCGAACCCCTAACTCTTTGGCTAAAGGTATCGAACGAGCTGTTGCTAACTTACAATAATCTAGACCCGGGCAAGCGACTATGTCTGAGATTAATCCGACATTTGCACTGGCTAACCCGGCTTTCAGCAACATGCTATAAAGGTCAAATAAAGCAGATCGATGAACATGAGGGAGTACAATATTTTGCTCTTTGCTAATTCGAAGTTCATCATAACTATATTGCTTTGCTAAATTGGCCACCATCCTCATCTGCTCTGAGGTTGCATCTCCCGGAGTGTTTCCATGAGTCTTAAGACTCACTGTAACTATTGTATAACCAGTTATTTTATGTTCCGTTACATTGTTCTTAACCCAATTGCGAAATCCTTGATTCTCCTTGTGTCGGTTTTGATAGTTTCCCAAAGGCATCTCAATAAGTTGCACGGACGAAAATTGCAGCTTAATATCCTCAAGGGTCTTACTATCTGCCCCATTAAAGGTATTCCTTATTTCATCAAACCGTTTTTCCACAAGTGCTTGAAACTCTTTTGATCCGAGTTCGCGCAGTGTGATTTTAATCCGAGCTTTATATTTGTTATCTCGGCGACCGAGTAAATTCCAGACACTGATAACTGATTCGACATATGGCAGAAAATCTTCTTTTGGGAGAAATTCTCGAATAACGGTTCCTATGACTGGAGTTCGACCTAATCCTCCACCGACGCTCACCTCGAAACCAAGCTGGCCGTTTTTAAGCATAATACGTAAGCCTATATCGTGAAACCTTGTTGCTGCACGATCATTTAAGCTGCCTGTTATAGCGATTTTAAATTTTCGGGGAAGAAATTGAAATTCTTGATGATCGGTTGACCACTGCCTAAGCAACTCCGCATACGGAAGTGGATTTTCTATTTCATCAACTGCAGCTCCAGCAAAAGGGTCTGACGTGATATTTCGTATTGTATTTCCGCTAGTTTGCACTGCATGCATTCCCACACCCGCTAAAGAGTCCAATATTTCAGGAATATCTACTAAATTTGGCCAGTTAAATTGTATGTTCTGACGGGTAGTGAAGTGGCCATAACCCTTGTCCCATTGATCTGCGATGAATGCCAATTGAGTTAATTGTTCGCTGTTCAATACACCATAAGGAATAGCGACTCTTAGCATGTAGCTATGTGTTTGGAGATAAAGACCATTCAACAAACGCAATGGCGTGAACTCCTCCTCAGTCAAAAAGCCTTTAATGCGCCTATTGACCTGCTCACGGAATTGACGAGTTCTTTCTTTTATAAATTCAGAATCAAAACCGCTGTAGCTATACAATTTCCCAATCTCGCTTTCCATGAAAATAATTCGATGGCCCGTAATATCTCAACGCCTCCTTGAAGGCACAAAATGAGATTACTTCTTTATCAATTTTTAATTCGACTAGGTATGGATCCACTACGTGCGAAAAAAGGTTATCGCTGAATAAACTTTGCTGAACTTCTCCCTCTAGTAACCAGCGACACGATTCAGCTTTATCGTTAATAACATAAGCTTCATGAATATTAGTTGTCCAATCGGGCTTCTCTGTCAGAAAAATAACGTTACCGGTAAGCAAATCATTCGCGCTAACAACAACTGGTCCAAATTCATCCGACTTCATGCATGCTCCTTTGTGAAAATTCGCCGAAGCTAGCCAATGTATCTCGACCTGCCAAACCAAGTAAAAAAATCGTTGGTCCTGAAACGTTCTTGTCAACAAAAACGCGACATAATTGCGATAGGCTTAAATCAAATATCTTTTGATCCGGCCGGCACGCATTTTCTATTACAGTAACCGGTGTATTTGGTTTAGCCCCATGCATTAGAAGTTTCCCCTGAATAAAGCTTGCGGATTTTTTCCCCATGTAGATAGCAGCAACTGTATTTTCTTTGGCCAATCCTACCCAATCATGCTCTGCGTATCCCTCTGCGTTATAACCAGTCAAAAATCTTACATCACTATTACGATTCCTACGCGTCAAAGATCGACCTATAGACGCAGCAGCACCTGATGCCGCAGTGACTCCGGGAATGACTTCCCAATGAATTCCAGCTAATTCGCACGCGTCTACTTCTTCATCCAGACGTCCAAAAATTGCTGGATCGCCACCTTTTAACCGGACTACGGTTTTCCCCCGAAGCGCCTGATTAACCATTAACTGATTAATCTCTTCTTGCGTAATCGAATTCCTAAATCCTGTTTTTCCAACCGATATAAGATGTGCTTCTGCGCGAACCACGTCCAAAATAGTGTCATCTATTAACCGATCATGGATCACAACCTCAGCAACCCGCAATATTTTGTATGCCTTTAACGTCAGAAGCTCATAAGTACCCGGACCGGCACCAATAAATGCAATTGATCCGGCAGTACTTTCTATTTTTAAATCATGATCAAATAGTGTCCTTAATTTGCCGCGCAACTTCGTTTCATCAAACTTATTTAGTTCAACTGGATTTATTTTGGAGAAAAATTTTTCCCAGAAATTTCTCCTTAGATGGGGTGATAGTTTCTTTACATCTTTCCTAAATGAACCCGCAATCCTAGCTATACCGCCAATACCGACTGGGAGAGAGATCTCTATCAAGCTCTTAATTTTTCGCGCTAAAACAGGAGCCGAGCCTTCGGTACTAATTGCAACCAAAACTGGATCTCGATCAACTATTGCAGGCGTAATGAACTGACTGCTTTCAAGGTCATCAACTCGGTTCAAGAGAACATTTGTCTGTCGAGCCATTATAGATACACACTCATCTTCTTCCGGGTTACCGCTAGCGGCATAACAAACCGCAGCACCTGCTAAGTCTTGTTTATTAACAAATCTGCGATGAAGGGTAATTTGTTGCGCTGCACTCCAGTCCACAATTCGAAAATCGGGGGAAGCGGAATAAACATGTATATTTGCTTTGGTTTTGAGCAAAGTACGGAGCTTGGCAACAGCGACTGCTCGTCCGCCGGACACAACCACTTTCCTAGAATCTAGGTCGAGGAATACAGGTAAGTACCTCATTATAGAATTAATCCAGATATTAGATGATAGGTGACATTTTAGAATAATTTACTTTATAAGTCTTTTTATATAAAATAATAGGAATATATTCCTATTTAATATATATTTTATGGGAATTTATTTTATTGAACTAAGAGAACGCCAATGAGATCCCGCATAGATGACTTAGACAGGAAAATCCTTCTTGAACTGCAACGAGATGCTAGTCAGCCATTAGAAAAAATAGCCAATAAGGTGAATTCTTCAAAAACACCGGTCTGGAACCGAATACGTAAGTTGCAGAAAAATAACATTATCAAAAAACAGACCGTTATTCTTAATGCGGACGCACTTGGGTACGAAGCTTGTTTTTTCGTTCTAATTCGAACGAGCAAACATGAAGCCGATTGGCAGGCTAAATTTCTCAACGCGCTAAGAGAAAAACCAGAAATTCAGGAAGCTCATCGACTAGCGGGAGACATAGATTATATCCTGAAGGTAAGGGTGAAAAATGCGAAAGCTTATGATTCTTTTTACCAAAATCTAATTTCCGATATAAACGTGCACAATGTATCGGCCTTGCTTTCTATGGAAGAGCTTAAATCCAGTAGCGAACTACCATTAGAATCTTCGCCTCCAGAAAAGTAATTAATCTTACATTTACAGTAAATCGCCGCCCAAGATAGCAGGTGTTTCACAATAGGTCTTAAGAATATATTGCTGATGGCCTTCAATTCTTTTACTTAAGACATTTTGAATCGCTGGAATTTTTGAATTAGCTTCAAACCACGCCAACATACCTTGGTTTTGTCGAGTCCTCGGCATAATGTCTTCATGATTTGGAATTACGCTCATAACCATAGTAGCCCAATATATATCAGCGGCTGTAACTGTAGTGCCCACCAGATAAGGAGAGCCTAGTTTTTCTTGTTCCTCAAGACGACTATCGATCAAGCTAATTAGCTCAACAATCTTATCGGTAGCTGCCGAGCTAGCTTGTTCACTATACCCATACTTTCTGGCTAAAGGGCTGTCATTCAAAATTCTTATATTCCATACAAGCCCATCCTCACCTACGATAACTGCGCATAGCCCAAACATCTGAACTCGATCTTGATGGTTATCAGGTATCAATTTTGGGCTATCGTCTAAACCAATATTTTCAGCTAAGGATAGCTGCTCAATCCATACATTTCTAGGCCTCTCCGTTTCATGAAACATTGTAGGTAAGCTCGACTGACTTGTAAGTTCATACAGCGTTGCTTGCCTATCTCCCCCCGTCTCTTTATCAAGACCCATGCGAGGATGTAAGACTCTAATTAGAGGAATATTTTTTACATAACAGATGTTTTTTAAGGCTTCAGCATATAAAGCCTGCATGCCCGGAATAAACGTAACCCTTGTACCGCTCTTCATTGCAGCAGCTTCATCTAGAGCTACAAACTCCGGATTTTCAGAGCTTTTGCTTTCGCTCATAATTATCTCCTAGTTATTCTCACTTAACAGTAGACACGACTCAAATCCCCAATAAAAACAAGGGTTAGACAACCTCTTATAAAGCCACTATTTGAACCAAAATAATTTATTTAATTTTTAACTTTGTTTCAAAAGGATAATCACCAGATGATTCATGCTCCTTTTGCATCCTTACCAAAGTCTCAAAGATTTCATCTGATATTTCTGCAGATTTTCTTATAGACATATCAATATGGATTTCAACAGTTTCAACCAGAGCTGCCACTTCATCCGATTCTTTAAAAATTGCACATACGTAGTGGTATAACTTTTTATTTACGTTAAGCATTCTGAATCTAGGTGTTAATTTTTCACCTTTTAAACATTCTTTCAGATATCTAATATTTTGTTCAGCTGTAAAAAATGAAGAACCCTTGGCAATATAATCTTCACCAACAAGACTGTTATAGAAATTGCCATCATAATCCATAGGAATAGTTTGGTAGAATCTTACATTCATATGTCCATTCATATCACACATTTCATCAGATACGATCACAGATGCACCTTCGGTTGGAAATATATCTTTCATAAAATGATCATGTTAGTTAAGATGGATCGTTAGTGTTTAATGGTGGAAAATATTTTTCAGCGGGCATCATTGTCACTCAACAAAACGATGCCCTGAAACTCTTGATATAAAAGCATCTAAAAATCTTCGTATCAGAAGATTATATAGATGTTAGGTAATAAACTAATCAAGATCCACTAAACAATCCTTACAAGTTAATAATGCTTTTGGTTCTTGAATGCCTGCTAATGTTTCATATAGAGTTGCTAGACCATTAAGCGCTGACAAAACTTTATGCTCCCCTAAAGACACATCAGACTTTTCAAGTAATTCTTTGAGAATTATTTCTGCAGGAGAGAGTTCTTCACCATAATACTCAACCTGATAATCTTCTAATTTTGCTATGTTGGCAGCGTATGTAATTGCATCATCAATGCCTCCAATCTCATCCACCAAACCTATTTCTTTAGCTTTTGTTGCAATCCAGATTCTACCACCCGCAATCTCTTTAATTTCTTCATATGATTTAGACCTCGACTCAGCTACTACGTTAATAAATCGATCGTATGCATCGGCACCCCAGCTTGCAAAAATTTTATCCAAATCATCATCAATAGCTTGGGTCGAATCCCAGCCACCGTGCTTAGAGGTAACCGCACCATCAAAATTTACTCCAATGTAATCCATTGCATTTTCTAGCGTTGGTAGAGCAATTGCCACACCTATAGAACCTGTAATGGTTGTGGGTTCAGCAAAAATATAATCAGCTGGAGTTGAGATATAGACCCCCCCAGATGCAGCGATGTCGCCCATAGATACGATCACGTTGATACCTTTTCTTTTGGCAGCAAATAGCTCATCTCTCATCATTTCACTAGCAATAATAGACCCACCAGGACTATTGACTCTAAGGACAATTGCTTTTGTATTTTCGTCTTCATGCGCAGACCTGATTTGTTTTACTACCCCATTGGCACCAGCCACACCCCGAGTGATGTCTCCCTCCATAATCGCACCTTCAGCAGTAATTACACCTATTTGGTTATCGCTAGCAGAGAAGTCCTCATCTATTTGCTTTGCATACTCTTTATAAGAAATAGTCTTGTAAGTTTCAGTTTCAGCCTCTTGATCTAGACCAAATTCTTCAATCA
>JAQWTK010000042.1 GCA_029242705.1 Gammaproteobacteria bacterium | reverse complement strand
ATAGCACCAAGCTGGAACATCGGCCCAAAATCGGCTGAATGCGGCTCGATATTGTAATGAGAGCTACCAATAGCCTGCCAAATACCACTGAAATCAGGCTTCCCATCGGCTGCTCGCGGTATATCTCCGCTTTGCGCCTGCACACTCATTGTTACAGTAGAAAACGTAATAATTGAGAGAAGAAAAATCAATTTCTGTTTAGTTAACATGCCCATACTCCGTTTTTGTTAGCTGCGAGCACTTTATCGTTCTGCAGGCTATGGATTCTAGCACAGCAAAATCACTTAGGGTCATCAGATTTGATATTGACAGAAGCGTCTCTATACCAGCAAGATTCATGTAGAAATTAAAAACCATCGAGCTCTTTCAATGAAAATTAATCGTAGAGAATTCCTTAAGTCGGCAGCAGCAGCGGCATTCAGCACCTCTGCTGGAAGAAGCCTTGGCGCACAATTACCTCTGAAAGTTACTACTATACCCTCTTCTGGGCAGCAAGTGCCGTCTGTAGGCATCGGATGCAGAAATTACCGAGGATCATTAGACTCCGAAGAAATGGGGTTATTTCGCGAAACATTCTCAACATTTCATATGCTGGGCGGCAAAGTGATTGACACATCACCAAATTATGGAAACTCCGAGGAAATCATTGGCAAGATTATGAAGGAACAGGGGATTCGGCACGACCTCTGGGTCGCAACTAAAGTTGACCAAAGCAGCGAAGAGGACGGCATCGCAAGGATGACAAATTCCTTTAAACTTCTTGAAGGCGATAGCTTCGAACTAATGCAAGTTCATAACCTTCGGGGCACGGACACCCAGCTAAGAACCATGCAAGAATGGAAGGAACGAGGACGATTTCGACACATTGGTATTACCACCTCAAATGATCGCCAGTATGAAGACATGGAGAGAGTGATAAATGGTCATGACCTAGATTTTATGCAGGTCGACTATTCATTAGGCAATCGAAATGCCGGCGAGCGATTGCTCCCGCTCGCGATAGATCGGGGCATCGCAGTGCTCATTAACCTTCCCTTTGGGCGTGGGCGATTATTCAGCGCTGTGGGTAATAGGCCGTTACCGGACTGGGCTGGTGAAATAGACGCCGAGTCGTGGGCTCAAGTTTTCCTCAAATATGTTATGTCACACCCAGCAAACCCCATACCCATACCGGGAACTACAAAACCGCATCATGCGCGAGACAACTTAGATGCTGCAAGAGGCAGGCTCCCAGATTTCACAATACGGCAGGAAATGGAAAAATTCATTGATCCACTGCTATAACTTTTGACCATAATTAAATACTCATAGCGTTAAAAATACATGGAAATGTTAGCTCGTCTAGAAAACACGACTCTAAGTATTTGGCTTAGAGAGTCCGGCATAGCTTTTTTTACTTCTTTAACTTTACACTCAATAGCCATGGCTTTTGTTATAGGAGTAAATTTTGCCATTGCTTTTCGTCTAGTTAGGATTGTTCCTGAGTTTGAACTCAAACCTTTTCTTAAATTTTATAACCTCTACTGGCTATCAGTAGTAGTAATATTCTTATCAGGCTGTGCTCTCTTACTTGCATATCCCGCAAAAGCACTAACTAATCCCATTTTTTATATAAAATTTAGCTTGCTCACTATTGGCTTAATTATTTCAAGGTGGCTGCAAAATCAGATGCAGATTATTAAAAATAACGAATTCTCTCGAGATAAATATTTTTGGGTCGCTATGATTTCTGTATTTATCTGGATCGGCACTATTACGACCGGTCGTTTTCTCGCTTACACAAATAGTGTATTACTCGCTTCTCGATTTTTTTAAGGCATTAACCCTGTGATCGATTATCTTTCAGCATTTTCTAGCTCCACTGGTATCTATACCATCATGAATACACCTTGGGGCTGGCCTATAGTGGAATCTATGCACTTCTTAGGACTCTCCTTATTGATTGGCACTGTTGGTATATTTGATTTGCGCTTGCTAGGAATAGGTCAAGGTATCGCGTATAGCGATCTCCACAAACTGGTAAAAATAGGCGTCATTGGCTATGCGATCAATGTAACGACTGGGGTTATGTTCCTAACTACAGCACCAGATCAGTACATTTATAATCCCGCATTTCAAACGAAAATACTTTTTATGTTTATTGCAGGCTTAAATATGGTTTGGTTTTACCAGACCACCTCAGCTCAAGTAAAAAAAACTGCTGCACTAGATAATGTAACCAATCGAGCAAAGATGATCGGTGGAATTTCGTTGTTATGCTGGATAATAGTTATAGTGTGTGGGCGATTAATTACTTACTTTCGCCCTCCATATCACTGGTGTTGGTTCTGTTAGTCATCGAATAGAAGTTTAATCAAGGACCGCATATATATTATTACTTGAACCGAATATGCAAAATTCGAGTATCATTAATCTAAAGCAGTATCTATTTTAGCCTCATTAAATTTTATATTGTAACGGTGACCTGTTTTGCAATTGAGTCGCAGATTTCAAGTTGGCAGCTTCCATATCCGAATAAATTGGTTAATTGCTATATGTGTAATAATCACCGCCTTAACCTTTGGAAATCTCGGGATCTGGCAATTAGGACGTGCAGCCGAAAAAGTCGATGCACAAAGCGCATTAGAAGAAGAACTTCGTGAAAGTGCCAGCCCTATAGAAACGATTCCAAAAGGGCATCTCCATCGCGCAAATCCCGAAATGAGAAACCGGCATGTTGTCCTTGAAGGAGAATACTTAAACGATAAAACCATTCTTCTATTAGCTGAGTTTTTCGACAGTCAAATTGGTTATGGTGTTGTCACACCCCTTCGTATAAACAGCACAGGAGAAATAGTTCTCGTTCATAGAGGTTGGACCAGCGGTATTCTGCCACCAAACACCGCGCCATCAATAAGACCAGTAGAGGGCCCGGTAGAAGTCACCGCGCAAGTCTTCGTTCCGCCCTCTAATTACCGAGTCATCCCAAGTGAGATCGATCCGAATCAATGGCCTCTACGCATGCGTTCTTTAGAAATCGATGTAATATCTGAAATCCTTGGAGAAGCAATTTTTCCCTTTGAGGTCCGGCTAACTGAAAACCAGGCCGGCACACTGGTAAGACACTGGCCAGACGTTTTTGCGGACGTTAATCAAAACTTATCGTATGCAATTCAATGGTTTAGCTTTGGCTTGCTTGTGCTTTTTATCTCCGTTTTCGCTAGCAGCAATCTTTGGTCATTAGTTAACGGAAATGATCGAACTTAGCGCTACGGGGCGTGGTTTAGCTAAATCTGGTTCCAAATAAGGCATTTTTAATTATTAGTTATTGATATTTAATAAATTTGCCGATAAAGGCTTTAAAGCATTGATTTAAAGCGGAAAATTTTTCCAACAAATATTCAAAATTGAGTGTAAAAATGCTATTGTTTGGTCTGTAAGTCAGTCACTCTAGGCTGTTATGAATCTGACTAAATTAAGCTATTGGGAGTAGCTATTCTATGAAAATTCTTTCCTTGAGATATCTATTAAGTAGCGCTGTGCTTACCGCAGCAATTACAAATTCAGGTGCGTCAATCGCGCAGTCCTCTGAAATTACCTTTCACAAGGACATAGAGCCTATACTGCAGAGAAGCTGCCAAAATTGTCATAGACCTGGCGGAGCGGGACCAATGCCCCTAGTCTCTTATGAAGAGGTAGCTCCATTTGCTGGACTCATAGAGTATAAGACAGGCCTTCGCGATAAAGCTGGCGCGATGCCACCTTGGTACATGGAAAAAAATGTCGGCATACAAGATTACAAAGACGATCCGTCCTTGTCTGACGAAGAAATCTCAGCCATCTCGACCTGGGCTCGAAACGGTACCCCAAAAGGGGATGTTGCCGAGGCTCCAGAACCTTTAGTTTTTGATGATAGCCTGAAATGGAAGGCCGGAGAACCTGACCTCATAGTCGTGATGGATGATGTCACTAAATTAGCTGGAACGGCTGACTGGTGGGGTGAAATTAATGCAAAACCTACCGGCTTGGAGGAAGATCGCTATGTAAAATCAGTCGAGGTCGTAGAAGTTAACGATTTAGACAATCAGGCGGGCACCGGAAGAGATACGGTGGGCGGACGATACATATTTCACCATATGATCTGGGCAACTGTTCAGATGAATGAAAATGGCGAGCGTGTACCTGGTCTCGCTATCCCTTGGCCGGTGCATGAAGTAGGAAGAAACGCAGATATTTTCGATGAAGATGGCGGACGTCTACTCAAAGCAAACAGTTGGATTGCTTCGGATTCCGTTCACTTACATTCCAATGGCAAAGACACTACAGGCCATCTAGAAGTCGGCTTTCGTTTCCATGACGAGGACTACCAACCTAAATATCAATCTTCGTTTAATTTCTTGGGAAATGGCGTAGACATAAGTATTGCAGGAAATGAGGCAGGGCAAGAACTTCATGCATACAGCGTGCTTAACCAACACACCAAAGTTGTAACTTTCGAGCCTCACCTTCATGCCCCTGGCGAACGCATGTGCCTTGAGGCCATTTGGGGTTATACAGTTGAAACGCTTTCCTGCGTTGGCTACGACCACAACTGGGTGAGGGGATATCCCTATGCAGAAGACTCAGCCCCTTTATTACCCAAGGGTACTATCCTGCACATAACGGGTTACATGAATAATTCTGAAACTAACCCTAACGTTCCAGACCCCCGTAACTGGCAAGGTTCAGGCAATCGTTCCGTTACAAATATGTTTATCGACCTCGGTATAAGGCTATCTCTCACGGATGAACAATTTCATGAAGCAATGGAAGAGAGACGGCAAGCTCTTAATCTCGGTCCAAATGATCATGTCATAGGATGCCCTCTTTGCGGTGCGCCACTAGTAGCGCCCATCGCAGAAGATGATAAAGACGACAACGAAGTCGCTGCAAACGACTAACTTATGGCGATTCTCACAGGATCACTGCACAGGAGTGGCAAGGTTAATTTAATTACTTTGCTACTCCTGTTGCTTTCAAATTCCACATTAGCTCAGAGCTATACGCACGGACAGCATGTTGAGCCAGCATTTGAGGGTTGGAAACCTAACCTCGATGGTTCATTCAATATGATGTTTGGCTATATGAATGAGAATTGGGATGAAGAGCCCGACGTTTCGATTGGTGACAATAATTATTTCTCCCCAGGGGAAGCCGATCGAGGGCAGCCAACACGTTTTTTGCCAAGACGAAATCGGTTTACATTTGAAGTTACCGTCCCGTCTGACTGGGGTGATAGAGAGCTTGTTTGGACCCTTAGTGTAAATGGTGTCGAGCGAAAAGCTTTCGCTACTCTTAGGCAAGATTATCTCGTAGACAATATGGTAATCGCCTCAGAAACCGGCTCGCTAGGAGCCGGAACCAGCAGCCCGGAATCTAGAGCAAATATTCCTCCAGTAGTTACGGTACCGGGGGATAGTGTGCGCGTTGCTAGAGTAGGTGAGTCTATTAATCTTAATACCCACATATGGGACGATGGCCTGCCAGAGACTCGCAGAGGATCAACGAATACATCTGAAGAACTTGATCAGCGTATGATGCGGCGTCCTACACAAGTCACTGTAGGAAAAACAAATGGATTGTTTCTTTCATGGAATGTTTACCGAGGGCCCGGTAACGTAACTTTCGATCCGCCACTCCCAAAACCTTGGGAAGACACCAGAAATGCGGCTAATTCTCCCTGGGGCAACCTATGGCTACCTCCTCCCGTTCCAGAAGATGGGATTTATAATATTACTGCTACTTTTGAGGAGCCTGGTAGCTATGTATTATGGGGTCGGGCAGATGATGGAGGCCTATATCATGACGCCTATATCACTGTTCACGTCGAAGAGTGAACTTTCTCTGCATTCATTACCTCAACCTAAGCTGATTGCCCCTATAAAGAATTGAAAAACTCTGGTAAGCAAGTGTAATAGGCTACCAATCGCGCTATAGATCTTCTTTCAAGTCAATTACAAACGGTGGATCGTATTGAGGGGGATCCTGATCAATAATAATTTGTGTGCGCGGGGGCGGGACATACCGAATTGTAGGATCTCCATAACGCTGCAATAACAGAGCTTCCTCCGCTGCACGAGTAACCGAGGGTGGCTCAGCCTCCGACCCAAAAGAAAAGCTAAAGCTACCGTAAATCAATCTATCAGTGTCTGAAAGTATTGCCCAATCAGCCGTATAATAAACCGCTGGTTTTAAAGCAGGCAAATTCCAAATATAATTTTGTTTAACGAATGGCGAATACCGAAAACTAATATCGACCCAGTCTCTCTTTTCATTTCGTAATGTAAGCTTTACCAGACGAACAGCAACAGGAAACTTGATATTTATTTGCTCTGGCGCAGAGGAGAGAACTGCATCATCTGTAGGTCTAGTTTCTGTTTTACTCGCAATTCCTGTAGTATCCGAGCCTTGATTAAAAACAGATAGCGTATAGGGCTGGGCATGTCCTGTTGAGTTCTGAGATAAACCAAAACTAATCAAGCACACGAACTGGCAAAGCTTTATTCTAAAACTGCCGAATCTCATTATAGGCACAAACGATTTCAAGTGAATCTTAATTTAAGGTCATCATATCATATTAACCTTTTGATAAGACTAATCTACTTTGTAAGTAACAATAAAACTTATGCAGTCATCAGATCTAAATTTAATATTAAGTAAACTAAAAAATAGCGAAGAAAATATAACGGAATTTGACGAAAGTTGGTCGCAAGGACGCTCGGCTTTTGGAGGAGTTGCTGCGGCATTTGCCGTTACAGCAATGCAAAAATTGCTGGAATCAAATCAGCCTATGCGATCATTAATGGTGTCGTTTATCGCGCCAGTGCCCCCTGGGGAGGTTTATGTTGATGCTAATATACAACGCAGAGGGAAGAATGTGACGCAAACACAAGCCAATGTTATATGCGAAAATGTTCTTTGTTTACAGGCAATGGCTGCCTTTGGTAACGCAAGAGAAGCCCTCCACGTTCCTGCTTCGGAAAATTTTAATGCTACACCGAAAGAGCTGGGCATTAAATTTGAAGATCACGCAAAACGAGTACCCGGATTCTTAAGATTTTTTGAAGGTGCCTGGGTGGATGGTGGCTTCCCTTTTGCGGGGAAACTAAATCGAGAGCTAAAAATGTGGGTTCGGCATAGAACTAATTTAATTGACTTTCCTGCGGAGAGATTAATCACCATTTGTGATATCCCACCTCCTGTTATCTTATCCCATTTCCAAAAACCCCCGGTCCCATCGAGTTCTTTGACCTGGTCATTGGAATTTGTAATACCACCAGAGGAGATAGCCACGGAATGGTTTTACTTAGATTTTGTAGTCGAAGCAGCGGAGAATGGTTACACTCAGCAGTCCGGTAGAGTATATGACGAAAATGGTCGATTATGTGCTCTGTCACGACAATGTATGGTTTATTTCGGTTAATCTTTTAGTCAGGGTTAAGCTAGATTTGATGTGAACTAATAAAATATGAATCAGAAAATTCTTACTCTTTTTACTGCATTAATGCTTTTAATTAGTCCAATATTGTCTGCACAACACTCGCATGGAATTCTTACACCCGGAGTTACCTTTCCTCAGGATGACTCTGTCTTAATCGACCCACCACAAATGGTAACGATGAGCTTTCGTGTAGACGTACGCCTATTAAAGCTAGCGTTATACACGGCTGAAGAAGAATGGATAGATATTGGATTCCAATATGACCCAGGTCGTAAGAATCATAATTTTGTTTTACCAATCCCTTTCGAGCTTCCTGCCTCAGATTATTACATCGCCAGATGGTCCGTGACTGACGATGTGCGTGGATTAGTAAATGGTGAATTTAAATTCGCCTTTGGAGATGGAGCGATACCCCCATCGGAGACAATTTCTTCACAGATTAGTGATAGAGAGGAAGTCCTGCCGTCAACTGGTGCCTATCGACGAGAGACTCTTCAATAACAAAGAACGAGTTATTTAAATTTAAAACCTTGGCCTTCCAAATATTTTTTCATATGGGGCCTGGATTTTTCCGACAACAATGTCGCGACCTGCTCAGTCCAGCTTATACCGTGACCTCCTCCTGTACGAGAACGATAGTACTCTCTAATCCTTTCATCATATTTTTCTATATTATCGACGTCCCCTTCCTCATTATAAGTTTCTTCTTTAACAATCACCGAAATCGGCAATCGCGGTTTGATCTCTGGTTCTTGATCCGGATACCCCAAACACAACCCGAATACAGGGTAAACACCCCTAGGGAGTTCGAGTAATTTTGAAACTTCTACAGGGTTATTTCGTATCCCTCCTATATAGCATATTCCTAACCCCACAGACTCAGCGGCGGTAACTAAACTCTGAGCCATTAATGCAACGTCAACGGTCGCAATAATAAAATGTTCCGTAAAATCTCCTTCGAAAGGTTTTTCATAAGCCTCACAATAGTTCCCGGCTCGTTTTAAGTCAGCGCAGAAAATCATAAACTCTGCTGCGGTTTTTACATAAGGTTGGTTGCCAGCAAGTTCAGCGAGCTTTTCCCGAGTATCTTTATTAGAAATACGAACTATTGTCGTACCTTGCAGGAAACTCGAAGTTGCTGCAGCCTGACCAGCAACAAAAAGATCTTCCAATAACTCTTGCTCTATTACTTTATCAGTGAATTTCCTAATACTACGGTGCGATTTAAGCAATTCAATCACTGAGTTCATAAACTTTCCCTTTTAAATTGACTCTTTAAGGTTATCAAGGAATGCAGGAACAACTTCATTAGCTAGATTTGATTCTGCATTAAATAAAAGCACCATCCCGATATTCCCTTCAGGAACAAATGCCATCTCACTTCGAAATCCTCTTACGCCTCCTCCATGATGAACTACTCGTAAACCATTATAATCAAAAACCCTCCAACCTGTTGCATAGTAAGCCTTTTCTATACCAGACCAGCGGTTAAAATAATTACCATAAGGCGTATCAATAATAGGCTTATGAAGGTTTTCAAGAAAAGTTGGGGGCATCACTTCTGGGAATGCGCCGAGATTCGCCCTGAGCCACATAGTCATATCAAAAATAGTTGCATTGATACCAGAGGCTGGCGCTACCGAGTAGTACGCCGGGTTGGTCGACGTAACGCGCCAACTCCCTCTTACTGTCCTATGTGGGGCAGTCGCGTTCGGATTGTTCATAAATGCATCCAACCCCACAGATGCATTTGACATACCTAGGGGCTTAAAGATTTCTTCTTCTAAAAATTTTCCATAGTCTACATTTGTGGATTCTTCAATTATATCCGCGATCAAAGAAAAGATGACGTTTTGATAACCATAACATTCGCCAGGTGAACAGACCGTTGGGATTTCATGAAACTTCTCTTTAATCTTCTCGTAAACCACACCATCGTCCAGCATATTAGAATACGAATGCGGCATAAGCCCTGTAGAATGGCTAACCAAGTGCTTAAGTGTTATTTCTTGGGACGAAGATTTATTTCCTATTCTCAGGTTTGGAAAAATATCAGTAACTTTTTGATCCCAAGATTGCAGGTTTTTTTCAACTAATAAAGCAGCGGCTGCACCCGCAAAAGTTTTTGACATGGAAGCTATTCTGAATACAGAGTCGTTCGTAATAGGAGATTTATCTCCCACACTACTTACCCCCCAAGTTTGCAAATACATTATGCCTTCTCGCGAAACTATGGCTAAAGCCGCTCCTGGGATTTCCTTCTCATCCGAATTTTTCTTTAGCCAATAGACAAAATCTCTATAATCATAATTTAGCTCTATAGCTGCACGATCTTCAGCTGCTAATGGGAATTGGCAATATGTTCCAAGCAATGAAAGCAGGAAGAATTTTTTAAATGGCTTAATAATCTGGCGTAAAATCACGGCTGAAGGCTTAAAACAATAATAATTTGCATGTCTCTGTCTTTGTTATTCTTCTCATTACCGACCTAAGAGTAAGACTATTTGATTGAGCTTCAGCATACGAGTATCAATAACTCGGGAAGCACAACTCGCTGGCAGTGTATTTAATCTAGCACGATATATTAAGTCGGCCAATCCGAGGTACTTTTTAGAGATAAGCGGGTAATTCCTAATTTATTAACAAAATACAGTAATTTCAACAGCACCCTTACCCCATTTGATGCTCCGACGGTCCAACTATTGTTGAGAAATACGATGTAACGCTAACAATGAGGATAGCTACCAATATTTCGATACGGATAGAATTTCGAAGTGATAGAACACCTCTCTTGTTTATAAGCCCTGGTGTCAATTTCAGTTTGTTTATTCCTGCAATTCCAAAAATGAAAAAGACCAGAACCAACTTGACTAAAAGTGCCTGACCATAAGGTGTAGTAAAAATTTCATTTATCGAATGAAAGAGCTCTAAGAGCATTAATATACCCGCCACGACTAATATTAAAACCAGCGCTATAGCGTTATCTCCAAATTTTTTCATACTAATTTGCATGAGATTTATATTTTCTAAGTAAGTGAGCCGATAAAGCGGATATAACGATCCTATCCAAGCTGCGAAAGCAAAGAAATGAATTGCGATAGATAATTTCGCGATAAAACTAAGAACCGAAATATGTCCAGAGAAACGAAAGCTAAAAGCAATCAGTAG
>JAQWTK010000033.1 GCA_029242705.1 Gammaproteobacteria bacterium | reverse complement strand
TTCTTATAACTTTAATTATTTTTAATACGTTGGCTAAAAAAACCCCCCTCTATCAAAAGCATCTTGACTCTAAGGCTAAAATAATAGACTTCGCTGGTTGGGAGATGCCCGTCAACTATGGTTCTCAAATCGAAGAACATAACTCAGTTAGAAAAGCCGCTGGCGTCTTTGATGTTTCCCATATGACAATAGTAGATGTCGGCGGTCATGATGCAGAAAATTATCTGAGGTATTTGTTATCAAACGACGTCAAAAAATTGGTTGATATGGGCCAGGCATTGTACAGCGCTATGCTAAATCATGACGGCCACGTTGTAGATGATTTAATTGTATATCGCATGAGCTTTGGATTTCGTATCGTTGCGAATTGTGGCACAAGAGAGAAAGACTTACGCTGGATGATCCAAAATACAGATGGATTTCGGGTATCAGTCGAGGAAAAACCAAAATTGGCAATACTGGCAGTCCATGGGCCCGACTCAATTCAAAAATCTTGTGAAGCCTTTGGAGACCGATATGCGGCAACGATCAAGGAACTGAAAAATTTCCAAGGCCACGAATTGAATCGATGCTTTTTCGCTAGGACAGGTTATACCGGAGAAGAAGGCTTAGAATTTATCTTTCCAGAAGAGGAAATTGCTGAGATTTGGGATAATTTGATTTCCGTAGGTGTTAAGCCAATTGGCCTAGGAGCTCGGGATACGCTGAGGCTGGAGGCGGGGATGAATCTTTATGGCCAAGATATGGATGAAACAATCTCTCCGATCTCTGCGAATATGGATAGAACGGTTGCGTATGAACCATCTGATCGCGAGTTCATAGGCAAGCCAGCATTGATTGCCCACAAGGCTCTTTATGAAGCAGGGCAAGTTCCCAAATTGATAGGTTTGGTTCTAGAAAGTCGTGGTATTCTTAGGGCAGGCCAAACCGTTCTAACCGACCAAGGAGATGGAACGATAACTAGTGGGGGTTTCTCGCCTACATTGAAGCATTCAATAGCATTAGCTAGAATTCCAGCGAGCAGCGAATCCTGCAAAGTAGACCTTCGAGGGACACTAACGCCAGTGCGGATAGTCAAACCCAACTTCGTACGCTTTGGTAAAAAGATATTCGACTAGTAAA
Source organism: Gammaproteobacteria bacterium (assembly GCA_029242705.1). Lineage (GTDB taxonomy): Bacteria > Pseudomonadota > Gammaproteobacteria > Pseudomonadales > Pseudohongiellaceae > UBA9145. Next base: position 52,117 of record JAQWTK010000033.1, on the reverse strand, counting down.
TCAAAGACTTGTAGAACTTAACTTACAAATTATCAAAAAAGGGGCCGTTGCTTGAGCAATATTCCAGAAGATCTAAAATTTACACCGACCCATGAATGGGTCCGAATAGGAGAAGATGGCTCAGCCACTATAGGCATAAGTGATCATGCTCAAGATGCGCTAGGAGATATCGTTTTTATTGAGCTACCCGAACCTGGAATCATTGTTACCGCAAAACAGGAGGTAGCTGTTGTTGAGTCGGTTAAAGCAGCGTCTGATATATATAGCCCAATTACCGGTGAAATTTTAGAGATCAATGAGGATCTAATTGACGCTCCAGAAACCGTTAATGCTTCTCCCTATGAAAATGCTTGGTTCTTTAAAATAAGAATTGCTAATATCGTTGAAATTGAAGACCTAATGGATTTCGATGCTTATTCAGAGCATTGTAGTGGTGAATAGAAAATCAATTTGAAGCGTAAGAAACTATAAGGCTTCTCATAAATTTATATTCCCCATAATTCTCTGCACTTTATCTGCTTACAAGGCCCAAAGGCGAATTAACCCAATGCAGACCCAGACTAAATCTAGAAAGATGGCTGATAACTCGGCACACAATGACTCAGCACCGACCCTAGAAACTTTGCAACACCACAACGAATTTATCAATCGCCATATTGGGCCGGGCGACGATCAGATCAAGTCAATGTTATCTGATATAGGTATTAAATCTCTAAATGCTCTTATAGAAAAGTCGGTTCCCGCTTCTATATTAACTAAAAACCCGTTGTCATTACCCGAACCGATGTCTGAAAACGCGGCATTAGAAAAACTAAAAATAATTGCTGCTAAGAATAAGAATTTTCGTTCTTTCATTGGACTCGGTTATTACGATACCTATACGCCTAATGTTATTTCTCGAAATGTCCTAGAAAACCCAGGTTGGTATACTGCGTATACTCCTTATCAACCAGAAATTTCTCAGGGTCGCTTAGAATGTTTATTGAATTTTCAGCAAATGACTTTAGACCTAACCGCAATGGACCTTGCAAATGCATCTCTTTTAGATGAAGCAACTGCAGCAGCGGAAGCCATGGCATTGGCTAAAAGAGTTAGCAAAAATCGCTCGGCTACGAAATTTTTTATACATAAAGAGACGTTTCCCCAAACAATCGATGTTTTAAAGACACGTGCGGATTGCTTCGGGTTCGAATTAGTTATTGGTGATATTGAAGATATACGGGCTAACGAATTATTTGGGGCGTTATTTCAATACCCCTCAATGCAAGGAGACTGTCTAGATCTCACTGATATTATCTCTGATTTACATGCAAATAACGCAATTGCAGTAGTTGTTGCAGATCTATTGAGCTTGACTCTTATCAAGCCACCAGGCGAGATGGGCGCCGATGTAGTTACGGGCAGCACGCAACGTTTCGGCGTACCTATGGGTTATGGTGGCCCACATGCGGCATATTTTGCAACAAAGGATGAATATAAAAGAGCGGTGCCTGGTAGGATAATTGGGGTTTCGGTCGATGTCCGAGGGAAGCAAGCCTTCCGGATGGCGCTCCAAACAAGAGAACAACATATTAGACGTGAGAAAGCTAATAGCAATATTTGTACAGCGCAGGTTCTGCTTGCAAATATTGCTGCGCTTTATTCTATGTACCATGGTGCCGACGGTATAAAAAAAATTGCGACACGAATTCATCGACTCACTGAGATTTTGGCTGCGGGCTTAAAAAAATTAGGAGTAACCGTAATAAACGATAATTTTTTCGATACCATTTCGGTAAGGGTAAATTCAGAGCAAGGAAAATTAATAGCAGAGAGAGCAGCAAGTCATAGCGTTAATTTACGCTTAGATCAATTGACAGAAAAAAGAATCATAGGGGTAAGTTTGGACGAATGCACGACCAAAGAACACATAAATTCTTTGTGGGAAATATTGATAGGCGAAGAAAGCAAATTATTATCAGTATCATCCATAGATTCTGAGATATATAGAGGTAATATAGCGCCAGTCATCCCAAATTATTTGATCAGAAAATCTAAATTTTTACGGCATCCTGTGTTTAATAAATACCATAGCGAAACGGAAATGATGCGTTACATTAAGAGGTTAGAGAATAAGGATATCTCTCTAACTCACGCAATGATCCCATTGGGCTCGTGCACAATGAAGCTCAATGCTGCAGCAGAAATGATTCCTATAAGCTGGCCTGAATTTTCTAAACCTCACCCATTTGTACCCCTCAATCAGATGCCGGGATATCAACAAATTATTTATGAGTTAGAAGACATGCTAAAGCAAATTACAGGATTCGATGCAATTAGCATGCAGCCGAATTCTGGAGCCCAGGGTGAGTTTGCTGGCTTATTAGCGATCAAGAAATATTTTGAAAATAAAGGCGCGGGTAACCGTAATATTTGCTTAATTCCGACATCGGCTCATGGGACGAACCCAGCTAGTGCTCAAATGATTGGCATGAGAGTCGTGCTAGTCGCGTGCGATGAGAAAGGGAATATTGATATCAATTCTCTTAGGGAAAAAGCCAACATACATAAAAATGATTTAGCCGCACTAATGATTACCTATCCATCCACTCATGGTGTATATGAAGATACAGTTAAAGACATATGCGAAATTGTTCATGACAATGGCGGTCAAGTTTATATGGACGGCGCTAATCTCAATGCGCAGGTTGGTATAGCTAAGCCAGCTGAAATTGGTGCCGACGTTTCTCACGTTAATCTTCATAAGACATTCTGTATACCGCATGGCGGGGGAGGCCCGGGTATGGGGCCTATTGGTGTTAAGAAACATCTAGCGCCCTACCTAGCTGGACATTCGGTAGTAGAAATTTCGGAGCGCCATGAGAATACCGCAGTTTCAGCGGCTCCCTGGGGAAGTTGCGGGATATTGCCAATCTCTTGGATGTATATCGTTATGATGGGTGGCAAAGGCCTACTTAAAGCAACTCAGATTGCTATCCTAAACGCTAACTATATTGCGCAGCAACTTGCGCCACACTATCCCGTTCTTTATACAGGTAAAAACGGTATGGTCGCACATGAATGTATAATCGATATACGACCAATTAAACAGTCCTCGGGTATTAGTGAAGAAGACATAGCCAAGCGATTAATGGATTTTGGATTCCATGCGCCTACAATGTCTTTTCCGGTCGCTGGGACGTTAATGATCGAACCCACAGAAAGTGAGTCGCTCCAAGAAATTGATAGATTCATTGATGCGATGATCAAAATCAGACAAGAAATTGCACAAGTAGAATCAGGCGCAATCGATATCGAGAATAACCCTCTTAAAAGAGCTCCGCATACGATGGATGACATTATTGACGAAAACTGGGGTCGACCTTACTCTAAGACCGAAGCCTCTTATCCAATGGGCAACCAAATAGATAATAAATATTGGCCTTCAGTAAATCGTATTGACAATGTATATGGCGACAGAAATTTATTCTGTGCTTGTCCTCTAGTCGAAAGCTATGAAAATTAATCGATCAATTGTAGTTAGTATCTTTATATATCTCTAATTACGTGAAGGCATTTCATGCACTAAAGTTAATGCTTTCAGAGTAGTACCAGCGTGCCTAAAGTGAGAAAGTGCCTGATAATCTTCGTCATTGTACCAATCTCGCGCGTTTTGCTCTGATGGAAATTTAAAGATAATTACTTTACCTTTTAACGGGTCTGTACCTTCAAAAGTTTCATGATTATCGTCAAATGTTAAAAACTCTCCGCTATATTTTTTAAAAATAGGGAAGAAGCCTTTTTCATATTTGAGATATTAGTCCGCATCATTTATTACTAAATTCGCGATCAAATAAACACCTGTATCAGACATTACTATCTCCTTTATAGTTATCTATACACACGAAATTGCTCCAATTAATTTTTACCAAAAACTCACACCGCGTTATTGAAATACTATATTTAATTTTTGTTAGAACCGAAAGAAACAGTATACTCTATAGGTAGGTATACAAATATACATAAGATATTTCTACGAGAAATTTTTGATTTTGACTAACGAACTATTTCACTCTCATCTGAAGCTGCTGCAAAGAAACTATGAATCAGCGTTAGAATATTATTCCGAATTGAGAATTAGCGGCCTACTCCTTCATAGTGGTAGTGAGGAATACTACTTTTCAGACGACCGTTCTATACCCTTCAATGCTTATGGACATTACATGCATTGGGTCCCGATAAACCGACCTGATCAATTCGTACTCGTTATTCCCGGAGAAGCGCCGAAGTATTTACAGCTCGTCCCTCCAGACTATTGGTATGAACAAAGCATTATTTGTGAACAATGGCTGGAAAATAATATCGAAATTATACCTATAAGTACGATAGCCGATCTAGAAAATTACCTAAAAGGGGAAAAAATAGGATATCTAGGGCCGAATGCTAAATTAGCCAACTTATTAGGAATAGCGGATTCAGCAATAAATCCAGAAAATTTAATACTATATCTAAACTTCAAACGAGCATACAAAACTGAATATGAAATAATGCAACTCAGACAAGCAAATAAAATGGCGATCTTAGGACATCAAGCTGCGAGAGACTGTTTCCTTAATCACGGTAATGAATACGATATTCATATGGCTTATCTGCAAGCATGTACGATATTAGAAAACGACAGCCCCTATACTAATATCGTAGCACTAGACGAAAAGTGTGCAATTCTTCATTATCAGATTAAACGCAAAGGCGATGGAAGAAACCATAAAGTCTTGTTAATCGATGCGGGCTTTAGGGAAAATGGCTATGGCTCAGATATAACTAGGACTTCAATTAAGGACAATGTTATTAAAGAGTTTAAGGAACTCGTAGAGGGCGTGGGAAATCTCGAAAGAGAATTAGTGGAAATGGTTAAGCCGGGAATTCTCTACCCAGAAATACATAAAGCGGCACATGAGCGGATCGGTCAACTTTTATTAGATCTAACAATTTGCTCGGGCCCACTTGATGAATTAATTTACGAAAAAGTACCACAACTTTTTATGCCACATGGAGTAGGACATTTATTAGGCTTGCAAGTTCACGACGTAGGTGGCTTTCAACAAGATACTATAGGAACGAGCTTAATGCCTCCAGAAGATTCACCGTCACTAAGAAATACGCGGTTGATCTCTAAAGATATGGTATTCACCATAGAGCCAGGGCTTTATTTTATTCCCCTATTACTCGAACCAGAACGTAATACTAAAAGAGGTAAATTAATCAATTGGCAATTGATTAATGAACTATATCCTTATGGCGGAGCCAGGATAGAAGATAATGTTTTAGTAACTGCAGATGGTGCAGAAAATCTGACCCGCCAATTCGAGTAATAAAATTACTCGAATTTAATTCAATTGCCTTTCAATAATTTCTAATAGTTTCGGCAAAGCCTCTTGATTTTCATTGAATTCAGCAAGAGCTATTGCTCCCATTGTAGATCTAAGCGATTTATCTTGTATAAGTTTTAAGAATTCTACCGCCAATTCCTTCTCATCTCTAACTGTAATCAGACCACCTTTAACTTTTAGATTTTCGCAAATAGAAGCGAAATTATATTGAGATGGGCCCACAACAATCGGCAAAGATAAAGCTGCTGCTTCTAGAATATTCTGGCAGCCGGCATCTACAAGACTTCCTCCGACAAAAGCAATATGAGAAATACTATAATAGGCATTCAACTCTCCCATGCTGTCGCCAATAATAATCTGAGTTTCTTCGGAAAATATCTTACCTGTAGATCGACGCAAGCACGTAAATCCTTCGCGCTCAACCAAATCGTAAACACTATCGAATCTTTCGGGATGTCTGGGCACAATAATCAACAATACGCTCGGTATAACCTTTTGAACTATCTTAATGGCGCCAAGAATTTTCTTCTCTTCCCCTTTACGAGTACTCGCAGCAATAATAACGTTTCTTCCACTATTCTCGATTTGAGAAAAAAGTAGGCAAACTATATCTTTTTGAAAATTATGGCCAACGTTAAATTTTAAGTTCCCTACAATGAAGGTATCGCTTGGCTCAGCACCAAGACTAATAAGCCGCTTCGCATCTGCTTCCGACTGTGCTGCGATTACATCTATTTTCCGCAACATATCTTTAGTTAATCTTGATACTCGAGCATATCCGTGAGCAGATTTTTTCGAAAGACGTGCATTGGCCAGTACTAACCTAATGTTTAGTTTTTTGCACACATTAATCAAATTAGGCCATAGTTCCGTTTCCATTATAATCAGCATAGATGGGTTCATCTTTTTAATAAATTTATACATGACTAAAGGAAAATCATATGGTAGATAGCAATGAAATATCTCGTTAGAAAATAAAGCCTGAACTCGGTCCGAACCCGTTGGAGTCATAGTTGTAATAAATATTTGATATTCAGGATAACGCGCTTTTAATTTCTGAATCAACGGCTCCGCCGCTACTACCTCCCCCACGGAGACAGCATGAATCAAAATTGTAGCTTTTTTTCTGTCAAAATTGGCTGGGAAGCAATATTTACCAAGTCGCTCTTTAATTCTCAACCTATAGGCAGGCAAACCAAAACCACGTATATATAATCGTAGTAGTATTATTGGTGAAATAATAATAAGAATGAGGCTATAAAGGTAAAGAATCATATTTTGATAGTGATTGGTCTATTTGTCACTTGACCGTAGTTATGAATTTTTATCTCTTGTCGATATACTTTGATCTTTTTGGAGATATTTCTCTTACTTTGCATAAGGTAACTAATGAACCCTAGCTATTCAACTGACATCGTTATATTTGGCGGCGGCATTGCGGGGTTATGGCTACTAAATCGTCTGCGCCGCGAAGGATACGACCCTATACTGTTTGAAACCAACTCCATAGGTGGTAAGCAAACTGTTGCCTCCCAAGGTATTATTCATGGGGGGCTTAAATATGCGCTAAGCGGAAAAGAGACTCGTGCTTCTAACGCTATGGCTGAAATGCCTTCTCGTTGGCGAAGGTGCCTGGAGGGTAGGGGCGAAGTAGACCTCACCGACGTCAAAATACTCTCAGAAAATTATTATATGTGGTCAGACGGACGAATGCGCTCGAAGCTAAAGAATTTTCTTGGTAGTAAAAGTTTAGCTGGTAAAGTTTACCGAATTAACAAAGCTGAATATCCCGAATTCTTTAAACTTTCGACCGTAGCTGGCAGTCTTTATAAATTAACAGACTTTGTTATAGACACAGAATGTTTAGTAAGCAAGTTAATATCCGATTGTAGAGATAGAATATTTGCCATAAATGAAGATAGCTTACGCTTTTTCAATAATGAAACAAATGGCAAGCGATCTCTCGAGATAAAACTGGGGAATAAAAAAATAGTATTAAACGCAGATAAATTTATATTTAGTGCTGGAGAAGGTAATAAACGGTTAATAAAGTTAGCTTCATTGTGTTCAATAGATTCACAAATACGTCCACTTCATATGACCTATCTCAGCAAAAATAAACTTCCTGAAGTTTACGCACACTGCGTCGGAGATGATTTCAGTTTAACCCCAAAACTAACAGTTAGTACTCATAAAAATAGCGCGGGAGACTCGGTTTGGTATCTAGGTGGAGACATCGCAGAAACAGGAAATAACAGATCTCAAGAAGAGCAAATTAGTATCGCTAGACGAACGCTAAAAGAATTTTTCCCTTGGATAGATTTTACTAATGCTGATTGGAATTCATTTTTAATTAATAGAGCAGAGGCCAAAATTGAGAACAACTCCCGTCCTAATAATGCCGTTGTCGCCGAAGAGCACAATATCTTAGTGACTTGGCCTACTAAACTTACTCTAACCCCATATTTGGCCGATAAGGTGTTAGAAAGTCTTAAATTTAGTAACGTTAATATATCATGTAATGCTAACTTTCTTGATGAAATACAGGCTCTCTTAAGCGAGCCGGAGATAACCAAAGCATATTGGAATTAATTTAAATGGTCTTACAGAAACGTACTCTGGGTCAGAGCGGAATTATTGTTTCATGCTTAGGATTAGGTACTGTAAAATTTGGTCGAAATCAGGAAGTGAAGTATCCAGAAAATTTTAAATTGCCCTCGGACGATACAATCTCGAGCTTGCTTGATCAAGCACAATCGCTCGGAATCAATTTCCTGGATACAGCTCCCGCCTATGGATCTAGCGAACAAAAACTCGGCCGACTTCTAACGCGAAGACAAGATTGGGTAATTTGCACTAAAGTAGGTGAAGAATTTGTTACTGGGAAGTCTTTTTTTAATTTTAGTAAACAGCATGTAAGAAATAGTATCGAGCGGAGTCTGAGAAGTTTGAAAACAGATTATTTGGATTTAGTCTTGGTGCATTCCGACGGCAATGATATCGCTATTATAGACTCTACAGACTGTTTAGAAACTCTAATCCAACTTAAAGAAGCGGGCTTAATACGAGCAGTAGGCATGTCTACAAAAAGCATAGAGGGCGGAATCAGGGCAAGCGATCTGACAGATGCGGTAATGGTGACTTACAATCCAGGCAATAATGAAAATATCGAGGTAATAGAATACGCATCTAAAAAAAATAAAGGTGTAATCATTAAAAAAGCATTAAACAGTGGACACGATTGCGGGAGAAATTTAGAAAGAAACTTCGATTTTTCTCTTAATCAAGACGGCGTTACTAGTATTGTCTTCGGCACCATTAACGGTGATCATCTTGCGTCAAATGTTGCCAGCGCAATACAAGTATCGATGAAAAAATAATGTCTACTGGACTTCTTTCATTTTCTCAACAATTGCAGATGTTGAGCAATTATCCAAGAACTCTAACGCCTTAACTTCACCGCCATACGATTTAACATAGTCGCCTCCTACCACACCTTCAATATTATAATCCCCTCCTTTCACTAAAATATCAGGTTGCAATTCTTTTAGGAGAGCTTCAGGTGTATCTTCAGAAAAATTTACTACCCAATCTACAGCCTCTAAACCTCCCAACACGGCCATTCTTCTCTCAACAGGATTAATTGGGCGACCTGATCCTTTAATTCGCCGAACAGACTCATCACTATTTATTGCAACAATCAATCTATCTCCAAGGTCCTTGGCCTCTGTCAAATAGCCGACATGCCCAGCATGAATAATATCAAAGCAACCATTTGTGAAGATGATCTTTTCTCCATGTGCTTTTGCATCTTGTACCGCAAAAATAAGTTGTTGTGCGGTCATAACACCGCGGCCAGAACTTTGCTCGTCGAGAACTGCTCGCCTTAATTCTGGGCCACTGATTGCTGCAGTACCTAACTTCCCAACAACTAACCCGGCGGCAATATTAGCTAAGGCAGTCGCATCCGATATTGACTCCCCCGCGGCTATTGCAGAAGCTAGAACAGAAATCACGGTATCGCCTGCTCCTGTCACATCGAATACTTCTTGCGCTCGTGCTGGCAAATGAAGCTCAGGAGAATCTGGTCGAAGCAGCGTCATTCCGTGTTCTCCACGAGTTATTAATAAAGCTTCCAGTGCAAGATCACTCAATAACTTTAACCCTTTATCGACAAACTCTTCTTCATTTTCGCTTTTACCAACGAAAGCCTCAAATTCGGATAGATTTGGTGTCATCAAGGTCGCACCTTTATATTTTTTAAAATCAATGCCCTTAGGATCTACAACTATTGGGATTTTCTTACTCCGCCCAAGCTTAATTAATTGCTCAACATCTTGCAGAGCGCCTTTCCCATAATCCGATAGAAGCATCACATCTGAGTCGTCAATAAGGATACTTGCCTGTTTTAGCAGGCCTTCCACATCTGCTGGTTCAAGTAGTTGTTCAAAATCGAGCCGAATTAATTGTTGGTGCTGACTAATAACACGCAGCTTTGTAACCGTCGGCTTATCATCTGAATGAAGAAAATCACAATAAACACCTGCGGCACTGAGGCGAGAGTGGAGCTCTTCGGCTTCCTCATCATTCCCTACAACGCCAATTAGATGCGCGGCAGAACCAAGCGCCGCAACATTCAAAGCGACATTTCCGGCACCTCCGGGGCGGTCTTCTCGATTACCTACTCGTACTACCGGTACCGGAGCCTCCGGGGACACTCTTGATGCAGCACCATGCCAATATCGATCTAACATGACATCTCCAATCACTAAAAGCCGTGCTTCTTGAAATTCAGGCATTTCAAGCTTCATTAATTTTCTCCAGCCAACCAATTTATGCCTTAATTTGTAGAGTGAAAATCCTAATTCTCGATAATAACACATGGGAACGATGGGCAGATTATTATAGCCACTCTACGAAAACTGATGTAATTTTTATACTATTGGGATTTATGCACATAATTTCTGATCATTTTCCTAAATTAGTGGGTAATTAGTCAGTATTTTAACTCTATTTCCGATGATTCTTTTGTAATCTGTATTTTTTACACTTCTGATACAATCCAACATTACCTGTTACGGAAGTCGAGAAAACTGTTAATGGTTCATTCCAAACTAGGTCGTTCTCTTAGAAGTTATTGGTCATCACAATACTGGCCCACCTGGCTCACACTGGGGGTTATGTGGTTAGTCGCTTATTTGCCTTTCCCTATACAAATCAAAATAGGGCGAATATTAGGACTGATAATGCTCTACTTCGCACAAGAGCGAAGGCACATTTGTGAGGTTAATCTGCGACTTTGTTATCCAAAGCTAAGCGATACGCAACTAAAGCAATTAATCAGAAAAACCTTTATTTCGAATGGCATTGGACTTATTGAGGTTGCAATAGCGTGGCATCGGCAACCTCGTGATTTCCTAGATCGGGTAACAACATCAGGGTTAGAAAATGTTAATTCGGCAATAGCGCAGGGGCAGGGGGTTATGCTAATTTGTGCTCATTTTAGCACTATAGAAATCGGAGCTTTCCTCTCTACGTTATTCTTTGAAATGGACGTAACATATCGCCCAAATAAAAATGCATTATTTGATGCCGCAATGTACAACGGAAGAGCCAGACATCATCCAAAGATCATCGACCGAAAGGATATTCGGAGTGCAATGCGCAGCCTAAAAGAAGGGCATATTTTATGGTATGCCCCTGACCAAGACTATGGACCCAAACATTCAGTATTTGTCCCGTTTTTTGGTGTGGAAGCAGCTACTATTACAGCGACGAGTCGTTTCGCAAGCTTTAATAACTCGGCCGTTATTTTCTTTAGTCATTATCGCAATGACGACGACTCAGGTTATCATTTACATTTCAGTCCGCAATTGGAAAATTATCCAATAGGAGACCTGGAAAGAGACGCTATTACCATTAATAAATTAATAGAAAATGCGATTAGAAAACAACCAGATCAATATCTTTGGCTTCATAAGCGCTTTAAAACCCAGACTGGCGGAAAATCCGCGAGGCCGTATTAATCATACTAAATTATGGCTCTTTCCCTTATGAGGACAGCTATTGAATAAGAATATATTACAGGAAATTGATATTAGAGTTGCCGCTGTCGGTCTAAGTTTGCTTGTCTCGTTGTTTACTTCTGCCCTCACTATACTGCCGAATGATGATGCTTATACTTACGTCAGAACTGCGGAGATTTTTTTAAACGAGGGTATTAACGCTGCCATACAGCACTATACATGGGCTGGATATTCTCTACTTATCGCGCTGATCAGCAAACTCGGTTTGGATTTATTTAACGCCGCTCACTTAATTAACTCAATATTTTATGCTCTATTAGTTTATTCATTTATAAGTATTGTTAACCTGCTTAGCTCCTCAAAAAACGCGTCACTTCTCGCCGCGGTCTGTATCCTTTTGTATCCACCATTAAATGAATTTAGGTATGAAATTATTCGTGATATTGCCTTATGGGCACTTTCATTTTTTTCTTTATGGCACTTTCTACTTTATACAAAATTACACCAATTTAGAAATTTATTCCTCTTTAACATTTCTTTAGTTTTTGCGTCTTTTTTTCGGCCAGAAGCGATAATCTATTTATTTTCTATTCCGCTAGTTTTGCTATTTGATAGATTTTATACCATACGCAAACGATATAAGAATCTGCTATTAAGTTGGGGTATAGGCGTTACTTTGATAGGCTTGGTAGTCTTTGTACTTGCTGTCATAGGATTAAATATTGTTATATTACTTTCCGACTTTCTGTCGGTGTATGGCTCTTTCATCAATATCAACTTAGCTCCCTATGTCAGTAATAACTCTGTTATAAGTTCAGAAATTTTTGGAGAATATGCGAATTCCTACTCTGAACCTTATTTTGCATTATTTTTACTATCCGGTTTATTTACAATATTAATTGTTAAGCTCTTTGAAGGAATCGGCGGGCCGTTTTTTTGGATATTACTCTTAGGAGCGTTTAAGAGATTAATTAAAATAGAGCGCGAGAAATATCTCCCAATAGTATTTTTCTTAATGGCTAATTTAGGAATAGCTTTTGCTTTTATTCTAATAACTCGATATGTTTCGACACGCTATACCATGTTGTTCTGCCTTTTATTAGCTCTGTTTGTACCACTAATTCTGGATCGTATTACTAGCCTAGTAGAAAGTTCGCCATATCGAAATATTAGCATGCGGGTACTTATTTTGTTTTTTGGATATTGTGCTTTTGATTCTTTTATAAGCTTTGGAACTTCGAAAGATTTTGTTGTTGAATCTGCCCAATGGTTAGCAACGCAAAGCAATCCAAATGCTGGATTAGTTACTAATAATCAAACTATTGCATACCGAAGCGAGAAGATTGACGACTACGACCAAATAGGACGTTTCGTTTCAAAACAGGACATAATCAACACAAAAACTGGAGATTTTATAGCTATAGAGATGCACTATGAAATGGTTAAATTAGTAACTAGCAAAGAAATAAGTTCAATTATTAGGCTAGTGGCGGTCTTTCCAAGCGAAGAAGACCAACGTCTTGCAGTATACCAACGTCTTGCTCCTAAAACTCCTACCAGGTAGAAATATCTTGCCGCTTCGTGACTAAGATATTTTCAAGAATCATATAGTTCAAATCTGTACCCATAAATACATTCAAAGCATCTTCGGGGGAACAGGCCAAGGCTTCACCAGGGCGACTCAATGATGTATTAATAATTATTCCATGGCCCGTTGCGTCTAGAAAGTGAGACAGAAGTTTATATAGGTCTTCATTTTCTTCCTTTGTTACAACTTGAGCTCGAGTCGTCCCATCCTCATATATAACCTCAGGATACTTTTCACTCCAGCGCGGGCTGACAGGTGAGCTCATAGACATAAACTGGTCTTGACATTCTTTTGGTAAGAAGTCCTTTGCGACGGAGTCGAGAATACTTGGAGAAAAACGCCTTTGATGCTCTCGGAATTTAACCTGCTGATTAATGATATTAGTAATTCCTTTTTGATTTGGGTTCGCCAGAATAGAGCGGTTGCCCAGCGCTCTCACTCCAAACTCCATTCGCCCTTTAAACCATGCGACTAGTTGTCCATTAGCTAACAGCTCTGCTGCTTTTTCATGAGGAGCAGGAATTATCTCCCAGTTTGGTTTTTCTCGATGTAACAAGCACGCATTAATACACTGGTCGCTGCTATACTCTGGGCCGAAATACATGTTTCTTATTGGTTCTATATTAAAGCCTTTGTTTCGCAAGGCATAAGAAGCAGCACCAATAGCGGTGCCAGCGTCAGAACAAGCTGGATGAACGCTATAACTTTTTACTTCTGGCATTGAGATTAATTTTCGATTTAGACAAATGTTCATTGAGCCAGTCCCCGATATTGCTAATCTGCCGGTTTCTCGTAAGATGTCCCCCAAATAATGTTTTACTAGAGTTGCCGAAAATTCTTCGTAGAGATTCTGAATCGCGGCAGCGTAATGCACATAAGGATCTTTGAGCAAATCACCAACTCGCCTTGGTCCCAACATTTTAATCAATTCTTTGCTAAAGTAATGGCCTTTTGATTTTGCTTTGTAACGCCTAAAGCCAATAGTACTTATTAGTTTATTATTAACTCGAAAATTTTTGCCATCAAAATATGCAAGTGAAGAGAAATCATATTTTTTCGGATCCCCAAAAGGCGCCAGACCCATAACTTTGAATTCTCCATCTATTGTTTCAAAACCAAGATAATCAGTTAACGCAGCATACATGCCACAAAGTGAATCCGGATTGTAAAATTCCTTAATTTTTACAATCTTCCCCTTTTCTCCATAGCCAAGGAATATATTCGAATATTCACCTTTTGAATCAATACAAAAGATAGCTGTTTTTTCATCACTTTCGTTAAGATGATAACTAGTGCTCGCGTGAGCAAGTTGGTGTTGGACAGGTATAAGTTTTTCCTCTATTCCGGATATGAGTAACCGCTCGCTTAACTCCTTTAATTGACTTAGATAACGTTTATAACGCCTATTTCCATTAAAAATGCTGTCAATAGCTCTATCAGGTGCATACCAATGTCGATAAGCATAGTGCCACCGCGCTTTACTGAATAAAGAAATGGGCGCATAAGGCACTGCAATATAATTTACATCCGAACCACGCACACCAGCTATTTGCATACATTGAACAGCCGCATTATAAGGAAGCTCACTTTTAGCATGCTTTTTTCTTATTAGGCGTTCTTCTTCAATAGCTGCTACAAGTTTTCCATCAATAAATATTGCCGCAGCCGGGTCGTGACCCACAGCCCCTGATAGCCCTAACGTTACAGTTGTCATTAATATTCAACCACTATGGTATTTCAATACTTTTAACCAGTTTCCCAAACTCCGGTTCAAATATTTTCCCTTGCCAGTTCTTCATAAATCTGCCCAGATCTTTCAGAATTGCCTTTCTATAAACATCAGGATTTCGATAGCGCTTCATCGCATCCAAATCTAATACAAATAATTTTTTCTTATAGAATATAAAATTTGTAGCCTTCATATCACCGTGGCTAACTTGGTAGTAAACCATTATTTTAAAAAACTCTTTAAAAGATGCAATTATGTTTTTTATTTCAGAAGCTCTAAATTCACTATCAAGCATGAGATCAAGAAGGTGAGGGGCAGGTATTTTCTCACTGAGAAAAAACGCACGGCGTCTTAAAATCCAAAAACTTCTTTCTTCATAAAATAAATATGGATGAGGGGTATTAATACCAATCATATTTAACATGAATGCATTGCGCCAACTCCGTGAAGCTCTGCTAGCTTTAAAAAGATATTTTAAGCTATGCCATATTGTTTTTACGTTATATCTCTTTAGAACGCATTGAATATTGTTGAAAGATATCTCCGTAACGGTAGACGCATTACCAGCTTTTATTATTATCCCCTCCTGAGTATATTTCTCTGGGTCATAAACTAAAGTTCTTACTTCTGCCGATTGTAATTTCCTATCATGTACTACAAACCTATCATATTCTTTTAAATTTCCATTGGCTGTTGTAGATCGATATAATTTCCTATCTAAGTTTTTTAGTCGTTTAATTCTTGCAGTTTTTATCTTACTAAAAAAAGTCGCGCGTGCAGGTTCAGATAACGTTTCAATTCTTTCCTCATAATTATCTAAGAGGGAATAAACATGTTTATCAGAAGAGATATTCAATTGCGCGAAAAAAAGTGCGAGATTAGCTACTACGATTTCCTCTCGAAGCGCAGTGTTATCTGCTTTGATATCACCGCCATCTAAAAAATAAATTAAACTATTAGATATAAAGAAATTATTGAGATGAATATCTGGCTGCCAAACTCCCTTTTTATGACAATCGGCGATGGACAAAACCGCTAATTTTACAATCTGGTACTTTTCACTTTCGTCTTTCGTCTTCAGTAAGCGACAATTTAACGTATCACCCTGTTCAAGATATTCTGTAATCAAGACGCCGCCCTGATTATCTGCCGTATATGTATTTTCCAATATTGAAGGAGAGAGTATATCTCTATCCAACAATACCGAAATGCCATGCGCATCTTTTAGGTGATGTCTCCTCCATCGCTTTGGGTGGTAGAAGAGTTTAACGGCTGCTGTTTTCCCACGCCAAAGGCATTTCGCTGTAAGCCGTTTCCCTGGCACAAGACGGAGTATCTTAGTAATTTGAATTCGTTCTTCCGAACCCGAATTTCCGACTTTTATAGAAAAAGACTCAGGTACCTTCCTCTCCATCTTTAATAAATCTTGAGTAGTTAAATCGACCACTAATCTACCTGGCTGGCCCTAGTTTTTTAAACATAGTTGTCGCTCTACGTTCTACTTTCATCCAGAATTTTTTATTATCGCGTATAGAGAACCTATTATTTCTCTGGCCGTAATATATGACAAACCTAAGAAGGTCTCTTTTTGAAAGCCCTATCATCATAGCAGAGTAATACAACCCAGAAATATCCTTTACTACCCACCTTTCAGGCGTTATTTTTTGGATTAAAGCCCGGTGTAAATCTATTAAAAATAATTTTGGAAATGGCTTATAATTTTTATGGAGTAGAAAATGACAAAGATAAAAATCCCGATGACAGATCCCATTAGCGTGTAATCTACTAGCTATAGTCGCTACTTGTTGAATAAGCTTCTTTCGAATTTCAATACTAACTCCCTCACTTTTCCAATTTAAACAATAATTCTCCAAGCTGATGGTCTCTTGTAATTCTTCCGTAACTATAAAAGACTTTCGTTTAGCGGGATTAAAGCCACGCTCATCGTAGGCTACGATTTTCATCGTAGCTATAGATTTCTCGATTAACTTATTAATCGCCTCCCATTCATTTCTAGCGCCTATTACAGGGCGTTTGAACTGAAGAATATTTTTTATTATTTCGGACCACCCAGTGCTACCATGTAACTTTGCAAAATAACTTTTACCATTAAATTCAAACTGAAAAGTTTTACGAGTCTTTACTTCCCGATAAATATTTCCTTCTATCTCCTCTAACAATTTATATGGATCTTTATCTTTAAAAAGCTTTGCAAGATTTTTATCTAAGTATTTCATGCTTCTCTATTAAATTCTTGTGGTAAATTTTTCTAGAAGATCAACTGCTCGCTGTGGCATTGAATACAGATCCGTTTTTCCCCCATACGCTAACCCGTTCTCAGACCATTTTTCTTCGTTAAGTGAATTTAGCATCCGAGTGAGATTTACGTTAAGGTCCAACTGATTAAACGGGCTTGTGCAAACTAAGCCAGATTGTGCTTTCTCAATATGAAATGCGTACCCACAGGTATCAGTTGTTAATACTGGTAATCCAGCGATTGTCGCCTCCAACAGCACATATCCAGCGCTTTCTTTATAGGCAGGGTGAATAAGAAGATCACAACCTGCTAAAAACTTTGGAATATCATCCCGGCCAGGCAGAATAGTACATTGATCAGATAACCCTAGACGGCCGGCTAGCCTGGAAAACTTAGAATACGAATCTTGCCCAATTAAAATAAAATGTGTTCTTTCCTTTATTTCTTTTGGGAGTGAAGCAATCGCTCTCAGTGTTCGATCTACTCCTTTAACTTTAAAGCCAGAGCCAACTTGTAAAAGCAAAAAATCATTTTCTTTAAAACCAAATTCTTTGCGAAAATTTTGCCGGATTTCAATACTTCTATTTTCTATTTTACGGTCTAAAGATATTCCTGGGGGTAACTCGTGAAGGCGGTCGCCACACCCAGGATAATAGCTTTCAAACGCTCTCCTTTGCTGGGGAGAAAGGATTAATACCTGTGTTTTACGACGATTCCCAAATACTTCATTTTCATAACGTCTGAAATGACGGAACCTTGATGTGAATTTGTAATAAGTACCCCGTTGATTCTGAGCTTTCTCAGCAAAGCACGGATCCGCAGCAAAATAAATGTCTAAACTAGGCATTTTATTAAACCCAACGACCGTTCCCGATTCTGACTTTTCTAATGCATGGCTAACCCAGGAAGTGAATTTCTTGTACAGATTTATGCGAGTAGTAGCCCTTACAGGAACTAGTATCAGATTTATATTATCAGGGACCGGACCTTGCCAACGAATGGTATAGACATCAACCTCATGGCCTCTTTTTATACATTCATCAACAACACGATGAAGATCCCTTTGTTGTCCCCCGAAAGGGAAATAATGATATATAAGGAAAGAAAATTTCATTGGTCTTATAAACCATTAGTTAGGTTTTCAAATTTTCCCCAAACATAATTAGGCTCTTTTTCTAATCCTAAGTGGACTTGATTAGCTCCATAAGTGCCAATTAGTCCGGGGTCAGTCGGACCGTAAAGAGATACTGTAGGAGTCGATAAAGCTGCAGCAAGATGACCAAGTCCAGTATCTACGGCAACAACCCCATTTGAGCCGCTTATTAATCTAGCCAGATCTGATAGGCTTTGTCTATCTAGTACTTTTACATTTAAGTTATCTTTACCTATAAATTCTGCCCGTTTTTTTTCTTTTTCATTCCCCCAGGGTAAAATAACATCGTAGCCGTGGCCTGTAGCAATACTTGCAAGATGGCGCCATTTTTCTTCTGGCCAATATTTGCTGACTCTTGTGGTGCCATGAAGAAAAACAATCTCTCGTCTTTTACCATTTCCAATATTAGGGCTGATGGCATCAAGATTTATCCCATAGTCTAATTCTTTCTTCTTATAATCATAATTCAGAGCCCTCGAAAACAACTGACGTACGCGATCAACTGCGTGCACTGTCCAGGGAACCGAATACACCTTATTATAGAATAGTGTTGCAAGAGGTTCTCTGATAGTTCTATTACTTAATCCGATTGTTAGACCTCTAGACAATCTGCTGATCAAGCCACTTTTTATAAGGCCTTGTGCATCAATAACCAGATCATAATGGATGCCCTGTAATGCCCTTCTGAAAGATCGAAATTCTTTATTTAAGTAGGTTTTCATTAAATTGCGACGCCAGCGTCTAATGGCCACAGGGATTACCTTGTCCACGGCGGGATGCCAAGAAGGAACTTCAGTGAACCCCTCCTCGACCACCCAATCAAATGTCAAATTTGCATCCGCGCGATGAGCGTCAGTGACAGCTGGTAAAGTATGAATGATATCGCCCAGTGACGAAACTTTAACTATAAGTACACGCACTAGAACCATTCCTAATTTTTAACTTACGCTTAATAGGTTTACTGCCTCTTTAACATCTTCAGGTTTAATTTCTTTTAAACAAAGCAAATGCCCATAAGGGCATTCCCTTTTAAAACAGGGCCGGCACTCAATATTCGTCGCAAATAATTTCACCTTCTCGGCTAAAGGTGGCGTAAAATGAGGTGACGTAGACCCATAAAGTCCGACTAGAGGCTTGCTCAAAGCCGCTGCAACATGCATTAACCCAGAATCGTTAGAAACAACCACGGATACAAGTGACATCAACTCTATCGCTTGAGCAAGACTAGTCCTCCCAGCAAGATTCACTACTCTATTTAACATCTTTCCATCGATACTATTTAGAATAGATTCTGCTATTTCCGAATCATTGGCGGAGCCAAAAATCCAAACTTGCCAGTTTTGATTCAGAGCTAAATTAGCAAGCTCTGCAAAATAATTAGCAGGCCATTGCTTAGCTTTTCCAAATTCCGCGCCTGGACAGATCGCAAGTATATTGTCAGAACTCTCTATATTAAGAGAAGAGGTAGCCCTAATGACGTTTTCTTGATGTACTACCAGTTTTGGATTCGGAAAAACTTCCGGCGGCCCATTATCCACCGGATATGCCAATGCCGCAAACCTCTGTACCATTAGTGGATACAAACTATCTTGTAGTTTGCGACAATCTTTTAGCAACAGATTACGCCACTCGCCCCTCCACCCAACCCTTTCTGGGATACCTGCATGCCAGGGGATAAGAGCGGACTTAAAAGATTGGGGCAAAATAATCGCTTTAGTAAAATCCCTTGCCTTTAAGGAATGACCAATTCGGCGCCTCAACCCAAGTTTTAAATCACCATGCTTTAGCCCTGAATCTAAACTCTCATCTACCTCTGGCATATATTCTAATATTGGCCTCACCCAAGTTGGCGCCATCACCGTAATTTGGCAATCTGGGTTTTGTGTTTTAAGTATCCGATACAGTGTCTGAGACATCACCATATCTCCGACCCAGGCTGGACCAATAATTAAAATTTTCTCTTTGTTTTTTTCAGCCATTTTGTAACTCTGGCATTAGAAGAGGTCCTGCACTCAAGTCTCAATCATATTAGATTAATTCTCTAAATCTAGATGTAACTCAACATTATAAATTGTTGCTCTGGACTTCACGAATAACTATGACGATCAAGTTAAAGCGCAAAAATTTCTAACGGCTCCAACATACTATTAAGATAAACCTCGAATTCCAAGTCGCTTAACAGAGTTCTATTCGAATAGAAATCCGAAGTTTAGTTACTTTAGAAGAGTTATCGGCGTTATAGGTTATTCGACTAGTTTTATCCATTCGCCTTCTTTAGGTGTACCAGCAGGATAATAACCGTTTATAAGTCGTAAAGTTTCTTCCGGAAAATCTTTAATCTTACTCGCCCTAGACACAACCGAAAAATCGAAATACTCGCTAGCCTGCACAAATTTTATTTTAAGTTCCCCTCCAGCTACAACTTCGCCATTTTGTATTGAGCGGAAAGTTTGTATCGATGACAATAGCATTTCATCAATAGCATTTTCTTCGTTTCTACTACCAATATCTCCACGAAAAATAAAAGCTCTCGGACCCAAATAAATCACAGCAATCCGCTCTAGCTCCCCGGAAACGGGGTCTTTTGATAGCCCGGTATGACCTTCCAATCGATATTGAGACAATGGTGCAGATTTTTGTAAATTGTTAATGCCTAATTTATCTCTGATGAAAAGACGCGGCTCTATATTTTCTTGTAGACGCTGCGCTTCTATTCTTAACGAACCTAATTGACGAGTACTGGCCGTAACCGTTGTCGTCGTCGCATCAATTTCCCAATCTTCTGGAAATACTAACGTATAACCCAACAACTCTTGATAGTAGCGATTACGCTTATCACTTGAAAGAGCGCTATTACTTTCTCCAATAATAAGGCCATCAATTGCTTCCCTAAATTCTTTGTTTGCATTTGGACTAGATTTGTACTCATCAGAGGATCCAACCGCCCCTACGATCTCCTGAAGCCGTCGATCGGTTCGAGGATGGCTCGCAAATGAACCATGATAAGAACCACTTTGACCTAAGTGCACCCGAGCGAAGTCTTCCTGGTCTTTAAAAATAGTTAAGGCACCAAACATTGCCTGGGGATCATAGCCTGAGTCTAGCAAATATTCAGCTGATAGCCCGTCTGCCTCGAGCTCCAGATCACGCCCAAACCCAGCCGATGCGGTTGCCGCCCACAAAGAACTTAAGTCAGCGATTTGTGAAGCGGCATAGCCGCTTCCTGTAGCCAGAACTGTGGCTATTCCTCCAACAAAAGTGGCACCTCTCCCGAGGAGGTCTATATTGCCCCGACGCGCATGATGGTTAGCTGCAACATGCGCGATCTCATGACCTAAAACAGCCGCGAGTTGTTCCTCAGAATTCATAAAAGCGAGGAGTCCTCTAGTGATATAAATATATCCTCCCGGAAGCGCGAAGGCGTTGATGCCCGGATTATCGAGGATAAAAAATTGGTATCCAAGGTCTGGTTCTTCACTGCCTTTGGCTACTTTTGTACCGATCTTGCGCACGTATTCAAGGACGGATTCTTCTGAATAAAGGGGTTGGTTTTCAACTATTTCTTCATGTTGATCTGCGCCAATTTCCTTTAATCTTTTTTTAGAGGTAAAGGTAGTGATGGTTGGGTTTTTATCTTCTTGGTTTTGGTTTGGAGAAATACTACCGGAAGGTGTAACCAACACTGGACTGGAATTGCAGGAAACAAACGCGAAGCAAATTGTGTTAAATAGGACAGTTCGCCAGAAACCTTTTCTGTAGGAGCTTTTACATCTGAGGATAAAATAATATGAACTCATAACGTGACCTTGCGTTTTTTTCTAGCTAGCTTCCATTAACAAAATCTTTGAGTTGTACCGCTAAACGATTACACGCATTTGCTTCTACTCGCGCCGGTAGCGGGACTGGAATAACGAACGCCGGCATGTAAGATGTACCTGTTGCTGCAGCATTGATTTGACCTACATTTCTCAAAGACTCAAGATCCCATATTGTAGCGTCGAAATTAGTATCATCCTCCTGGATCGCAAGCCCAAAACAGCCTCCACCACCTGGACCAACAGCGCATGATAAACTCCCGCTTCGATCTGTTTCAGTCTCTCCTTCTAACCAAACCATATATCGTATCCTAAATTCATCCATTTTACGGGCTACGATATCTTCTATCATGAACCTTTCCAAATCGCTCGCGCGAAGCGGAGCATTGCGAGGCTCAAACCACGGGAACATCGCGTCAATAAACTCACGCTCTGGAACGACGGAAATAGAATTATCGCCTTGACCCATTCGTTCACCGACACATTCCACAAAATCCGAATCTGTTTCAAAACTAGAGCCTTCACGCCTCCCTAATATAACAATCGTTTCATCAGCCTCTATGCCAGTTTGACCCTGTCTAAACTCATCTATAGTGGTAGTGGCGCAAGAGGAGAGACCGATAGCAAAAACTAACGCTGCTTTTTGAATTGCCTTTGACTTTTCTTCAACCGTTTTCATAATTTCCTTCTATAAACCTATTTCCTAAAGGCTACCCAGCCAATCTCGCACTTCTGGTATCCGCGCAAAATTTAGTGCAAAAGATGAAGCTAGATCCCGCAAGGCAACTACTGCCGCACCATTAATACCATCTTCTACGGATAGGAAGGTTTCTCGTGGAGTTTTTCCATAGGAAGTCATAACCCAGTCGGCGAGAGAATCGCCCTCAGAGTCAATTAGCCGCATATTGTATTGGATCCAAACCTCATAGACCTCCAGCTTTGTCTTTGCTGGCAAAGCCAATTGAAATTCTTCAATAGCTGGCGCGAATACTGCGTCCACTCCCTCAATTTCCGGATCTTCCATACTATTGACGGTAATTACTCGCTCAAACATCGCAGGAAGCACAGCATCAAAAAGCTGGACATGGGAACTACCGCTTTCGATATTAATTTCTTCTCGCCCAGTCTCGCTATATTCCATGTAAGAGAAGTTACGAAGATTATCGTCATAATAAACTGCTACAGATAAAGGAATTGGGTTAATAGCAGGCGTCGGAAAACTACCTTGTATTACGACATTGCTAGTCCCGCACGAAACGAATAATCCGGCCACGATATGGATCATTAAACCCTTGAAAAACGTCAGGCCATCTATTTCACGTAATTTCATTGCCATATTCCTAGATATGCTTTACCGGCTCGCATTTACGCCCCCTAGGTTACCGATAATCATTTAGCCCCACAAATGTACCACCATTTCTCAACGTCATCTCACGCATTAACGTCGAATATCTATACACACTTTGCTGAAAGCGTCGCGGCCCATCAAAAATAGTTGGAAACCCAATACCATGAATACGAACAAGCCTATCTCCATTTTCATCTTCTAAATTTATGCGATCAATAGTTTGCAATACTTCCCTTATAGATCCACCCGGCTGAAAATCATCTCCAAGGACATAAATACTGATTTTCTTGTCGGGTGAATAAAAAGTATTTATCGCCCTAGTAACCCCCTCTACCGGACTGCTATTACTATAAGGGTTCCAAGTTCTCAGTGTAGATATAATTTGACGCCTTCGACCCGGAGTATCTGGAATCCAATCCGCACGGTAAGAATCAAACATGTAATCCCCCATGTCGTTCATCACCTGAATCCCCTTCACCTCGGGATAAACGTTTAGCGTATCCTCGATTACACCAAGCATTTTATCCCAGCTTGGGTTCTGAAACATGCTGCCTGAGGTATCAATAACAAATATTATATATTCACTGTCTACTGGAACTCCTCCAATGGCATTATTTTCAGGTGCACGAGTATTAGCTAACAACCGCTGCATCTCTTCTGTTAATGACTGTCGCGCCAAGGCAAGACGTCCCACTTCATTGGTTGATTCATCTGAAAGATCCCTACTTGTATTATAACGGCCTTTTATGTCCTCTAGGTCACGACGAAGCCTAGCTACACGCTCTTTATTAGCTGACAATTGCTCTTGCTTGGCATTCAACTCCCTATTAAGTGTAGTAGTTTCACCACGGATTTCAAAAAGCTGCTCCTGTAGTTCAGCGATAATACCTTCTGGTAGTATATCTTCTACAAATTCAAGCGTCGTAGGTGCCGATGATTTTGTAATCATCAGCAAAATTATCATTGCGCCAAACCCACAAGAAGCAACATCTAAAAATGAAACTGTAAAAGAGTCTGTCTCTCTGTTTTTCCTTTTTCCCATTTTAATCAACTAAAGCCAGTATCTATAAATTAAACTCTTTTTGCTAAATAATTTAAGGCCAATCACTCGATGGCGTTAAAAATGATCCTTTTGTATACTGAGCTAACTGCCAGAAAACTGCCGCGGCACTGGGATCACCCTCCAACGGCATTAATATAATATTGACCGGAGTTCCCTGAGGGAGTTCCTCTACGGCTTCCCCAAAAAGCTCTATACGCTCCGATGGACTAACCAGTGAAGAAGAAGCACCACGGTCACCAATAGTGGGGAGGCCATCAGTAATTAAAAAAATATTATCCGGCTGTGGCGACATATTTGCTACAGCCTTGAAAATTTTCTCCATATTTGTTCCGTTATCGGGGACTAGGTTTTTAACATTTTCTATTGCTTCGTTAAGCTGATCTCGATCTGCTGCCTCTAACCAAATCCCCTCTGTCCCAGAAATAACAGCCTCATAGTCAATATTGAAACTCCAAATCTGGTACTGACTGGTAATTGGTAGCTGAGTGCTAACCCAATCAACAGTGCTCACAACCCGTTGCCATTTGGGCGCATTTTTTTTCAATTCATTATCCATATTTCGAGTACGAATAATATTTACTAACGTGCTATCCAGCATACTGGCAGAAGTGTCGACCAAGACAAGAATTCTCTGCCCGCCTAGAAATAGTCCTGATAGATACTGCCTATTGCCATCGCCAAGGAATTGTCTAACGCTGTTGCCCTCTTGTTCAAATGCACTGGCCTGAAGTCGTAAAAGTTCTTCTTCTAGAGCTTCAATATCCGATTGAAGCTGGGCCACATCTTCTTCTGTCGCCAAACTGTTATTTTCAAGAGCAGCGAGCTCTTGCAAAAACGTGTCTATCTGCTCCGTGATCTGGCGAGCCAAACCCTCAGCCGTCACCACATCAAATGAAATGTTTGATAAAGTGTTGCGTATCTGAACCAGACCTACTTGCCCATCTTCCACTTCTTCCTGCAACAGATTAATCTCCGCTGTAAGATCTGGATTATTTGCTTCAGGTGAAATAGTACTAGCATGATCCATAATTAAAAAAATCAATATGACTGCACCAAACCCACAGAACATAACATCTAAAAACGCCAAGCTCAGTGGATTAACTGCCCGCCTATTTGATTTGCTATTACTGGCCATTTTCAACCTTAATCACACTTATAGCTTTACTTTGCTCGCTAAACCATATGCGATCCCCAAGCTTTAACACATGTTCACCGGTTATTATATTGTCGTTTAAAAAAACCCTATGATCACCACAATTGAAATAAACCGTATCGCCACGTTTATCAATGTTTCCAAGTCGCTCAGCCGGCGTTTTTACGTTTATATAAAGCACATTGCTAGAATCAAAACTAGCACGTTCAGATATCGAACTCTTAATCTCTATTTCGCTAATTTTTATTGCCTTATTGTCGTATAGTATATGTGTCGCTATATCTAGATGATGCTGCGCAGGTCTGTGTGCTGATTTGTGAATTCCGATTTCTTCAGCAACAAACCTAGTGACCAGATGGACCTGCTCTTTGTCATCGATGATTAGGTTTTTAAAATCACAACAAGCTTTAACAATTTGGCTGCGTTCAAGTAAAACTAATTTGTAAATTGAAGATAGTGTTGATATATAGCCAGGCAATCCTGAAAGATTTTCACTTAGTAACAACTGACTATTTGAGCTTGCCATAACTTTAATCTGCTCATTAATTTTTTGATAGTATTCATTTAGAGCCGCCACTAAGCTTTCTTTTGGTAATTTCGCTGTATGAGCTGCATCACCACTTTTCAATTCCAGTAGAAAGGTTTGTTCTTTGTCATCTTGAAAAAACCAAGAACTTAATCCGTTATAGAGTTGTTGCTCGGTATAAGCATTGTGCTGAGGATTGAAGCGGCACTGAGCTATAAACAAATCAGTAGCCATTCGCATCATAAGATTTTGGAAATTCTGTATCCCGACCCCGGGTATCTGAGTCGCGCCTCTTACCTCTATATGATCGCCAGTAACTGAAAGTTCGGTCAGAATAACTTGATGTAGTTGTATATCGACATAGACAATATGTTCAGCTTTTACGGTCAAGGCTGCCGCTAATAGTCCGGAATCAACCAATCCTATAACTCTGAAGGGGCACTGGTTAGCAAGCCCTAAGAGTATTTCAAGTTGTTGCCGAGTAAAATTACTAGGGACTGCGAATATCACTTCATCATCCATGCCGTTTACTTCAGCTATGTTTTTAAGTTGCGCGTATGCTAGATCAGCATGATGCCGAATTTGCGGGCTATGGGAAATTGGCTCTAGACTTAATTCCTGCCAATACTTATTGAAGATATTAGTCGGCTCCAGACAAGCTTGTCCCTCTGCCTTTTCACCAACTTCGATCTTGCCACTTGTAACCAGGGCAAATCCGATGGTTTGAGAGACAATGCCATTTTCATCACCCACCGTCAGGCAACTATCATTAAGTTCTATAACTTTTAATGACATATCAAATTCTCTAAACCTGCTTCTTCGATTCGTTTTTCTCTGGCACTTGCAAATGTCGAATCAATCGCTCATCACAATAGTTTTGGCAATCAAGAACTAAACGATCCTGCAACAGTTGTAATTGATGCAAAAGAAACATTAGAAAAATACTGACAACCAGAGCAACAAAGGTAGAATTAAAAGCCACACCAAGGCTCTGTGTAACTCCTACGATATCTCCACTTACCGCTTGATAAGCCTGACCTAGCGCCGTACCTATACCGCGAACAGTACCTAAAAATCCGATTGAAGGTATTGTCCAGGCAATATAGCGCACAATAGTGAGTTCCGTTTCCATCCTGTCTGCTTCAGTTTCACATGTATCTTTCACTATCGAAGAAACCGCTTGAATATTTCCTGTGCTTTGAAATCTATGCAATCCCGCGAGCAACGCCCGGGGAAGAAGAAAGTCACTTTCTTTCTCTGTTAGCGCCTGCACTGGCCTAGCATAATTTCTAGAGTCTTCTGGTAAAATACTTACCCCATCTGGAAGCTGGACGAGCGTACGATGAAGTAATCCTCGCTCACGAATGGTGTGTCGCGTTTTCATCCCGATAATTGTGATAGCCCAAAGCATTAAAATAATGCATGTCTCCTGTTCAAAATCTCTAAGAATTATGTATACAGATCTCTCGGGCACAAAATTTTCGTCTTGTTGCTGTAATAGTTGCTGCTGCTCTTGTATCAAGTCAGCATTAGGTCGAATTACCGTTACGTAAGCTGCATGCACGATGATTACAACAAAAATTAGCGCCCCAAGTTGAAATAGCGCTTCATATAACGACCCTTGCTTCATAGATCTGATCCTTTTATTAAGAATATCTAAATGTCTACCGGGAATGACACACCCAGATCCTGAGAAATCTGTTCAGTCGGAATAAACCGTGAATTCGAATTTTCCTCTTGTCCTTCAGCTTCAGCACTTTCAGAAGCTATTCCATTATCTTCGATAATTTCGATTTCTTCTAACCCAGGCTCTTCATCTTGTGTTTCCTCTTCAATAACATTGACAGAATCATCTCCGGTCGTTGAGTCATTCTGCGCCCAAATAAAATTAAAATAGAATAAAAACGATAGCGTTATTAATTTTTTCATTTTGTGAATTAACAAAAATTATTGATTTTTATTAGTCTAAATAACGTGCCACGCGGAAACCAACATCATCCCTAGGCTCTTCTCCGAAGTCACGAAAAGATAGCCGCATTTCCGTTACCGCTCCATGCGCCCAGCTAGATCCTCGAATGGTATGAAATTGGCCTAATTCTGGACCCAAAGGATCCAACTCTTCTCTGATCGAACCAACCGCGCCATAGTAATCATGCACCCACTCGGAAACATTCCCTGCTAAATCATAAATAGAATGATAATTTGAATTAAATGTGCCAACTGGCGCTGTAGCGAAATAATTATCATTGTAATTAAACATAATTTCGCCCAAATAATTTTGCGCTGTTATGTCTGCAAAGTTCCCCGCATTTTCTGGCGGCGGCAACAAATCGCCCCATGGATACTTTAAACTTACGCCACTACCGTTGGTTCTTGATACCCATGCCCATTCTGCTTCAGTAGGCAGTCGATAACCGATCGATTCGGCGTTAATACCTATAACCTGCTCTTCATCAGTTTGATAAAAAGGTGGCAGCCCTTCTTGTTCGCTCAACCAATTACAAAAAAGTGCTGCTTTGGTCCAACTCACTTGAACTACAGGTTGGTTTTCATTATTTAAAGTAACCCCTGACACTGTTCCAGAAGAATGTTCAGAGTCAAGCTGCCTGTATTCAGAGTTAGTTACTTCACGAAAACCTAAATAGAATGCTCGCTCTAATTGAATATCTCTAAGACTCTCATTGGGCCTTCTTCCTGGTTCGCGTCGTGAAGCACCCATGGTAAAAGAACCGGGATAAAAGAGCTTTAGCTCTTGCCCGGCGAAGGTTGTTATGACTGGTTTAATTTGTTCGAGTCGAGCCTGCTCTAAAGATTTCAAAGTAACTATTATCGCTTGGTCCAACCCAGGACGCGAAGTAAACTCTGTTGTATAGGGCACATATCCTTCTTTACGGATCTCGATTTTCTGACTAGCAGCCATTAATTGAATCGTCTGATTAGCCAAACCTCGATACTCACCATTGACATACAATTCTGCGTCTTTTGGAGATACTTGCAACGCGACGTCAGCGAGAATCGGATTAAGGAAAATTGTTATTTCTTTTTCCTCATTTGGCTCTGTTTGGAAAACAGATTTATTAGATTGGTAGCCTGTTTTAAAAAATGTTATTTCATGAACTTCCCTTGGGCTCAAGGCGACCTCAATAGGCGTCAAACCCTTAAATTCTCCACCAATTGTGACAGACGCCGCAGAGGGGTTACTTTGAATAAATACAAGTCCATCTGCAGGCTCAAGTTCGATATCCGAAATAGCGAATTCTACTCCTGCAATAACATCAAAGTCCTCTTGCCAAGCTTTGTAACCCGAAAGTTTTAAGGTTAAATCGCGCCGGCCTTGAATTATCTCAACGTCAATAGGGGTTTTTCCAACGACTTCCCCATCAACCAATACATCGGCTCCAACTGGAATTGTAGAAAAGCTGCCTTCTGCCCAAGCGGGCTCCAAAATAGCTTGATATTTTTGCTCTACTTCCCGACCTTCAATTTCAATGCTCTTCCCATAATCCAAATAGCGCTCTAAAGACACTGCCAGCTGGCGCTGGCCCGGCTCTACCAACAGATCATCTAAAGGACTAAAACCCACATCTATTCCGTCGATTTGCACACGCGCACCTGCAACACCGATTGTTTCGATTGTTACTATGCCAGGCAAGCGGCGCATCTCAAACGAATGTATCTGAGATTGTTCGTCATTTACATTAAGCTGTGTTAAAGCCTCATGGTAACCTTCATTATTAATTCTTAATTCGTATAATCCTTTTCTAATCAAATATCTCTTCCCTAGCCGAATATAAAAACCTCCGTTTATTTCAATATTAGCTGTAATAGGGTTAACCTCGACAAATACAGACTTAGCAGTTAATACAAACCAACCTGAAATACCAAAAACCAATATAGCAACAGCAACTATCATATGTATTGATTTTAACTTTAGTACGCGTCCTGACCCTTTACTTTCATTGGGTGAAAAATCTATTGGCACTAAGAGATCAGGCGATTCGTTAACTTCTTCTTTAATGTCACCCAATTTTATATTACCTATTAGTAGGAGCTATCCGCTCTTTACACTGCACGATAACTATTTCAGGCGTTTGACCAAATCCAACGACAAATTCTTCTCTAACCTCTCGGTATCCAATTCGCTTACCAAGAGCAATATACCGACCAGGCTTTAATGAGACTGTCGTTTGTTCAAATGAACCAATGCCACCTATTCGTAACAAAGTAACGTCCGTCAAATTATCTGAGACAAATTTTATGTCTAGTGGTACTTGGGAGTTTTTCAGGAGTACTTCTAGTTGTGCGAGCTGATCTTTAAGACGAACACCCGATTGTTCTTTGTCCACTTCACGGCCTATGAAATAGATATCCACAGTTTGCTCATAAACATCGTCTTCATAAAACCTTTCGGGTTCAGCAATGGCACTTTGCAGTAAATCATCTAATTGAGCTCTTTTGCTCGCGTAATCTCTGCCATCAATTGCAAATAGTAAATTTGAATCTATAGCTAAAACGTTATCGTATTCTGCCACCACATTATGCCAGTCTTCGACTTCTGTCGCTGAACTGATGCGAGCCTGAATAATTTCAATTTCAGAATTAGCTATTTCACCCTCTGCTTGTAAAATAGCAGCCAATGCTTGATCCCTACGAATGCCAAGCTCTGACGCTCGCCTAAATTCTACGATAGCTTCATAAAGTTCATCATTTTCTAAAAAATTATAGCCTGAAGACATAATATTAGAGAACTCTCGTTCTTTAATATTAATGGATACTTCAGTTATTTTTTGTTTAGCTATTTCATTATAACTATCAATATCAACAATTTTTTCATAAGTTTTTAGCGCGGCCTCATACTGATCATCTTCAAGAAAAATATTAGCTTCGTCAAAAAGAGCTAGAACCCCGTCTAGAGCTAAAGATCTTTCTAGGCCAACTTGCGCCAAATCGTTATCCGGATCAAGTAACAACGCTAATGCAAATTTTTCCTCAGCAATTGAAGAATTAGATTGAGCTAAAGCCTCTTGGGCTTCCATCAGAGTGCGCTGCAATGCAGCGGGAACTAAGAGTAGTGTATCTTCTAGTTCATCGAGGCCATTTGAATAGGATTCCGTTGCTAATAAAAAATCCTGGTTACGATAATAGCCATCACCAATACTCGCTTTAGCAAGCGCTGATTCATATTCGGACTGAGCCCAAATTTCTACATTTAGGTCTTGAAGAGTTTCTTGTTTTACCAAGAGTTCAGCTAGCACTTCTTGTGCGCCCCTCCTTCTAAGTGATCGCTGAGCTTCCTCAAAAGGAGATATAGCAGGGGTTGGCTGCGAATTGTTTTGTGGAGAATGTATTGACGAAATATCAACTCGGCGCTCTAGTGGCAACTCGTATTGAGTTACTACAGTTGGCAGTACGAAAATTACCGATAACGCCACAAGAAAAAGGCCTGCGATACTAACCCAGACCCAAGGAGGAGGGCTCTTCGACTCAACTGCCGGTCCGGCTTTTAAATATACAGAGTTGGTATAGCCAGTTTCAGGCGACTCGTTTTTGTCCTTATCAATATCGATCTCTGACATATTTAATTCTGCAGGTGAAAACGCCTACTAAAGAGGCTTTTTAACTTACAATTCGCCCACTTCAATTGCATATAAGTCTGCCAAAACTTCTCGCCATTGTTCATATTGCTCTTCAACAGACCCTGTAAGTGTGATAGTGCGGTCGTCCAAACCTATTACTTGAGGAGCAACCTCATCTTCTAAAGACTGACCGAGTTCTTCTATCGACTCCATATGCATGCGCGCTTCCGCCCGTTTATCAAGTCCGCTCCTAATCAAGTATGCGCCTGCACCAACACCAGCTGCTGCACCGACGTAACTAGCGTAATTGTTTCCTTGTGTGCCCGCCGCAATACCCCCAACAACTGCCGCGGCCCCAGCTATAAAACGCCTTTTCGCCGCAACCTCAAGTTCACGCAATGTGATTGTTTCGTAATAACTCTGTTCTCGCCAAGAATCATAGGGCAACCTCATTTGACGCACATAGGTCGCGTAGTAATCTTGCACCGTATCTATAAACATAAAATCTCGTTCGCGAATATCTCTAATACGATTAAGTAGCGGGTCATTGCTGGCAGGAAGTGAAATAATCTCATATACCCCGTTACGATCTTGCTCAAGATAATCGTCAAATACGTCTGATGAAAATCGTTTTGCAAATAGCATTTCTGAAATTGTTCGAATTTCAGTGATCTCACGCGCTACTAAGTTTTCTTTCCTCCAAGCTAGTAAATCGTTCGCGATATTGTTATACAAAATTTGAAATGGGTCACTTTGCTGACGTTGGGAAGGATCATAGCTGAATTGGCTTATTGCCTGATCATACTCTTTAGCGTACCAATTGCGCCCTGTGGAGTCAGAGACTTGGATACGCATACTCATCGACTCGCCATTAGATTCCAATATAACGCCATTTACATATACGTCCATGGGGCTTCGTGAATTGGGCATTAGACGGACTATGCCCCAATTAGCCGAACGCTGTAGCGTCTCCGCTAACAAATAAGGCGCATATCTTGACTCAGCTATCCGTATTTGATGATTTGTTACCTCCTCCTGATCATCATCCAATTCATCGATACCCGGATCGAAGATAGCTACACCTATATCAAGAAGCATTTCCTCGCTCAAATTTTGGCTGTCTTGGATAACCGGAGTATATGAAGTCGTTTTTACCGTATGCGTTGCACAGGCTCCCAACAAAATAGCAACAACAAATACCCCGAAAATTTCTTTTGAAAGAAGTTTCATTGGTCTGTACCTCCATCAATGCCAGTGTAATTTCTATATTCATCCCAAAGTGCTTCTCGCAACTCTTGATCCGGCTCACTCATAGCTGCTTCGCGTAGCTGACGCGCTACGACGTCGTCATCCCTGCCACTGGGTATATCATTCGGCGGAGGGAATGTCTCATTCGGCTGCTGAGCAACAGTTGCTGAGGACGGAGAGCCCGACCTTCCATTTGACCCACCTGCAACCTCCTGAATTGTTTGCGGCCGATTGGCTTGAGCCCCACCGCCACCGGCTCCTGTACCCCCGCCATCTGCTCCAGGCTGAGCACTTCCTGCTGCATTGCTCTGATTTTGCGCTCTTTCTCTTTCACTTAATATGAACCCATCAAATGTTTCATAGCCCTTCCTCAATCGTTCATCTAAAACTCGCGCACGCTCGGCCGAAGTCATCGGGCTTGTTGTCTCTCTGCCGTTATTACCACTAAATGTGCCATTTGGCAGGGTATCAAGACTAAAATCCCCACTTCTCTCTAGGATATCGCCATTATTTGATCCTAAATTCCCATTATCTTGATTAAGGTCTCCCATAGAGCTATCTCGGCCTTGCCTACCGACCTGTTCTGTACCAGGTATAGACTCTCGAGAACCCCTTTGCTGATCTAAGCTTGAATTTGCCTCACCTATTGGCGAGCTAGATGCAACAACCTCAGATTGGCCCTGGATTTGTTGATTCTGACCCTGTGACGACGAAGTCTGCTGGCTCGAAGGCGAGGGCGCAGAGCGGGAACTTGAAGAACTCCGGCTCGAAGGCGAAGGCATAGAACCGGAGCCTGAAGAACTCTGACTAGAACTCTGACTAGAACTCTGACAGGCAAATAAGCTCAGTGCTAAAGAGCTACAGATAATAAGTTTGGGCAATATCATAAAAACTCTTTCATAATTTTACCCGAATTGAGAGATAAAGATTACATAATCAATCAAGAATTTAACTTCTTTCTTAACGAAATTGGCGCCTTTTTCCAACATTTTACCGATTTTACTCTCTTTTTGACGAAGATTTTAATAATCACTTAATTTAAAATCCAAACGCACTTCATTATTTCGGATTTTTATCCCGTCGCAACTTAACAATAAAATAGCCTCATTCCCGATGCTACATCTAACAGCTTAAAATTAGTACCAATACCGGTAGCGAAAAACGTGCCCATCGCTGCGAACTGGGCGACCTTCGATGAGAGTAGGCCTAAACTTTGACATGCGCAATGCCCTTAATAACGGGGAGAGTCTCATTTTATTTTCTTCGGTTTCTTCGCCAAGCATTTCAACATCTCTTACCGCGCCGAGTGATGTTACCGAAAACGAAAGATCGACGATATCATGTTCCATTGCTGATCGCGCCTTTGTATCAGATGACCTCATTTCAAGATTTTTTGGCGTATCAACAAAAGTTGGCAGCGGTACGACCTGACCGAACAATTGGTCCGCTAGATATTCACCGCCTTCCTCTGCTCGTAAGAGTTCCCAAGCCTCAAAATAAATATCTTCTGCTTGTCTTCGGCGTCTATCAAAAAGCATATACCAATCACCTAAGTGAGTAATCGATTCTGCTAAAGCATAAGCGCTATAAGGAGCTTTATTGTGGTAATCAATTACGGCTAGGAGTGCGGCCTCGCCTGTTTGAAAAGAGCCAGGAATTATAGAAGACCCCTCATTAAGTTTTCTTCGAAAGCTTTCTTGCTGGCTTCGAAATTCAGGTTGAGCGACTTGCGCGGCATATTCCGGATACATTGCAACCTGATACGCGGAGCTTGCGAGCTTCCTCAAAAAAACTGGCAACCTTTGGTCTGTCTCTCCAAAATGGACAACCACAATCCTAATAGCTGATCTATAGAGCATTTGAGCATTACTCAGCCTAACGCCCAAGGCATCGCCGAACCCGATACTAAATGCCTCCATATTCCAAGAAGCCAGTCGCTCTAACGATGAAATAATTCTTGGGTCTTCAACTCCGTAAGTTCTATGAGCTATATAGAATAGGTAATTATTGAACAAATCTACTTGCTCCCAATTCTCCATCGCGGTATAGCTGTCGATCATTTTTTCTAGAAGGGGCAATTGCTCCAGAGTATAAAGGCCATTTGCAATTCTATTTATCTGCATAGCTCGGCTAAATGCAGCAATAGCCTCTATATGATTACCCTGCTGTTGTTCTAAACCCCCTATGGTTGCAAGTGATTCTTCGAGATTAATATCCCATGCTCCTCCTTGCTCTTCAATTAACTCTACCGTCTCGCTATATTGCTGAATGCTATTCACAAGGCTAATAAATTCAGCCTCTCTTTCCGCATCTACATTGAGAATTGGGCCCGGCAATATGGGTAGCGCTGGCTCAAGTCCAGGCTCTACAACTACCGGGACCTCAAGGTAGCGCAAGCGAGCGGGTATTTCCGGCTCAACTGCGGCATTAGAAGCCTCATCTTCTTGGGCCTTAGCTAGTGAAATGCATAGAAAAACCGCTACAGCAATAATACTTGCTCTAATGTTATGCCCCCGTCGATTCACTAAAATTCTCATACTTTTAAAAAGTTTTATACCTATACAAGTTCGCTTATTAAGCTTCCATGCCTAGATTACCCAAGACTTTCAATCTTTCTGAGCTGAAATATTTGGCTCTCTATTCTCGAGGAGACTGTGTGTTATATCACCACACATATTAAAGTGTAACCACATTGTATTAAAATTAACGCATTCAATCGGCGTTAGGATCAGAAACTTATCGCCGGCTAAGCAATATATTTCCAATACTATCTAAACTAGCTAGCCAATTTTGGTCAACAAAGGTCGTTGCAGTTTGTTCCAATAGAATGGCAGGACCATGGACCTTAGAGTCAATCTCTAAATTTCCCTTTTGATAAATTTTCGTCACGCCTCGTTGCCCATGGACCGTTGTGGTTTCGTAACTACTAGGATTTGTATTATTGGATATCCGGGGAAAGGCAAAGGAGGCGCCAGGCGAAATTACATTAACCCGCAGGTTTACGATTTCAATAATTTCATCTAGCGAATAACCGTATCGAAATTCATGAAGGGATTTAAATGATTTTAGGCACTCTTCTATATCCGACCATTCAATATTTAAAGTATAGGATTGTCCTCGATAACGACAATCAACAGAATATTCAATATTGATACTTTGATTTTTTTCCCCTTCCTCTATAAGTTCTACCTGTCCCTTATTGGCCAGCTCAATAAATTGCTTTTTTATTTCCTTATCAAAACGTTTATCTCCTACTATATTTACCGTTCGCGTATATTGCCTTCCTTTCTTAGCTACCAGCATGCCTATGGCTGATAAGATTCCTCCATATGCCGGCACAACGGCATTTTCCATTTGCATTGCATCAGCGATTTCACAAATATGAAGGCCGCCAGCGCCACCAAAACTAGCCAGCACAAATTCTTTAGGGTCATGACCTTTGTTAACCGAAATTAAGCGAATGGCCTTCGACATATGCTCGTTTGCGATTCTTATAATGCCATCTGCGGTTTCCTCTGTAGTTAAACCAAGACTAGACCCAAGATTTTCAATAGCCAATCGCGCGCGCTTTATATCTAGTTTTAGCCCGCCGGCTAACTCTGCGTTTTTTGGTAGTCGGCCTAATACCAGGTTTGCATCGGTAACTGTCGGCTCATTACCGCCTTTACCGTAGCTCGCCGGACCCGGATTCGCGCCCGCTGACTGAGGGCCAACTCGAAGTAGACCCCCACCGTCTGCAAAAGCAATGGATCCACCCCCTGCTCCTATGGTATTCATGTCAAGCATTGGGACTCCAACTGGATAGCGGCCAATACGTCCTTCGGTCGTTGTTTCAATCTTTCCGTCAATTAACGCTACGTCTGTAGACGTACCGCCCATGTCAAAACTGATAATTTTTTTTACGCCAATTTTTTCTCCAATATATTGAATTGCTTTCAATCCACCTGCAGGTCCTGATAGCAAAAGATTAACGGCCCTTCTAGATGCTTTGTTAGCGGTAATAGTTTCACCACTAGATTGCATAATTTGTAACGGCGAATTACCTAATTGGCTTTCAAGACGAGTCAGATAACGATGCATGACCGGTTCTAAAGACGCATTCAACCACGTGGCAATGCCTCGCTCATATTCCTTATAAACTGGCAGCACAGACGATGAGCGACTAACAAATAAAGACGGCTTCTTATCTTTTAGCGCTTTTTCTATAGCCTTCTCGAAACTGTCATTTAAAAATGAAAATAATAAATTAATTGCCACCGATTCTGGATTGAGAGACAACACCTGGTTAACTAATTCGGTTATTCCATGATCATCCAAACTCTCAATAGTTGAGCCATCAGCAGCTATTCTACCGCCAGTTTCAAGACAAAGATTACTAGGAACTGGTGGTGCAATCGGCGCAAATTCGAGCTCATATAGCAGCGGCCTTGTTTGCCTGCCCAACTGTAAGAGGTCCCGGAATCCGCGGTTAGTTACAAAGGCCGTTTTCGCTATTTTCCCTTCTAATACAGCATTCGTTGCAACTGTAGTGCCATGGGTGATTTGTAAGTTCCCGCTTCGAATTTCGGATAAAAGACCTAGATCATCTATACCCTTAAGTATGGCCTGCTCAGGCGCTTCTGGTGATGAAAGCGTTTTATGGATGCGGAGGGAAACTTCATCACCCATTTCAATACAAATAAAATCAGTAAATGTGCCGCCCGCATCGATTCCAAGTAATACTTGTGCTTTCATTCAGTTAACTTTTCAAAGATTTCTCTGGTTACTTCACTTCTACAAACAAAAAGATTATAACTGTTGAGATTCAAGACACCTATTCTAAGATAACTAATTCGGAGATTCGCTTTGCCTGAACTTCCAGAGGTGGAGACTACTCGACGCGGCATAAGTCCTCATATAGAAAATAAGCTTGTAAAAAAGATAACTGTCCGCCAGAAAAATTTACGTTGGGAGGTTTCTAAGAATCTGTCTAAAGAAGTTAGTGGCAATACTATCGACAAAGTACTTCGCCGCGGGAAATATCTTCTATTAGAAAGCGCAAAAGGCACTATACTCATTCATCTTGGTATGAGCGGAAGCTTACGTGTTATAGAAGCAACGAAACCCGCTGGGAAGCATGATCATGTAGACTTCATTCTAGAAAATGGAACCTCTCTCCGATATACGGATCCAAGAAGGTTCGGCTGTATTCTCTGGCACAAAAAAGGAAGCGGCATCCATCCTCTTCTCCTCCATCTAGGGCCAGAGCCTTTAAGTGCAGAATTCCAACACTTGAATTTGTATAAAAATAGCCGAGGCAGATCTGTGTTAATTAAATCATTCATAATGGATAGCAAGACGGTAGTAGGTGTTGGAAACATATACGCTAATGAAGCGTTATTTTTAGCAGGTATCAATCCCAAAAGAGCGGCTGGAAACATATCATGTGCTCGCTACAAGATTTTAGTTTCCTGTATTCGCGAAGTACTCAATCAAGCCATAAAAGCCGGCGGAACAACACTCAGAGACTTTACGAACAGTAGCGGTGAGCCAGGCTACTTTAAGCAATCCCTAAATGTGTATGGACGAGGCGGGCTAGTATGCAAAATTTGTGACAGTACATTAAAAGAAATCCGAATAGCACAACGTAGCAGCGTTTATTGCACTAAATGCCAACGCTGACATCTATCTACCTGTAATTGCTTCCGCAACTGCGGGATGGACGAATTTTGAAATATCCCCGCCCAATAAAGCAATTTCCCTAACTAATGTAGAAGAAATATAAGACAAATGCTCGGCTGGCGCCAAAAATACAGTCTCTATACCTGGGTTTAGAACCCTGTTCATACCTACTAATTGAAATTCATATTCAAAATCTGCAACCGTCCTTAAGCCCCTAAGAATAATATTTGCTCCTTGCTTGCTAACAAAATCGGTTAGTAGGCCATCAAAAGACGTTATCTCTACATTTTCTATGTGATTTAGGACCTTATTAGCTAATTCTACGCGTTTATCAGTAGGAAGTGATGTTCCTTTTTGAGTGTTAGTACCAACAGCAACGATTATTTTGTCAAACAGCCCGGCAGCACGCTCAACAAGGTCCGTGTGGCCATTGGTAATCGGATTAAATGTGCCTGGATATACCGCAATTTTCATAAAAAAGGGCTCTTACGCTTAAGAAGCTTTATATCATATCGAATAGCATTATCAGGCTCAATCGATCCACAGATTATAAATTAATTATTTTTGATTTTCCTTCATCGTTCGCGCTATTAATTAGCGACTCAAATCATCTTTGATGAGTCCTAAATCCTCTAACTTATTTTGTGAGCATTGTGAACTTTAGTTAATTCATTCAACTCTTTTATATTGACCTTCTAAAGGCTCGATTAGATACTAATAAATTGTATAATTTCGTCTAAATAATTTTCCATAATACTTTGACTAAGGATTTACTATATATTTTTTCATATAAAAGTCTGTATTTTTGGTTAAATATTTAAAAATTAATTATAAAAAGCCACTTATCACTCTTTATATTTGTAATCGCTGGAAAAGATAAAAATAAACACTCCCCGCTTTCTTGCTTCTCTTAATTTCCCAATTCACGGGCACGTTAGTTTTTTCTAATTCTTCCCCGGACTCGATATATATCATACAAGTATTTTTCAGAATGTTTGTATTTTCCAGCAAGGCACAGCAATCGGTAAGTATGCTCTCTGAAAAAGAAGGGTCAAGGTAAACTATGTCAAATCGTTCGGTAGAACTGTATTCCTCAAGCCACTTCAATGCATCAATTTTGTGAACTATTGCATTAGGACTGCCCAAAAGCTCTAAATTTTTGTTTAAAGCTGCAACCGCTTTTATGTCAACTTCGACGAAGGTTACACTTTGAGCTCCCCGCGATAGAGACTCGATACCAAGTGCGCCACTGCCAGCAAAAAGATCTAGGCAGTTTGCACCCATAACTTCGGCCTGTAGCCAATTAAACAAAGATTCTTTGACCCGATCTCCGGTAGGCCTAATTGCGGAATTATTAGGAAATACAATTTTGCGCGATCTAAATTTACCTGAAATAACTCGCACTGAGCTTTCTTCTTTAGACATGGCTGTTACCTCTTATGGCAGAGCAATAATAGGCCTAGTATGTCAAATGGCAAAGTCGTAGAAACTTTTCTCAAATATTGCCATAGTAATGTCACTAAAACACATCTAATGTTAGCATCGCCTTGTCAGTCACAATTAATATTTTATTTATAAATATAATAGATGTTTAACTTAATCAAGAAACAAAGGAATGAATCGTCTCAACAATCTGAGTCGAAGGAAGACTCTGTCGATTGGAAAACGAAACTGAGAAATGGTTTAAAGAAAACTAGAAGCCGGCTTAGCGAAGGAATAAATTCTTTATTACTCTCGGAAACAGCTATTGATGTATCTTTATTAAAGGAAATGGAGGAACAGTTGCTTGCTGCGGACGTTGGTATAGAGGCCACAGATCAAATAATAGAGAACCTTAAAATTAAGCTAAAGAAAAGCCAACTTTTGGAGCCCGACGAATTTATTCACGAGTTACGGAAAGAGTTAGAAAATATTCTTGAGCCTATTGCTGTCCCGTTAAGACTTGACGCGAGGGATAAACCTTTTGTTATTTTGACTGTGGGTGTAAATGGCGTCGGCAAAACTACTACTATCGGCAAACTCGCCAAACGATTTCAAAGTCATAATCACTCAGTCATGTTAGCAGCTGGAGATACTTTTCGAGCAGCTGCCGTAGAGCAACTCCAAGTTTGGGGAGAGAGAAACAACATCCCAGTAATTTCTCAGACCACAGGCGCAGATAGTGCATCAGTGATTTTTGATGCTTATCAATCAGCGAAATCCAAAAAAGTAGATGTTCTTATCGCAGATACAGCTGGCCGACTGCACACGAAAGATAATTTAATGTCAGAGTTAGAAAAAATTGTTCGAGTATTAAAAAAACAAGATCCAAGACTACCTAATGAAATTTTGTTAGTGCTTGATGCCACGACGGGACAAAATGCTGTAAACCAGGCGGAAAGTTTTCATGAAACGGCCGAATTAACCGGCATAGCTCTCACTAAACTCGATGGCACAGCAAAAGGCGGGGTCGTCTTCGCAATCGCAAAAAAACTCAATTTACCCATTCGTTTTATTGGGATTGGAGAAAAAATTGATGATCTAAAACCATTTAATGCTAAAGAGTTTGTAAATGCTTTATTTTCTTAAGGAGCACGGCTTCAATGAAAATTTATGAATGATTTACCCATAATTTTAAGAAAAGACCCGCAGGTGAAATACCTTAGACAAATTGACATTATCGCCCAGAACAAAGAATTTATTGCTTAAATATGCTTAAATGCTGCGAATATTTATTAAAAGCTCCTAATGTCTTCCAAAATCCCCTAAAATACTAAGATTTAAACGATAACATATTTGAACGCCCCATTAGTAAGCGTTTACTTCTATGGATAGGCCTAATGCTCCAGGTGTGACCTGATCCGTATTTTAAGCAGATCTACGCGAGACCTACCCTCCTCTTGAAAAAATTAAATTCAACCCAATATCGGATAGATAGATGCTTTAATAATTACTGCAAGCAGAATCACGAAGCCGATTTTAGGGAAATTCTTAGATTACGCGCCTAGTTCTAGCGATGCAAATGGCGCACTAAGGCTAATAATGCTAGGATTCCCACTAATCTTGTTTCATAAGTACAATTAGTAATTAACTATTATTAGAGATAGGTTTAGATAAAAATTAGAAATGGATAATAGAAAGAATTTACAAGTAGTTCACCCAACAATGCCAGGCCGCGACTTAACAGCTTATATGGCATCTGTTAATAGCATCTCAGTGCTTACGCCAGAGCAAGAAAGAGAACTTGCGAACCAATACTACTATGATGATAACGTTGATGCCGCCCGACAATTAGTGATGGCGCACTTACGCTTTGTTGTTCATATGGCTAAATCTTATTCAGGTTATGGCCTTTCACAGGCAGATTTAATTCAAGAAGGAAATGTTGGCTTAATGAAGGCCGTAAAACGATTTAATCCTGAAGTTGGCGTAAGATTGGTTTCCTTTGCTGTTCATTGGATTAAGGCAGAAATGCATGAATATATTTTACGCAATTGGCGAATAGTCAAAGTTGCAACGACTAAAGCTCAAAGAAAGTTATTCTTTAATCTTAGAAGCTCAAAAAAACAACTTGGTTGGTTAAATAACGAAGAAGCTGCAGCGGTTGCTGAAGACTTGGGGGTAGATACAAAAGTCGTGCGTCAAATGGAAGGCCGTATGAGCGGCTACGATACCTCATTCGATGCAGAGTCAGATAGCGATGATGATTCGCTTTATCGAGCCCCAGCTTATTATTTAGAAGATCAAAACTCGGATGTTGCTTTGAATGTTGAAGAAGCAGAATGGAGAGAGATAAAAAATAACAGCCTAAGTTTGGCTCTTGGTGGCCTTGATGATCGCAGTCAAGATATTTTAAAAAGCCGCTGGCTAAATGACAACAAAGCCACTCTTCATGATCTTGCAGATAAATACAGTATTTCAGCTGAACGTGTACGCCAGTTGGAAAAAAAAGCGATGCATACAATAAAGGCGCAAATGGAAGCCTAATTTATAAATTAAAAACCTATAAATGTTTCAACCATTGCTATTGATGGCAGGCGCAAATGGTTTCCTTGCTGTAAGCATAGGCGCATTCGCGGCTCATGGTCTGGAATCCTTCTTTCCCCCAGAACAGTTACAAACTTTTCAAACCGGAGTGGATTATCATATGTACCATAGCCTAGCGCTATTTGGAGTTGGATTGCTTAGCCTCTACTATCCTAATGAGCGCTTACCAAAAGTCAGCGGTTATTTCTTTTTGCTTGGTATTCTATTTTTTTCCGGAAGTCTTTATATTCTTAGCATAACTGATATACGCTGGTTGGGTGCTATCACACCAATAGGTGGTCTATTCTTCCTTTCTGGCTGGGGCGCGCTTTGTATATTTGGCCTCAAGTCAAATAATATAAAATGAAGAAACTGCAATGCAGACTATTCTGAATGGCAATAACAAAATATTTGAGAGATAAACGACCAATCAGAAGTTATGTTATACGTTCTGGACGTCTAACTAATTCACAGCAAAAAGCAATCGACGAATATTGGTCTGACAGTGTTATTCCTTATACCGGCGAATTATTGGATATTGAAAATATTTTCAACGATACACTCCCTATCACTCTAGAGATAGGTTTCGGTATGGGAACCTCGTTAACTAAAATGGCTTGCGAAGATAGTCGCTCTAATTTTTTAGGAATAGAAGTCCATAAGCCAGGTATTGGGAAAACACTGCATAGCATTAATTCATTTAAGATTAAAAATTTAAAATTAATATGCCATGATGCGATTGAAGTCTTCCACAATTCATTATCAGATCATTCCTTAGATCGAGTTTTAATTTTTTTCCCTGATCCCTGGCCTAAAAAGCGGCACCATAAAAGGCGATTAATACAGGTCGAATTCATGACTCTTATAGCAAAGAAGCTCAAACCTAATGCCTATCTCCACCTAGCTACGGACTGGAAACCCTACGCAGAGCATATGATGGAGGTATTAGAGTCTTTATCTTTTTTTACAAATACAATTGGAGCATATCAGTATTGGGAGCAACCAGAGAGGCCGGAGACAAAATTCGAGAAGCGAGGAAAATCTCTAGGCCATGGCGTTTGGGACCTACTCTATAAAAAGAGTGTTATTAATTAATCGAACCAAAACCTATGCTCGTAAGCGTTTAACCATTCTATATACTGATCATATTTGGGGCAGATAGATTCCACTAGTTTCCAATAGCGCCTTGAGTGATCCATATAAAGTAAGTGACAAACTTCATGAGTAATCATGTAATCAATAATGCTATATGGGGCTAGCATAATTAACCAATTATATTGAATAATTCCGTTTGAAGTGCAGTGGCCCCATTTAGATTTCGTTTTACGCAACTTAATCTCGGTTATTTTATTATTAACCTCCAAACATATAGCTAATGCCTTAGCCCTAGGTACAATGTATTCGCGAGCTTTTGCAATCAAATATTCTTCTACTTGTATTTTTGCTTTAGCAGGAGTAAGTCTATGGTCTTGAATAATAAATTTATTCCCATCAATTAGAATTCTTTTTTTGCGCCCCTCTTTAAAGGTAATTGTAAGT
This sequence comes from Gammaproteobacteria bacterium, assembly GCA_029242705.1. Classification (GTDB taxonomy): domain Bacteria; phylum Pseudomonadota; class Gammaproteobacteria; order Pseudomonadales; family Pseudohongiellaceae; genus UBA9145. The sequence continues at coordinate 8,061 of JAQWTK010000033.1, read as the reverse complement.
TCTCGAGCCCTAAAAAATATTTTCCCCCCTTGCTCAATTTTTAAAAATTCTCTCTGTAAAAGCCTTTCTTCTAATAGTCTATCTTCAATCCAAGAACGATTTTTACTAACAAATTCTTTTATTTCAATTTTGCTAGCCCGTGACGGGCAACGCACAACCACCTTTTGCTCTTTAATATAGAGCGCAAGCGTTTTTCGGCTGCTTCGAATCACTTCGTATTGGAATTCTTCTATTTTTGAATTGCCTAAATATGTTCTATACAAAGGCGCTATTTTAGATTTTGCCATTACAAATTAAGGTTTCCTTGCGATAAGACTCGCTACAGCACGCTGAGGATCTGATTTAATGCCTTCAAAGTAATTGATTATTTCCCAGCCTTCAAACTTTCGCAGAAGTTCGTTCTCGTTAAGCAAAAAATTCGGGTTTCGAGGCCTCCCGAAATTTGGTTGTTGGTTCGTAAATGTCTCATAAAAAATAAGTCCAGCCTTAGAGATCGCCGACTGAATAACCGGAAGTAATGGACGATGAAGATAGTTAAAAACCAGCACTGCACTATAAGATTCACCGCCTAGTGGGCTTTCAGTATCTTTCTCTAAATCTATTCTCCAAAATTTGTGCCGAGCTCTGACATTTACGCCTATCTTGTTTGATATCCCAGCTAAAGCTGCCTCATCTTTATCTGCAAAAACTACTGGAATTTCATTTTCCAAGAGGAATAGGCCATTTCTACCGCAACCACAAGCCAGATCTAATACATCTTTATCTATATCCAAAGAGCTAAAAAGACCTATATTTTCTAACAACAGTTTAGAGGGGCTCGCCTTTAAATATGACATGTATTATCAGATAATAGCTTAAATAAATGTATTAAACTAAATATATAAGCTAAGTTAATCCTTATTATTTAACAATACATATGCATATATAATTTATCGAATCGGTGGTTTCATTTTTAGTGCATTACATCTGGTCTCTAAACTAATTCGGTTTCTATTTATGAATGAAAATACATCGAAAAGAGATGATATTTACGCGAAGATAGTGGCATCAGGAGACTTTGTTTTTGACGAAACAACTGCCAACGTCTTTGAAGATATGATTAAAAGGTCTGTTCCAGGTTATAGTACGATAATCTCAATGATTGGTGTCCTGGCAAAACGCTACTACCAAAGCGAAAGCAACATTTATGACTTGGGTTGCAGCATAGGAGGGGCAACTTTTTCGATATGCTCAAAATTCCAAAATGAGGAGTTCTCGTTGATCGCAGTCGATAACTCACCTGCAATGATTAAACGAATGGAAGAAAAGAAAAACAACTTCTTAAGACACGGTGGTCGCGTCGAAACGCGTTGTGAGAATATACAAAACACGCTAATAAAAAATGCTTCCGTTATAGTCTTAAATTTTACACTGCAATTCCTGCCAATGAGTAATCGACTAGATTTAATTAATAAGATCTACGCAGGTATGCGCCCAAATGGTATTTTGATTATATCTGAGAAAATTGTCGTCCCCGACAGCACCTTAAATACACTTTTGATTAATATGTATCATCAATTTAAGCAGAGCAACGGCTATAGTAAATTGGAAATAAGCCAAAAGCGTGCGGCACTAGAAAATGTACTTACCCCTGAAACAATCGATGCTCATCGATGCAGGTTGGTGTCTGCGGGTTTTGGATCTTTCGATGTTTGGTTTCAATGCTTTAACTTCGCATCAATGATCGCAATTAAGTAACATTTAAAATGGATTTTTCGCCTCTTACAAAAACTATATTACATACGAAACTTGAAGCTTTGGCTCCACTCTTGAAGGAAAGCTCCTTAAATGAAATAAGGCATGGCGACTCTCTCAAATGGCGAGTATTCCTCTCACAAATCCCGAATATAAAGCCTTCTTCGTCTACGTTTAGTGACGTTATCCGAATCGGTGAGAAGGCGGATATTGATGAAACGGCAAATCAAGAGCTAAGAAAAATTTTAGAAGAGATCATTCCTTGGAGAAAAGGGCCATTCGAAATTTTCGGTATTAAAATAGATTCAGAATGGCAATCCCAATTAAAATGGCAAAGATTACAAAACTATATACAGCCACTTAAGGGCAGAAACGTGCTCGATGTCGGAAGCGGCAACGGCTACTATGGTTTTCGTATGTTGGAAGCTAATGCTGACTTAGTAGTCGGTCTAGACCCACATATCCCTTATGTAACACAGTTTTGGACTTTAAAGTCATTCTTGCCCGATTTGCCTATTTTCGTCCTGCCTTATCGCCTAGATCAAATTCCTGAAAAAGTGACAGGATTCGATACCGTATTTTCAATGGGTGTTATTTACCATAGACGGTCTCCGATAGATCATTTGCTACAGCTCAAGCGAGCTCTATCACCTGGAGGAGAACTTGTCATCGAGACCCTGTTCGTTGAGGGACCTACCGGATATAGCCTTACGCCTGAACGGAAATATGCTCGGATGTCTAATGTATGGTTTATACCTAGTATAGGTACGATTGAGAAGTGGTTATTACGGTGTGGTTTTAAAAATATACGAGTTTTAGACAAATGCTATACCCAAAAAACTGAACAGAGAAAAACAGAATGGATGCCTTTTGAATCACTAACTGACGGCCTAAACCCAAAGGATATTTCGCAAACTATTGAAGGAAGCCCAGCACCGGGCAGAGTGATTATTTTAGCTTCATCAGAAAAATAGCTTTAATAAAGGGTCGAACGTCTTTAATAAAAAATTCGGCTGACCGTATAGTCAGTGGCACAAATAAATCGGCTTATTTTGATTTAAAAAAATTTTTAGCTATATCATTCGCATTTAAGTTGACGTCTTATGATAATTAAGTTACTTATAGGGTCAGCTCTAATTCTATCTATTAATGCACAACAGAGAATAAAAGATGGCCAGGCCCCTTCGAATAGAATATCCCGACGCGATATACCATATCTCTAATTTTAGTGTAAGCGACCAGCGAGCATTTCCTTCGCCAAAATATTTTGAGGCCTTCCTGGAAGGGCTAGGAGAGACTTGTTCAAGATTAAATGTAGAAATACATTCTTTTTGCATCTTAAGAAATCAATACCACTTAATTGTAAAGACGCCGGAAGGCAACCTGTCTCGTTTTATGAGACAAGTGGACGGGCTATATACACAACAATACCAGAGAATGAAACGTAGCAGTGGTTCCTTATTTAGAGGGAGATATAAAGCGGTGCTGATACAAGCGGAAAATTATCTGTTGCCCCTATCACGGTATATACACTCAAAAGTAAAGGCTTCAGAAAGGAATAACTACCCGTATAGTAGTTATACTTATTTTACTCGTAAGGGAAAACCGCCTGAGTGGTTTAATAGAACTGAAATACTAAAGGAGTTGAAAGCCGCTGCTTCTAAGCGAGGACTGGCCTATAAGAGGTATGTTTCCGCAGGGGTAGACGATGAAATAGCTGGATTCTATGGAAAGAAAAATCTTTCTTCCGTGATGGGCGATGCAAAATTTAGGAAAGCTGCACTTAAAAAGCGTTCGGCCACCAAAGCCAGAGGAATCTCTCGCGGAGCGAACGCTAAATGGCGGCCGTCCTGTAAGCAGATTGTTTTGGCTGTAGCTAAGCGATTTAAAGTTTCAGAAGCTAGTATTTATAAGGCTGCTCGAGGTCCAGGCTCTAAAAATATCCCTCGATGGATGGCAATGTATCTCTGCCAAGAATTGTCAGCGGTAACACTCCAATCAATAGCAAAACTATTTAAACTAAAGCGCTATGGGACCGTTTCAACCACGGTAGGTAAGCTAAAGAAAGAGTTTCATGAAGACCCTAAATTGCTTACCGTAGCGGAAAAGTTAACTAAGCAGTTAAGCAAAGGGAAGTAAGGATATTGGAATATCAACTTTCGTTACTGGGGGTAATAGGCTTTAGGAATTATTTAATCTTACTTTCTTTATAAATAACGTGTTTTCGGACAACGGGATCATACTTTTTTATTTCAATTTTATCGGGCGTAGTCCTTTTATTTTTGTCGGTAGTGTAATAATGGCCAGTGCCGGCGCTAGAAACTAATTTAATTTTATCCCTCATTTTTTCCAACCTTGTTTTTTAACTAACCTTGTATACCCTTATCACGAATATCGGCCAATACAGAATCTATTCCGAGTTTATCAATGATGCGCATGCCTTTAGTTGAGAGGCGCAATTTTACAAATCTACTCTCGGATTCCACCCAAAACCTATGAGTGTGAATATTTGGCGAAAACCGACGACGGGTTTTATTATTTGCGTGAGACACGTTATTACCTGTAACCGGCTTCTTACCAGTTACCATACAAACCTTAGACATCTCGTTGCCTCTTAATAAATATCAGCATCTAAAAATATTAAGCCCTGGGGTAATGATTACCGGCCTTATCCCTGGACTCGAAAAATGAGGAGCGTTTTATACCAAAACACTCATTTAAATTCAAGTTAGACGGCCATGAAAGATATTGGCGAGATCATAATTCCTCTGGCTTAAATAGCGATTCTTGATGCCCAAAATTACGGAAATTAAACAATAAGGCAACTCCAATGATATCTAGACAGCGTATTTCTTGCCCTAAAGGCGCTTCTCTAAAACTCTTCTAGTTCTTTTGCAACATCGCTAATAATTATAAAAGTAAGTATTTACTTACATAAATAACTATTATTATCATATATTTAATTTAATTCGCATTTTCCTTATCTTTAAAAGTAAGCGTATTTTGTCCTGATTAATCGAGTTTTATAGCGACTCCGTTCGTCCATTTACAGAATACTAAGTTTATTAGAAGATCGAAATTGCGCCCTACAGAACTAACTGCTAGTCTAGCTTTCCCAAATTTTCACCCATGTTCTAGACGTTTCCCATGTTAAGCCTCACTAACAAAAGAATTTTGCTCGGTATTACAGGAGGAATTGCTGCATACAAATGTGCAGAGCTGACCCGTTTATTTGTCAAAGCTGGTGCGCTAGTTCGGGTGGCTATGACAAAAGCGTCTACTGAATTTATTACGCCATTAACCATGCAAGCTCTTTCTGGAAACCGCGTATCAATTGAGCTGCTTGATTCTGAAGCTGAAGGCGCAATGGGGCACATCGAACTTGCAAAATGGGCGGACTTGGTTTTAATAGCTCCGGCTACTGCAGACTTTATAGCGCGCACCACCCTTGGAAAAGCAGACGATCTTTTATCTACCTTAATTTTGGCAACCTCTGCACCAGTAGCGATAGCGCCGGCTATGAATCAAGCGATGTGGGGGAACATCTCAACTCAGACCAATTTAGAATTGCTAAAACAAAAAAGCTTTTACCTATTCGGACCAGCAGAGGGTCAGCAAGCATGCGGCGACGTGGGCCTGGGAAGGATGCTGGAACCTGAAGAATTAGCAAGACGCAGTGCCGAACTTTTTAAAAATGGAGAATTAGCAGGATTAACCTTTATTATAACTGGCGGGCCTACGCGCGAAAAAATTGATCCGGTTCGTTTCATCACAAACCACAGCTCTGGAAAAATGGCGCAAGCGCTGGGGACGGAAGCTGCAAATGCCGGCGCAAAAGTTACTCTAATAAGTGGGCCCGTTAATCTTTCCTACCCGGATACAATAAATATAATTGAAGTTGAAAGTGCGGATGATATGTTGGAAGCAGTAATGAGTTGTGTAAAAAAGTCCGACGTTTTTATTGGAGTAGCAGCCGTAGCAGACTATAGACCTGCCGAACCAGCTAGTGAAAAAATTAAAAAGGACGGAAATACACTTAATCTGAAGTTAGTTAAAAATCCCGACATTATTAGTAAAGTATCCAAATTAAAAGATAAGCCTTTTGTTGTTGGTTTTGCAGCTGAAACAGAGTCTATTGTTGAAAATGGAAAGAAAAAATTAGAAGACAAAAATTTAGATTTACTTTTTGCTAACAACGCGACTGAAACTTTTGACAGTGATTACATATCCACAAGAGTAATAAGCCCTCTGCTTAAAGAGGAAATTCTTTCGGGAAACAAAAACACTGTAGCACGAAAAATGTTAAATCTTATTTCTGCCCAGATAAAAACTAGGATTCGCAAATGAAGTTTAGAGCCGAGGGACAATGTAAGTCGAAAAACTACAGCAATTGCGCTCGTAGTAGTTTTGGAATTACAAGCTGTGCAATAATTAACAATATGAACGTTTTCCCTAAATTGGATTTCTAACTGTAATCATGTCCTTAAATATAAGTAGCGCTAAAAATATTGCTAAAGTATTAACCGAGGCATTACCGTACATTCAAAAATTTACTCGTAAAACTGTTGTTGTTAAATATGGCGGCAGCGCTATGGTTGATGAGACATTAAAACAAAGTTTTGCCCGAGATATAGTGTTGATGAAGCTAGTTGGAATAAACCCAATAATAGTTCATGGTGGCGGCCCCCAAATCGGCGCCGTACTAGAGCAGCTTTCGATCGAATCTAAATTTGTTGATGGGCTGAGGGTTACTGATAGCCAAACCATGGACGTAGTTGAAATGGTTCTTGGAGGGTTGGTCAATAAAGAAATCGTTAATTTACTGAATCAAAATCAAGGAAAAGCGGTTGGAATTACTGGCAAAGATGGAAATCTAATAAAAGCTAAGAAACTTAAATTACGCCGAAAGGATCCTAAGCTTACCGATGAAATTGTGGATATAGGCCACGTCGGTGAAATCGTTAGTATAAATACAGAAATACTAGAAACAATGAAGGATAGTGACTTTATTCCAATAATAGCACCAATAGGTACTGACGATTCAGGCGCTAGTTATAATATCAATGCAGATTCTGTAGCCGGAGCGATCGCTAAAGTTATAGGCGCTGAGAAACTAATACTACTTACAAATGTAGAGGGAGTAAAAAACAAAAAGGGAGAGGTACTTACGGGATTGAGCGGCGCACAAGTATCGAAACTCATCGCCAATAAAACATTGCAAGGCGGTATGCTGCCTAAGGTAAAGTGTGCGTTGGAGGCAATAAAAGGAGGCGTAAACAGCGCACATATAATTGATGGCAGAGTTGAACATGCAGTTCTTTTAGAGATCTTCACAAACCAAGGTATTGGAACACTAATTACATAAAAAATTTGAAAGATACATAACTCTAACTATTAAACTAAATCTTACTAATCAAAAATAAAAGGCCCGACGTTAACTGGATTAAAACCTAAATGGAAACTACCGCTAAAATTTCTCGCAAGGAACAAATCCTCCAGTCCCTCGCGCGCATGCTAGAAAACTGCCCTGGGGAACGAATCACTACAGCAGCACTAGCAAAAGAGGTTGGCGTTTCAGAAGCCGCTCTATATAGACATTTCCCTAGCAAAGCCCGAATTTTTGAGGGCCTTATAAACTTTATGGAAGAGACTTTATTTCTAAGAATTTCACGAATACTAAAAGAAGAGTCGGCCACCGAAATTAAATGCCGGAAAATTCTTACTCTCTTGCTAACCTTCTCTCAAAGAAATCCTGGTATAACTCGATTACTAACGGGTGACGCATTGTCAGGTGAAACAGAACGTCTGAGAAATAGAATAGCTCAATTTTATAGCCGGCTTGAAGCGCAGCTAAAACAAATCTTACGAGAGGCACAAATCAGAGAAAATCTGAGACCTACAGCTTCTCCAACAGCACTAGCAAACCTATTACTTGCGACCGTAGAGGGTCGTCTCACCCAATTTGTGCGCAGTGAATTTAAACAATCTCCTCTAGAAAACTGGGATGTACAATGGGCGTTCTTAAGTGAAAATTTACTTGCGCCTTTTTCAGCGCAAAGCAAATCAATGGTAGATTAATTTTCATACACCGATTGATTGATTAGACTCCATATTTACGGCGATAAGTATTTACTGTTTCTGCATGCATCCTCAAATTAGAACTATTTGAAGCATCTAGATAGTCAATTATATTTTGTAAATTGATAATATGGATTACAGGTATATTATACTTCTTTTCAATTTCTTGGATTGCTGATAGGTCCCCCGTTCCTTTTTCTTGCCTATCCATCGCTACTATAATGCCAGATAAAATCGCATCCTTTCCTT
>JAQWTK010000015.1 GCA_029242705.1 Gammaproteobacteria bacterium | reverse complement strand
CCCATTCATCAACTACCGTTGGATCCAGCTCGCAGTAATTATCGTACTGCGCGATGCTCTCCCCGCGACACGCAATAGATAGTCGAGCCCCAAAAAAACGTCTTATGTCTTCTCTTAATTGGTTGCCATAACCACCGATGGTCTTACCCAAAAATTTATTGTACTCATTTACCGCGAAACCAAAGCCGTAACTAGGCATTCTCATTCCGCCGCCAATCTCTAGGTGGTAACCTCGAGTAAAATCTAAATTCTCATCTTCAAGCCACCAAGGTGTATAGACGTGCATGCCACCAACGCCATCTTCGTTATAGATATCTCGATCCATAAGATCAGGAAGGAATGCTGCTCTGCTCGCACCCGTTGAGTCATGTAAATAACGCCCAACGTGACCGCTATTGTTACCGAGCCCATCCGGGTGCTGTACGCTTTTTGAGTTAAGAAGAATCCTTGCTGAACTGCATGCGGAAGCCGCAAGCACAACAGTGCGACCATTTATAGTGTGAACACTCCTATCATTTTTATCTATATAAGTGACACCTGTCGCAGTGCCAGTTTCATCCGTGTCGACTTGTGTGACCATACAATTGGTTAGAAGGTCAACCTGCCCACCATTAAGCGCTGGAAATATAAGTGATGTCCCGGAGGAAAAATCCGCATGGATTGAGCATGCGCGATCACATTGGTTGCAGTAAAAACATACACCTCGCTCATTATTGATTCGTTTTGTGAGGATAGATTTTCTGGCAGGTATCACCGGAACGCCTAGTTTTCTAGCGCCTTCTATATAGAAGAGTTCGTGCAATCTAGGTTTTGGGGCTGGTAAAAAGTAGCCATCGGGGTCATTGTATAGTCCTTCATTACTCCCAAAAACGCCGATCAACTTGTCTACTTTGTCATAATAGGGTTTGATATCTTCGTAATTGATTGGCCAATTTTCACCTAGGCCATCTATTTCATGCCTCTTAAAATCAAGCGGCCCAAACCGCAGTGAAATTCTGCCCCAGTGATTGGTTCTGCCGCCAAGCATTCTGGCTCGCCACCACATAAATTCTGTGCCTTCCGTGGTCGTGAAGGGTTCGTCGTCAAGTTCCCAGCCCCCAATGCAGGCATTAAAATCCCCAAAGGGTCTTCTTCTAGTACTAGCGCCCCGGCGGGGTGATTCCCAGGAATTTCGAAGTTGCGTGCGCTGATCGTCATCTGCCGGGTCATAAAAATCTCCGGCTTCCACCAGCGCAACTTTTAAGCCAGCGTTAGCGAGTTGATACGTAGCCATGCCGCCGCCAGCACCGGAGCCAACTATAATCACATCGTAATGATGACCTGTCATTTTTGTTATTGGCCTATCAACGTTGAGTAATTTCGAATAGGCCCATCATACTTTTGACCTTGTCTTAGCGCAAACTAAAGGTGTGCAAATTAATACTCCGAAGGGAATTTCGGTGTTTTATGTTTGAAAGATTAATTGGCTCGTTATGGGCGAAGAATAGACCTAGTTTTCTTGTATTTACTTATATTCTGAAGCGATGATTCTAGCGGCATTTTCAAAGTCCTTTTTTAGAGCGGAATTAAAAGCTCGTCTGACAAAGAATGCTAGTAGGCGGGTTGTAGGCTTATAGACAACAGAGACACGAAGGATCGTATCGTCAACGGAAGCGCTAGATAGCTCATACCTTGCAAGAGAATAATCTAGGGGTGCTTCTAGGGTCGACATATTCATATCAGTAAAATAAGCGTAATAAGACGAAGGTTCGAATTGAAGAAAACGTTGAACGAGAACTCGAGAATTCTCCATAGTGGTTTTACGAATAGAGCCCACGCCTAGTTCGGCTATGGTTTCTGAATTTGAATGATCGAATTCAACAGCCACGGCGCCAGCGACATATTCGTTTAATTTCTTCGATAAGAATTCAAAAACAAATCCGATTGGTGCTTGTATAGCGATTTCTATTGAGTGATCTGGATCAGTTTGCACGCGAAGGAGTTCTTCATTTATAAAATCAGAACTGATTTCTGAGGCTTGTGATGATTGTGAAAAAAATATAAAAACAATGAAAAGAAATCTTAGTTCTTTGTTAAAGGAGAGCGAGAGATTTAAAATTTTCATTTGTGATATTTTTATAATTTAACAATTCAGTTTTCGCCACTGTTAATCTTAAAATTCTTACTAATGGTTCCACCAGGCTAAATCTGAAAAAGCCCGAAGGTCTAATTCATGAGTCCAAACAGATCGATGTTGTTGATGCAAGTGTAGGTATGTATCAGCAATTTTTGTAGGTAGCATTAAACCATCTTTATCTAACCCCTTATTTTCTCGAAGTTTTTGAAATTTTTCTGGGCCTAGAATTTTACCCAAAGTATCGGGGGCATCCACAGCGCCGTCAATCACTATATGAGCGATATGGATTCCCTTCGGCGCATATTGCGCATTAAGTGATTGGCAAAGCATGCGACGACCACCCATAGCAGCAGCATGTGAATGCTGTCCTGCATTTCCGCGAACCGCAGCCGTAGACGAGGTGACTAAAACTGTCCCTTTTCCTCTAGTTTCCATTAGCGGACAAACTGCTGATGCGGTTCTAAATAATGCAAATGTAGCCATCCTCCACCCTAATTCAAATATTTTATAGGTGGTCTCTTCTAGAGGCTTATTCCCAACTTGTGCGCCTAAATTAAAGAGAACTACTTCAATTGGACCAATCTCAGATTCAATTTGCTCGATCCTTTCTTCAATAGTATTTTCTTTAATAGCATTTAGAAGGTATCCGGTAGCTTCACCGCCATCAGCTTTAATGCTTGAAACGAGTTTTTTTAATCCCTCATCATCACTGCGCCTGCATAGAACTGAGTGGTATCCTTCTTTTGCAAAACGCTTTGCTACAGAGCCTCCAATGCCAGCTCCTGCGCCGATTACCAAACACACTGGTTTCATGCCTTTACCTTTCTATTTATCAAGCTCTAGCAGTGGGTCTTGAAGTTACAAGGGACCACCATGCGCTTAGGTTAGTTAATTCCTCTGGGATGCGGATTCCGATGGCGGCTTTACCCATTACGAAAGCACATTGCGCAGTGATGTCAGCAACAGTGTAATTATCACCAGCGATAAATTGGTTTCCTTCGAGTTCTGTATTTAACCAATCCATTTTTGTTTTAACTTCTTCAGATTCTACTTCCGCTACTTTGGCAATCTGTGTCAGTTGACCCTTCCACATTTCATGGGTATGGCGGAAGACATTAATAATGGGGTTTAGAAAAATAAATTCCATTCTACGTTGCCACATTTCGACGATGGCTTGGTCTAATTCATTTTTTCCAAATAAAGGATTTTCCGGGTGTATGTTTTCTAAATAACGACAGATAGCTATCGACTCCGCGATATGAATTCCATCATCTAATTCTAAAAGGGGCATCCGGCCGAGGGAGTTTTTCGCTAAGTATTCTTTGGTTTTATTCTCGCCCGCTGCCATATCGACAGGTTCCATTGGAATCTCCAATCCTTTTTCTGCAATAAAAATCCTAACTCTTCGCGCATTCGGCGAGGCAGGTAAGTCATATAGCTTCAAAATTTTATCCTCTAAGTTTATGAATATTTCGTAATACGGTTAATTTTCTGTTTGGTTAATCGCAATAGTTAAAAATTATTCTCTTGGTTTGAATTAGGAGTATTAATCTAGCCCTAATGCATCCATTTCTTGTCGTCGTTCTCCTCTTAATAAATTTACCATTCCGTAATTTCCCTCATGACAAGAGTATTCATAGATCAATCCGTCGACTTTTGTCATCGGGACCATAGCAGTTATTTTGTCGGTAAAGGTGCTTGGGTCATCGATGGTAAACTCATATTCGATTGTCGATTCGCTAACGCGGGTGAAGCGCTCCGTAAGAAATTTATTGTGAGCATTGCCGTAAGGTGAGGAAAGAAAGCTTTGCGTCATATCACTAAAATTTCTGGTTTCTATAACTAGTGTTTCATCCTCCCAATATCCCCGGGAATCTCCGGACCACAAGCGTATGTCATCATTTAATTGGTGTTCGCTATTCATTGGAACAATGCGTGCATCATGGACCATTTCAGTCATGATGACGACGTGGTCACGATGCTGAAAGATCTGCACATTATTATTGTAAGCACTTGGCATAAAGGGTGGTCCGGCATTGAAACCAGCAATGCATCGTTCAGATAATCCGCGATCTTCGGGCCCGTCTTTTGCTATACCGCCTGCTCCCATAAAGCGAACCGGGCGCTGGCTTGGGTAATCCTCGCTAACGCCTCCTCTTTGCATGAAGGCGCCTTCCACTATATTTGGGATACGTCCATTCTCTGGGTAGGTGATCAGAGAAGTGCGTAAGTCATATCCGATAGTTGCTCTCTCGTACCAGAAAGAATTGTAACCGCCAACACCATCAAAGTGGGACTCAGCTCTAGCCTCAAAGGCATTAACTGAGCGATCGCGATTCTCTTGGTCCTCTTCTGGGGTAAGGTATTCGCGGTCACCATATCTTTCATTCCGCTGCACAGGGGTATGTGAAGCAAAATTCCATATGCCTTGCAGATCAGGATGTCCATATTCTGTTAGGGGCGCTTTATATTCAGTTTGCGCAAGAAGAATCGGGCTTAGCAGGATTAAGGGTCTTATTGATAGATAGGAGATTAACTTTTTCATTGTTTTACCTCGCTGACCTTTATTTCTTTAGAGCTTATCAAATGAGGAGCTTCGAACATACTGTAGTTCTTTTAAAATCCCTAATTTGGTAGACTCGATAACATAGATAAGGAGAGGCATTTTTCGTGCGATCACACCAAGTATCGGCTTTACTAGCTACGACACTTATATTTAGTTTATTAAGTTTCGCACGGGCCGCAGATAATTATGAAGTCCCTCGCGATGAGCATGGACAGCCAGACTTCCAGGGCACATGGGGAATTAGGTTTAGTACACCGCTTGAGCGATATGAAGGTATGCCGTTGGTACTAACGCCAGACGCCGCTAAAGGTTTTATGGATGCGCTAGAAGGGTTTGTATTTTCCGAAAATACTGATCCGGATATTGAGCTTTTTGGTCCGCAGCTGTTGGTAAAAGTAAAAGGAGAGTTCCGCTCTTCAGTGCTTACTTATCCTGAAGATGGAGTATTACCCTATAACGAGCATGGGATAGCAAATTCGTCCTTTGTATACTTTAATGGTGAAGGTTATGAGGGGCCAGAACGACGTCCGGGTGTTGAGCGTTGTATCGAAGCGTGGGGAGCACCGCCCATGCGGGGATTTACTTATCAAGGTTACTTTGGCTTTGTGCAAACTCCAAGCAAGATTGCAGTTGTTGGAGAAGAGAATTCTCCCTTAAGAGTAATTCACATGGACGGAGCAACAAGGCCTGATGCTATTCGGACGTTCGAAGGGCATTCTATTGGACACTGGGAAGGAGAAGCATTAGTCGTCGAAACTACTCATTACAGTGATACGATCCCGCAAAGGGCAACCATGGGTAGGCCGATGTTGATTAGCTCCAAGGCTAAGGTCACAGAGCGCTTTACTCGATTATCTAAAACAGAATTACATTATCAGTATACGGTAAATGATCCTGAATATTACACTGATGAGTTTCGAGGGGAATTCTCTTTAATACGATACGACTCGGGACATATATATGAGTATGCATGTCATGAGGGTAATTATAGTATGGTGGGAGCTCTCATGGGCGCGCGGGTACAAGAAGCTCAAGCCAAAGAAGCGCGAAAATAAACTAATTAGGAAGTCCGATAAAGATAGTAATATTATTTGGGGAAATCATTATGTCTAAAGTTAAAAACCTCTTATCCGTCATGGGATTACTTGCTTGCGGATTCTTTTTTCTTACTTCGCTTTCACACGAAGGAACGCTCACAGAGGCAACTGATGTTGTTTACAGCGAGTGGCAGAATGTGATGCATGCTCCTGAGGGTCGTGTAGATCGGCAAGTAAAAGTTGTCGACATTGGAAATTCAAACGTAGCAGTGGGTGTTTTATTCCGCGACAAGATCGAAGCAAACGATGAGCCTGTAAGTGGCATTGTTCACAACCATGTGTCAGAGGTTTATTACATAACCAAAGGTAGTGGTGTGCTTGTAACCGGTGGGACGCTACTTGGACGAAATGATATTCCTGCAAATACAGATATTGTAGAAGTATTAGTGGGAGAGAGCTTCTCTACTTCCGTTGCTCGTGGTGATGGGCAAGTCAGAGAAGTTAGGCAGGGCGATATTGTCGTGATTCCAGCAGGTGTTTTTCATGGCTGGCATTCTGTGGATTCGAGAGTTGAAATGATTAGCATCAGACCGGATCCGGAGGAGGTTTTACCAGTGGGATATGTTAATCCTTATACAGAATAGTTGTTGAACGTGATTTTGTTTAAGCGGAACCTGAAAAAGGGATGGGTGGGTTGCATTTTTTCGTATTCGGTCTAGCTTACTGGCCACTGCTTGGCTTCAGGATGCCAAGGAATTCTGCCATCGGCCGGTTCAACGATGAGGGAGCTTCGGCCATCATCAAGAGTTACTGTGCCCGGATCAAGCGAAAAACGATTATATCCCCCAGGTGTTCCAGGGTCTGGGTTTGCACTTCTAGACAGGAAGAATTCTTCTCTCTCTTCTTCCATTAAAAAAAGTTTGTCATTAAGAGTTTCTGGTCTTTCCAGTGGGGTTACGGTTGCGGCTGTCCATACACCTTGCAAGTTGGGTATCCCCCAAGCTGTAATCGGTGTATCAACATTTGTATTTGTTAAATACAAAAATAAGGTGATAAAGAAAAGATTAGCCGTAATTTTTAGTCGGTGAAACATAATAAATCTCATCTTAGCATGGAGAGCTACGCGTATTAAAAAGTTAAATTTGTTAAGTAAAAACGTTAACCTCGATTTTACAAAATGGTTATGCGGTCAATATAAACTTAGTAACCTTTATTAAAATCCACCAAATGCGCTAGAGGCTCTTCTTCAGTAAAATGGTTAAAATTTTTCACAAATAGACCGGCTATATCTTTTGGCAGACTTACTGCAGCAGTATGCCCTGTTAGAGTAAGGTTAGGAGTAGTCCATAGTGGACTTTCTTTAGGCAGCGGTTCTTCTTTGCAGACATCCAAAACCGCGCCTCCAAATTTCTTTGCGTGTAAAATCTTGCTTAGTGCATTTTCGTCAATCAAGTTACCTCTGCCGACATTAATTACTAAGGCGGTTTCTTTCAATTTACTAAGAGTATTATTGTTAAGGAGGTTAGTAGTAGTTGTTGTATCCGGCAGTATTCCTACTACGTAATCACAAGTTTTTAAAAATTCATTAATTGAGTCGATAGAATATATGCTCTCGAATGGTTCTTCTTTTTTGCCACTGCTATTGAAACCAATTATCTTAACTCCTAATAGGTGTGCGGCATTAGCGACTACCTTACCTATGGATCCGGTACCCATGATGCCCATGATCTTTCCGTGCAGTCGTCCACTTGAACTCGTCTCCCAAATTTTATTGTGCTGAAATTTTTTGCGTTCATCGATACGCAGTTCATGCGATAGGATGTGGCCTATGACATATTCTGCCATTTGTGAACCGAATACCTCTTTTACGGAGGTAAGCAAATAATTTTTTACTGGGTGCTCTATCAGGGGAGCTACACCAGCCCAGGTAGATTGAATCCATTGAATAGGGTGGCGTTGGTCCAAAAGTGCTGTTGCATAGTCGGGGCGGGAGAGGACTACTGGTTGATTATTGTATTTTGCTATAGTTTCTTCGAGTGATACCGCAATAGTGATTTCTTGTTCGTTACCTAAATGATTTTTTATTAGCGCTAAATATTCTTCGGCATCTGGGGTTGCAACAAAAATGGGAGGATTATTCATTGAGGCGGTACTCCGCTAGCATCCTACTATCAGGCCAGAAAATTCATTCCGGTCTTATAGACAGCGACGATTTACTAAAAAGCCATAATCATCTAAAACAGTTCTCTGCCTAACCTTCCTCTCGGAACTCTGCGACCCGCATCTAGAACATAATCTGGTCCTATCGAAGCAACGGTTGGTGTCCCGCTTCCGACCATCGTTATTGTTAGCTCGCGATTTAAGAGGTCTAGTACTCGCTCCACTCCACTTTGGCCAAATGCGCCCAGCCCCCAACAGTAGGGTCTTCCAACGCCAACTGCTGAGGCGCCCATAGCTAAAGCTTTATAGATGTCTGTGCCGCGACGAAAGCCGCTGTCGATGATAATTGGAGCACGACCGTTAACGGCATCTACTATCTCCGGCAAGCATTCGATAGAACCGCGATCAGTTTCAACAGCGCGACCACCGTGATTTGATACCCAAATGCCGTCGGCGCCATTTTCCACTGCAAGTGCTGCGTCTATTCCAACCTCGATACCTTTAATGAGCACTTTCATATCGGTAACTTCTTTTATTCGGCTAATAACGTTCCAGGTAAGGGACGGGTCATTAAGCCCAACGCCGCGCATGTCTAACCCATCAAATATTGGCTTGGCTTGCCCCTGATGGCAATTAGAACAGATTCGGTTGTCTTCCCGTATCATTTTTGTTTGAGTTTCGACATTTCTTCCCCCTGGCAAATCGATCGTTAAACAAACACCTGTCGCTCCCGCGCGCTCTGCGCGTTGCAGCATTGCGACCGTATATTCCCATCGATTAGTAGGATAAAGCTGAAACCAAATAGGTCCACCTCTTTGCTCGATTACTGCCTCAATTGGTGTGGACGATTGTGTTGAGAGCGCCATGTGATGCCCTTTAGCTGCCGCCGCCCTAGCAGTGCCAAGTTCCGCGTCCGCATGATAAGCCCCGTGACTTCCAACTGGGCAAAGAAAGATTGGGGAGCTTGATTCGGCGCCCAAGACATTAACCGATAAGTCAGGTTCACTGACATCTACCAATCTTCGGGGTTTAATTTGAAATCGAGTAAACCCAGCACGATTTGCCCTTAACGTCATGTCGCTATCAACACCAGTGGAGAGATACCCAAAGTGTGCTGGTGGAATATTTTCTTTGGCTATTGCCTCCATTTCAAAAACGTTAATGACTTCTGATGGATCGATTAACCTTTCCCCAAGAGTTTCTTCTACTTCCTGAGCAAAAGATTCGTAACTTGTAAGTAGTGGGCTAGCTGCAAGAAATTTAAGAAATTCTCTCCGTTGAGTCATGTTGTCTCCGTTAATGCGATGCTCTATTTATTTTAATAATTATGAGGTGAACCCTATAGATATGCACTGTAGTTGTCCAGCAGCAGAATTTTGCTACGTTATCCTAGGTCGACCTATAAGGCCGTATAAACTAAATTATCATAGTTGCGCCTTAAACCACTTCATAGAATAGAGTATTGAATAGTTGTAATAGAACCCCCAGGATCAAATTAAATGTACGACCATAAATTTCTATAGGTGCCAGATAATGAATGCAAAAGTCAAAGTGCTTTTTGTCTTATTTTTTCTTATGAGTGGGCCAAGTGTCTTGACACAGAATTATTCCTATGACCCAGAGCGGTCCGCGATTTTACTTGTTGACCCTTATAATGACTTTCTTTCAGAGGGCGGATTACTTTATGAAATGTCAAAGGAAACCCTGGAAGCCAACAACGCCATCGAAAACATGAAGAACCTGGTAACTGCTGCGAGAGCCGCAGGCATAAAAGTAATTTATGTTCCACATCACCAGTCTCGAGAGGGCGATAAAGCTGGTTGGAAATTTGGAAGGGGTTCAAGTGGAGTATTTAAGGCGGGTACCTCTGCGGCCGAGTATCACCCAGACCTGCAAATGCAACCAGGAGATATTGAAGCCCGCCAGCATTGGCAATCCAGCGGCTTTGCCAATACCGACTTAGATTTTTTATTAAAGCAACATGATATCGATCATGTGATCTTAGCGGGGATGAGGGCCAACACATGTATAGAATCAACTGCTCGCTATGCTGTTGAGCTGGGCTATCACACCACTATGCTCACTGATGCTGTGGGTGCTTTCAATATGAAAGAAATGACGGCAGCGGTAGAAATCGATTACCCCGTTATTAGTCATAACGTGTTTTCAACGGATGAATTTATTGGCGTAATTGAATAGCTGTGAATTACTGGCAACAGGCATTTGTAGCAAATAACTTTATGCCGGTATTTGTTGGGCTTAGAACAATTGGGCATTTTTAGGGTGTTTGTTTGCCCTTTTGTTAGTATTCTTTAACTATAGAAACCCAGTTTTTTTGGAGAATGAGAGTGCTGCTGACTTTTGCTACATCAATATACATGCGTAGAAGCCTAACTACTTGCCTCGTTTTGGCGGTATTTTCGTTTTTTTCCTCGAACATTTCGCTTGCCCAATCTTCTCAGTCAGCTTTCCCGCGGCAGATGGCATGGACCGCTTACAATTTAGGATCGACTGGCTATAACCAAGCGGTAGCAATCGGCGCTATGCTAAGAGAGAAATATGACGTTACTTTGCGGGTTATCCCTGGGCAGAATGATATCTCTCGCTTGCTTCCCTTAAAAACCGGTCGAGTTGATTTTTCTGTTAATGGTGTCTCAACTTATTTTGCGCAGGAAGGCATGTTTCAGTTTGCTAATTCACAGTGGGGTCCTCAGGCTGTCCGGTTATTAATGACTTCTAATGGGCTAAGCAACCAAGCCGTGGCGGTCGCTGCAGACACTGGAGTCATGAGTTTTTCAGAATTGAGGGGACACAGAATACCTTATGTTCGTGGTGCGCCAGCGCTAAATGTTTCTATGGAAGCGCTCCTGGCTTGTGGAGGTTTGACCTGGGACGATGTGGTCCGTGTTGATTTTCCGGGTTACGATGCTTCCTGGAATGGAGTCATTAATGGGGATGTCGATGCCGGTTTCGGTACGACGGTTTCGGGGCCGATGTTTCGGGTTGAGGCTTCGCCAAGAGGCATTCGATGGTTGCCTGCTCCCCATGATGACGAAGGATGCTGGGAGCGAATGTTGGCGATAGGCCCCTATTTTACGAAACACTTTGCAACCCGGGGTGCCGGGATTGATCCTGAAAACCCACACGAGGCGGGGACATATCCTTACCCCATGTTGACTGCGCTCGAGGATCAAGATAATGATCTCGCATACGCGCTTACTCGAGCGATCCATGAAAATTATGATGATTTTAAAGACTCTGATCCGGGAGCAATAGGGTGGGCACTTGAGCGTCAAGTATTTCAGTGGGTCGTCCCTTATCATGATGGCGCGGTTAATTATTGGCGAGACATCGGAGTTTGGTCGGAAGAGTTAGAAGACCATAATCAGTCATTAGTTCGTCGGCAGGAAGTACTGGCAGCAGCGTGGTCTGAATTTTCACAAGAGGAAATTGGTGACCAAGATGCTTTTGAGGAAGCATGGGTGCAATTGAGAGCCCAGCGATTAGAAGAAGCCGGCTTCAATCCGGTTTGGCGATAGTGTCAAAAGAAGTTTCTAATCTGCCGTTACCGTTGCGTTGGCTCACAGGGATAGCTGCATTAGGCAGTGCATTCTTGGCTATGGACTCCCTAAGACTTTTCTCAGAAAGTCCCCTCCTTGATTTCGCAATAATATTGCAGAACCATTATTACTACGCACTTATAGGCCTGTTGTTACCACTTTGTTTCTTATTGAATCCTTCATTTTCCAACAATAAAACTTACTGGCTTGATGGCCTACTTGGCCTTGCGGCTGCCTCTTCTTGTGCCTTTTTTTTCGCTAATACTGAAACCATGCTCGATTATGGTTGGGAATTTTCTGCCCCAGAGCATGCTGTTTGGGTTAGCTATATATTGTGGGCGCTCATTATGGAGGGTGTGCGCCGGACCGGTGGCTGGATACTCTTTGGTCTTGTCTTTGTGTTCTCTCTTTACCCAATATTTGCGGAGAGTTTTCCAGGCCCTATTTCTGGGATGGCTTCTTCGCCAGCGGATACGGCGGCATACCATGTAATGAGTATTGAGAGCATTCTTGGATTACCTTTCAGGGCATTTGCCCAGCTCGTGATAGGGTTTCTTATATTCGGTATTGCACTTCAGCAGACAGGTGGCGGTCGCTTTTTTATAAATCTGGCTTTCGCGGTGTTCGGTCATGTCCGGGGTGGCTCTGCCAAAGTCGCGATTGTATCGAGCGGATTAATGGGGTCGATGAGTGGTAGCGTGATTACGAACGTCTTAACAACGGGGCAGATGACGATTCCCGCCATGCAAAAAAGTGGCATGGAAAAGGAATACGCGGCCGGCGTTGAGTCTTGTGCATCAACGGGAGGTGTTCTTTTACCTCCAATTATGGGTTCCACTGCTTTTGTCATGGCAACTTTCCTCAATGTTCCTTATACCACCGTAGCTTTGGCAGCCGCTATCCCGGCTCTTTTGTATTTTTTCGGATTATTTATGCAGGTAGATGCATACGCTGCTAGGAAAGGGTTGGTTGGAACTCCTCGAGATGAATTGCCAAGTTTAGCCGAGACGATGAAACAAGGCTGGTACTATATAGCCGCATTTTTAGTTTTAATCTTCCTCCTCGTATTTTTGCAACGCGAAGCGATAGCCCCTTTTATCGCGACGGGTCTTTTGCTTCTGCTAAATCAATTATCGCCTAAATATCGTTGGGACATTAAGCAGGCCGGGAACTTTCTTGTTGCAACAGGGAAGCTATTGATGGAACTGTTGACTATTATGGCGGGCGTTGGGTTGATTGTTGGAGCCTTATCAATTACTGGTCTATCTGGCACCTTGGTTAATGACTTGCTCTATTTGGCGGGAGATTCAACCATTTTGCTGTTGCTAATGGGGGCCTTTTGTAGTTTTGTTCTTGGTATTGGCATGACTGTAACTGCGGCTTATGTCTTTTTGGCTATAGTACTTGCTCCAGCGCTGATACAGGGTGGTTTGGAGCCAATGAGTGTTCATCTTTTTATTCTTTATTGGGGCATGCTTTCGTTTATTACGCCACCCGTGGCTTTGGGTGCGTTCGCCGCGGCGAGTATCGCTGGTTCTTCTGCGTTGGCGACGGGTTTCAAAGCGATGCGATTGGGTAGCATAATTTATTTCATTCCGTTCTTTTTTGTATTGGAGCCAGCTCTGATTATGTCCGGCTCCTGGTCTCAAGCTTTGATTGCAGCCGTTAAGGTTGGTTTTGGCATAATTCTAATTGCGGGTTCACTACAGAGTTATCTTTTCGGAGTGGGGTTGGTTGATAAATCTGGTTTTCAGGGTGTGCTAGGACGTTTGCTGATGGCATTAGGTGGGGGGCTAATAGCGCTTCCAGCCTCAGAAATGATTGGCATTACTATTGGTCAGGTATCGCTTTTTATGGCTGGTGCGGTCATTGCCGCGGTTGGTGTTTTTCTAAGTCTAAATCGTTCTAACACTTTTTCTCAAACCCCTGCGACCACAGAATAATCTTAAAATTAATCGTGGCCGGGTTGTTTGACAAATGGTTATTGCTGCGAATTTACGTCGATCATGAAACTAGCATTGGTTTCGGCGACTAAGTCTCCGTTATCGGCTCTGATCATTTTTCCTTCCATGACTATTAGTCGATTTCGTTGCTTTAGGCAATGGCCTTCGAGGGTTACTTCTGTGCCAATTGACAAGCTGTCTTTATATCGAATATCACACTTTGCGGTGTAGGCGCGAATACCTTTTAAGTGGATCCAATTAGCCATAACATCATCTAGCACGCTAAATATTATTCCACCATGCGTAACTCCATCATAGCCACAATGCATTATGTCAGGGGAGAATTCAGATCGGCAGACGTTACCATCCAATCTGAAAGCTAGTTTAAGCCCAATGTTGTTACCTGGACCACAAACAAAACATCGATTGGCATCTGATCTAATGTCATCCATCGAGCAAAATCCTCCCTAGATAAAAATTCCTTATAAGGCTATTAATAGAATAAATAGCAGTTTTCTTATTTATCTCTTATATATGCTTCTTAATTGTGAATTCTTTAGTATATTTGATATTCGTACTCTAAGACCTATTAGTCATGACGCCAAACTTTGACGCCTTACAGATTATAGCGGAAATCGCACTTGGTATTGTTGGGTTCTCTGCTATCTTGATTGGTTTAAGTAGGACCTCAGATGGTTTTAGCTCTCCCGATAACTTCCGGATCCAGCTTCTTACTTATTCTGCTTTTGGCTCAATGTTCTGCGCCCTTTTTCCTTTCGCAGTCTTTGGTGATAGCAGCAATGAAATGTCTTGGCTAATCATTTTATGGATATTGTGTTTGTACTCAGTAATTGGATTGCTCATATTTCCTCGGAGGATGAGTTTGCTGAGAAGCGAGGGTCACAAAGATATATTTCCTTGGCAACTTTATCTCTTTCAGACTAGTATCTTGTCGATAATTTTTCTCTTGTCATTACTAATGATAACTGGTTATATCGCCAATCGTGCTAACGTTTATATTGGCTGCTTAATTCTGTTTCTTATACAAAGTTCAGTTGCATTTATTAGGACAATGTTTGTGCGAGTAAAATAGTCAAGTAAGAAAATGCGCTGACACTTTCAGTGTGAATAAAATTTTATGGGGAGCCATCATTGTCTAAATATTGCTTAGTCAGCGGGATTTTTTTTTGGTTTTTAGTGCTCGGCACGGCTCAAGCACAAACAGGCGATCGGCCTAACGTTGTTTTGATCCTTGCGGATGATCTTGGCTACACTGATATTTCGCCTTTCGGTAGCGAAATCAGCACACCTAATATTGCTAGGCTCGCGGCCGAAGGGTTATCTTTTACCAACTATCATACCGCCGCGAGTTGTGCGCCAGCTCGTGCGATGATTTTAACTGGGGTAGACAGTCACCGTAACGGCGTCCCGAATATCCCTGAGGCTCTACCGCCAGAGCAAATGGAATTTGATCACTATCAGGGTGTTTTGAGTAATGGCGTGGTTACTCTAGCGAGTTTGCTTCAAGATCAGGGCTACCATACTTATATGACTGGCAAGTGGCATCTAGGTCACACGCCTGACTTGTTACCTTCGTCCCGTGGTTTTGATCGGACCATCGCGATGGCGGATACTGGCGCAGACAATTGGGAACAACGAACCTACCTGCCGATCTATGATCAAGCTCACTGGTACGCCGACGGTGCAGAACATACTCTCCCCGATGATTTTTATTCGTCTGAATATTTCATTGATAAGACTATTGAGTTTATTGACTCCAACAATGCCGATGACAAACCTTTCTTTGCCTATGTTCCTTTTCAGGCTGTGCACATGCCGGTACAGGCACCAAAAGAATTTTCTGATAAGTACGCTGGAGTTTATGATGAGGGCTGGACCGTTATGCGTGAGAAAAGACGGTTGGCGGCGGAAGAAGCAGGAATTATTCCGAGGGAGACTAAAGTCCAAGTGACGCCGGGTACGCTAGAGTGGGACGCATTAACGGCAGAGCAGAAGGACCACCATTCACGGCGTATGGAAGTTTATGCGGGTATGGTAGACGCAATGGATATGCATATCGGCAGGTTAATGGATTATTTGCAGAGTATTGGAGAGTATGAAAACACCGTTTTTATTTTTACATCTGATAATGGTGCGGAAGGATCGGCATTAATTAGTCCCACCGGCCGATCCCCTCTTGATCAGTGGTTCAGCAGAGTCGGTTATGAAACTGGCATTGATAACTTAGGAGAGCGGGGATCGTTTGTCGCAATAGGTCCAAGTAATGCGACAATTGCTGCTTCTCCTCTGACGTATTATAAGTTTCATGCCAATGAAGGTGGACTTAGAGTGCCTTTGGTAATGTCTGGGCCCGGAATTTCACAGCAGGGAGAATTAAGCGACGAATTTGTTTTTGTAACTGATTTAGCGCCGACGATTCTCGGTTTGCTGGACATAGATAATCATAATGGAAACTGGAAGGGAGCTACGGTAGAGCAAATTGTAGGAACCGATTTCTCGTCGTTCCTTAATGGGGCTAATCAACAAGTGCATTCTGATTCAGAATCCATCGGTTATGAGTTGGGAGGAAACAGCGCTCTTTTTAAGGGCGAATACAAAATTGTTATTAATCGCGAAGCACAAAATGAAAGTGAGTGGCATCTTTATAATATTAAAGTAGATCCTGGTGAGGTGAACGATTTAAAAAACGAACAGCCACAATTGTTTGAAGACATGTTGAGCGATTATGAGGCGTGGGCGCTGTCAAACAATGTGCTGCCGATGCCTGAGGGTTATACTCGGCGAGGTGTTATTTTCAGGGATGGGGTTAATTAATAAGTCTGAAGTTTAATACATCGGCTACGCCAGATTGTTGGGACTAAATGAAAAGGGAGATCTGGAGTTACTTCTTTAAAAAAGTATAGAGTTCTTATTGTTCTCACTATAGCTCAATGCTTTGGGCAAACCGCAGCACCTATTATTGTTTTGTTGGGAGGTATCGTGGGCGTTCGAATCGCGCCTTCAGCAGACCTTGCGACATTGCCGATAGCTATTCAAATTATTGGTATCGCGAGCGCGGCCATACCAGCCTCTTTTCTCATGTCAAAAATCGGGCGAAAATTAGGTTTTCTTGCGGGAAGTCTGCTGGGAATCTCTGCTGCCCTTTTGGCTGCGTATGCTATTTTTATAGACTCCTTTGCTCTTTTTGTCATTGCTTCTTTTTTGATTGGAAACTATATCGCATTCCTCCAGCAATTTCGGTTTGCGGTCGCGGAATCCGTTCCCTATGAAGAAGTACCCAGATGTTTGTCGATATTGATGTTGGCCGGTATCGTAGCAGCTCTGTTGGGGCCAGAAGTTGGCCGAAGATTCAGCACGGTAGAGAGTTTGCCTCTGTATGTTGGTTCATTTTTGGGAATGGCAGCGATGCTATCAATATCATTTTTTATCTTGCTTCTTTTTTATAAAGATTCAAGGATTGAAAAACAAGATAACGAGAAAACAAAAAGACCTCTAGCAGAAATTTTCAGACAACCTAGATTGATCTTAGCAATTATGGCCGCCGCAATGAGTTACAGTATCATGAGCTTATTGATGACTGCGACCCCTCTTAGCATGCATGAAATAGATCAATATTCATTAGATGCCACAACCCGTGTTCTTCAAAGCCACATTCTTGCTATGTATATCCCGTCATTTTTCAGTGGCATATTGATCACTAGATTTGGAGCATTCAACATTATTAAGGTTGGATTGGTTCTAATGGCGACTTGTCTAGTAATAGGGTGGGGTAAACCAGAATTTATACACTACTTGAGCACATTGATTTTTCTTGGTGTTGGCTGGAATTTTCTTTTCTTGGGTGGCACCACCCTATTAACACAAAGTTATAACCAGTCCGAGCGTTTTAAAGTGCAGGCAGTAAACGATTTTATCGTATTTGGACTGCAGGCCTTTGGTTCACTAAGCGCGGGTTTCCTGTTGATTACTATTGGCTGGAATGGCGTGCTGGCATTTGCATTACCGGGTTTATTGCTCTTGTTGCCAGCAATAGTAATAGCTGGAAGGGCTGTTCCAGAGCCTATTAATGAAGTAAGGGTTTAATATTTAGGGCTTTGGAATTATTTTATTTAATTTTGAGGATAAAAATATTTAAGGATTGATATGTTTGAAATTTTACTTGATTTGCCAAGTGCTATTTTTGTCTTAGCTCCTGTTTTATTTGCATCTATGTCGGCGAGATTTACTCAGTACGGCATTAAGCTAGCAAATGAAATTATTATACAGGTGGGTCTTATCGGCACCTTGATTGGTCTTGTGGTGATGTTAACGAATATGTCTGACCCAAACGCGGTTGGGCCGGCGATGTCTATTGCTTTACTTACGATTTTATATGCGGTGATTTTATCAGCGGTCTTTAGTTTAGTAAGTATGAAGTTAGCATTTGGACTTCCAGATTTCCGAGGCAGTTACAGTATCGCTGCAGCAATACTTTGGATTATTTTTAACATTTGGACCATGACACTCGGGGCTGGTATTAATGCCTATATAAATATCCCGTCTATCGTATTTATAGCTCTCTCAATTTTGGTTATTGCTGCTGTTAGTAGATTTAATGCTGAGGATTCGCTTCTATTATGCGCTAAGTATTTACCCTATGTGGGTCTCATTGGTTTTTTCATAGGCATAATTTTAATGCTTCAACATCTGAGCGAACCAAGGTTAATCGGCCCAGCAATAGCGATTTCTCTACTTACTTTGCTTTATGCAAACTTAATGTCAGTTGCAATAAAGCTTGGTTTTCCTCGAGTCAACCAAGATAATGAGAGCTCGCGCTGGCAGTACCTAGGGTTTTCTGTATTGCTATTAGCACTTATATTTTCGGTACTAATTGCGTCTCTTAGGTAATTTATGATTCTTGGTAGGGTTATAAAAAAGGTATGAGAATTATTTTTAGAAGTTTGAGTTTTCTTGGGTTTTTATTTCTATCGGTGGCCAGCAAAGGTCAGCTGACCTCTTCAGATATTTTTGACGGTTTAAAAGTAACGCTTTGCGGCACTTCTTCTCCGCTGGTCGCTCCGGGCCGCGCACAAGCTTGTGTTGCAATAGAAACACCTGGCCATCTTTACATCGTAGATGCGGGTTCTGGTTCTGCGGCCACCGCCACTCTAGCTCGCGTACCGACGGCGAAATTGCGCGGCATTTTGCTTACGCATTTTCATTCAGATCACATATCAGACATCGCTGACTTTAATTTGAATTCGTGGGTCGCGGGTAGGCCCGCACCGCTTCAGATTATTGGTCCTGAAGGTGTTGAGCGTGTTGTCGAAGGACTCAATATTGCGTATGAGTTAGATAGTAGATACAGGGTGGCACATCATGGTGAGGAGTTGCTTGATCCTATTTTAGGAGTACTTCAGCCCAGACAAATTACCGAGGGGATAATATTAGAAGAGGATGGTTTGCGCATTACTGCTTTTGAGGTGTCGCATCCACCCATCGAACCAGCCTTTGGTTACCGATTCGATTATGGTGGGCGTTCTGTGGTTATTAGCGGAGACAGTCTTGTCACTGATACCATAATTGAAATCTCTGATGGTGCGGATTTGGTCCTCCATGACGCTATGTCACTGCAATTGGTTCAAACAATGGAAAATTTGGCGTCCAGGACGGGTAATACCAGACTGGCGACGATATTGCATGATATTCAGGATTATCACGCTACTAACGAGGATTTGCAGCGCGTAGTTGCCGAGGCCGATATCGGTCAATTAGCGTTGTACCATCTGGTGCCCGCACCGAGAAATGCTATGGCGGTTTCCACCTTCACGGGCCTTATTCCAGAAGGCGCACTAATTACAGAAGACGGCATGGTGATTTCTTTGCCAGCTGGGTCCGAAGATATAAATATAGATTAATTAAATTAAAGTTCAGTCGTTGAGTGCTTAGGTCATTAATTTATGAAAGATACGCAAGACCCCAGTTTTGTGCATTCCCTACTTTGTTTTGGGGGAGTCATCTTGATCGTTATCTCAGGACTGCTTTGGCTTGGGATTAGCGTGCATAGTTTGTTAGTAATTGCCCTCGTATGGGTGGCCGGCCATTCTTATTGGCTGGGGTTTAGTTACCAAAAAATCAAATCTTCAATGATCTCAGGCATTGAAAAAGGCTTGGGTGCAATTTTTATTTTCTTTCTGATTGGTATTCTAGTCGCTGCCTTGATAGAGAGCGGAACAATCGGTGCGCTAATATATTACGGTTTGGATTTGCTACATCCAAGTTTCTTTTTGCCGGCCGGACTAGTGCTATGCAGCTTAATGTCTTTGGCGACCGGTACCGCGTGGGGCACGATTGCAACCATCGGTGTCGTGTTAATGGGGCTCGGACAAGCACTCGGTATTCCGTTACCACTCGTTGCTGGGATGGTGGTATCTGGAGCAAGTTTCGGCGATAAGATGTCGCCAGTTTCAGACACGACTAATCTGGCGGCGATGAGTGCTGACACCGATCTTTACTCGCATATTAAGTCTATGATGTATACGACCGTGCCGACTTATATTATTTGTTTAATAA